>NZ_JBEYBS010000001.1:0-451695 GCF_040632375.1 Streptomyces sp. NPDC019396 | reverse complement strand
GCTCCGAGCCGCGGTCGAACGAGCCATCGCACACCTGAAGAACTGGAAGATCTTCGCCACCCGCTACCGCGGCCCCTCACCCGCTTCGCCCTCGTCGCCAAAACCGTCACCGCCCTCGCCTTCTACAAGAAGGGCTGGTGACACCCCGTGAATAAGCCTCAGGGCGTCCAAGATCGTTCTGTGACGAATGAGCTGGACGCCCTGCTGACTGAACTGTACGTGAAGATCGATGACGAGATCGGAGGTACCCGATGGCTGGGCCGTCCGCCCCGGCTGACCGACTCCGAGCTGGTCTGCCTCGCCGTCGCCCAGGCGCTGCTGGGGTTCACGTCCGAGTCCCGCTGGCTGCGGTTCGTGCACTCGCGGCTGGGAGCGATGTTCCCGTACGTCCCGAAGCAACCGGGCTGGAACAAGCGGCTGCGGGCCGCGTTGCCGCTGGTCAAGCATGCGATACGCATGCTTGCAGTGGATACGGACTTCTGGTTCGACAACCACTGGATCGTCGACTCCACGCCGGTGGAGTGCGGCCGCTCGCGTCCGACGGTGAAGCGGTCGGACATGGCCGGCTGGGCCGGATACGGATACTGCGCCTCGCACTCCCGGTTCTTCTGGGGCCTGCGGCTGTACCTGGTCTGCACCCCGACCGGGATGCCCATCCTGTGGGCGCTGACGAACCCGAAGGTGGACGAGCGGGAGGTGCTGGCCGCGATGCTGGACCGCGAACCGCACCTGGCCGCCGACCGGCCGGGGCTGCTGGTGATCGCGGACAAGGGTTTCGCGTCCAAGGAGTTCGAGGCCGATCTGGCCTTCCGGGGAGCGGAACTGCTGCGGCCTTCGTTCAAGCGCGAGAAGAAGCGCAAGGGCGAGAGCCTCCTCAAGTCGGTGCGGCAGTTGATCGAGTCGGTCAACGACACCCTCAAGGGTCAGCTCGACCTGGAGCAGCACGGCGGGCGGACCTTCGAGGGCGTCGCCATCCGCGTCGCCCAGCGCATCCTCGCGATGGCCGCCGCGATCTGGCACAACCACAAGACCCGCCAGCCGGTCACACGATCACTGATCGCGTACGACCACTGATCATTCGGAATGACTCGTCTAGACGGCGTCCGCCCCGTGAAGACCCCGTTCATCACTCCGTCGCATATCCGCTCGGCCTACAGCGGGGTGCATTGGCCCCGCGTGGACGGCATCCATGGCGATGAAGATTGCCCGGGCAGACGGTCCGGGCAGTCTGATGCCTCGCCTTCGACCCTGAATTCAGTCCGGCAGATGTACGTCTATCCGCTGGTGGGCGCCATCTGTACCGTGAAGCAGGCCCCTTCAAGTAGCAGGAGGCAGCACGCAATGCGTGGTCTTGGAGATCACCTCAGTATCGGCGAGCGGATCGCTTTCTACCGGAAGCGCCGCGGCTACACACAAGAGGTGCTTGCAGGTCTGGTCGGCCGTAGCACCGACTGGCTCGCGAAGATTGAGACGGGCCGACGCAAGCCGCCGCGTATCGACATGCTCTCCGAGCTCTCGCGCATCCTGCGCGTTTCCCTCGGGGACCTGCTCGGGCAGGCCGTCCTTCTAGAGGACGACAAGCAGCAGGACGATGTGCCGGCCGTCCGCGATGCGCTCATGAGCCCCCGGCGCCTCTCGCGGGTACTCTTCGGCTCGGGGGTGGAGACTCAGCTTCCTACCCCCGCGCCCGTGGCTGTACGAGTCGAGCATGCGTGGAACGACTACCAAGGCGGCCGACTCGGGAGCGTCATCGCGGCTCTTCCTGGTCTCCTTCAAACTGCCCAGGAGTTGGAGGACCGCGCGGCTCGGAGGGAAGGAGACCGATACGACTGCTGGGCAGTCTCCGCCCGAACCCACCACCTCGCGGCTACGACCCTCGCGAAGATCGGCGAGTCCGACATGTCGTGGCTCGCTGCTGAACGGGCGATGCAAGCGGCTGACGCGTCGGAGAACCCGCTCGTACTCGCGTCGGCCGCGCGTTCCGGTGCGCACGCGCTACTGGCCAACGGTCGCTACGACGACGCTCTGGAACTGGGGAACACTACTGCCCGGTGGTTGGCGTCCCGCGTTGAGGGCAACGACCCTGAGGCGCTGAGCTTGCTTGGCATGATTCACCTGCGAACAGCTGTTGCCGCGGCACGCCACCAGGATCGCGGGACTGCTACGAGCCTGCTGAGCCGTGCGGACCAGCTTGCCGAGGATCTCGGTTCGGATGAGAACTACTGGCAAACCGGCTTCGGCCCCACGAACGTGTTGCTTCACAGGCTCTCCATTGAGTTGGACCTCGACAACGTGACGTACGTGGTGGAGCACGGTCGAATCAACGTCGACCACATGCCGCAAGAACGCAGCGTCTCGCACCGGATCGACTACGCCCGTGCTCTCTCCCTGGCTGGTCAGGGAGACGACGCGTTCAGTGAGCTGCGGATCGCGGAGCGCACGTCGCCCCAGCTCGTACGCAACAATCCGAGGGTGCGCGAGACCCTGCGCGACTTGATCAAGCAGGCACCCGTGACGGGTGGCTCACGCTCATCCGAAGTGTTCGTGATGGCTCAACGGTGCAGGGCGGTGCAGTGAGTTCAGGGGAACGCGGAGTCCTTGGAGTCGTCGGCGCGGGAGCCGGAGGCGTAGAGGTACTCCGAACGGGTCTGGTGGAGCCCGCGATACAGCGGGGGTGGCAGGTAGCGGTGACGCTCACGCCGACGGCTGGGCGTTGGCTCCGTGAGAACGGTGAGGCAGACCGCTTGGAGAAGATGACCGGCCTCCCGGTGCGCGATGCGCCACGGGGCCCGCGGGATGCGAGCCCGCACCCTCCGGTGGACTGCTACGTCGTAGCGCCCGCGTCGGCCAATGTGGTCGCGAAGCTCGCCCTGGGCTTGATGGATAACCAAGCCCTCACGCAGGTGGGGGAAGCGATTG
Source organism: Streptomyces sp. NPDC019396 (assembly GCF_040632375.1). Classification (NCBI taxonomy): domain Bacteria; kingdom Bacillati; phylum Actinomycetota; class Actinomycetes; order Kitasatosporales; family Streptomycetaceae; genus Streptomyces; species Streptomyces sp. NPDC019396. The sequence goes on along the minus strand of NZ_JBEYBS010000001.1, from coordinate 448,776 downwards.
GGACGGCGAATCTCCCCGTGGTCGTCTTCCCGAGGGTGAACGCCGCGCACGCTCGCCACCCTGCATGGACCGGGCACATTGAGGCCCTGCGTGCGGCGGGCGTCTCGCTCGTCTACGGGCCGGACGTATGGCCGCTCTACGAGCCCCGTGAAGCCCCGTCGGGACGCGCTCTGCCGTGGGATGCCGTACTGAACGCGGTGGAGTCAGCGATGGAGTGACGATTAGTCAATACTCCTGACCTGCAAGGAAAGAGGACCCGGACAGTCTGTCCGGGTCCTCTGGCGTTGGCGGCTGCATGCTCTTAGGCATGTCAGGGATCAGCGTTCCGAATGGTGCATTGAGCGGCATGTCGGCGGCCGAGCTCGCCTTGATCAAGGCGAGCTTGGAGGACGCGCGGGCGATCGCCGATCGACTCTTGCGACGTACGGACATCCTTATCGAGCGGGCGGGCGTTCAGCGCCCACAACGCGCTCAAGGCGGTCCAGGCGCTCTCCGAGCAGACGGAGGGCGTCATGGATCGAATTGAGTTCGTCGGCGAGCGCGGTGTACGCCGGGCTGCTGCCCGGCTCGGTGCCGAGTGGTACGGACGGGTCGCGCACGAAAGTACCGCGCCCCTGCTGGGTGAGGATCAGCCCTTCGTCCCGAAGCTGGCCGTACGCACTCTGAACCGTCATGAGCTGGACACCAAGCTCCTTCGCGAGCTGGCGTGCGGCCGGCAGGCGTGTTCCTGCTTCACGCTCACCGTCGCCGATCTCCCTGCGGAATCTCGCTGCGATGTCCTTGGCCGTGGGCTTAGGGGCGTTGGGGCTCGAATCCATAGCTCCGAGAGTAGCTGGACCTAGGTCAATCCCGGCTCCTTCAGGGCACGTGCTTGACACGCAGATTGACATGGGTCAATCTGAGTTCATGCCAAACGCACTCCGGTAGGGGAGCGGAACGGCGTGCTTCGACCTGCTTGACCTGCGCAAATAGCGCCCGGACGCATGGCCCGGAACAAGCGCTACGACGAACTCAACAGTGTGCCGACCCAGCCGCCTGCACTCGGGCGGTCGATGGGTGCGGGTCACCATCCGACCGCCCATGTCGGGCCGGGTGACCTGCCCGGATCCGCCTTTCGGGGCGGTGACTGGCATTGCGTGATCTGCGATCCGCAGAACTTTCGCGGGGCGGTGGACGCCCTGCCTGAGCACCAGTGCTCACGGTCCCCGACACCTCTGCCGTACGCGGCGTGAGATGTCGGGGAGCCGCGGCCGCTCGTGCTCTGCGAGAGGACCTGTCCCTGTACGGCGCGCACCCCCCGGAGGGGCTACTCCGGGGGGTGCTGTTCGGGCCGTACCTACTGCTAGGGAGACACGACCCATGAAGCTCATCGTTGCTGTTCAGGAGCCCGTTACCGATGGCCTTCCCGACGCGGAACCTTCCTGGCTGGACCTTCACGCCATCGAGTTGGAGCGTCCGCTGATCAATGCGGAGATGGACTTGCTCGACGTCCAGATCAGTCTGTTGGACCGGCCGGTGTCGGAGCTGGACCAGCGTCGTCTGCGCCGGGCCGCGAACAAGGTGCTGGCCGCCCGCCGCACGGTCGCCAATCGTCTCGGGACGGGGGAAGCCGCATGACCGGCACTCCCGCAACGGGGTCACCGCGCAAGCTCACCCGCGGCCAGGCGCTGGTGCTGGCTGCGGCGTTCGTGCCGATGGTGGCGACCGGCGGGTTCGGTGCGATCGGCACGTTCTCCAACATCAGCCACATGTACGGCAAGGGCACGGCGGCCGGTGCGGTCGCGGCCGGTGAGGGCGCCACCGCGGTGCTCGCGCTGGTCCTGCTCGGTCTGACGATGCTGGGCCAGGCGTCCCCGTGGCCGGTGCGTGCCGGGCTGTGGGCGCTGCCGGCAGCTGCGTCGGGGATGTCGGCGATGGCTGCCCCGGATGCGGGTCGCATGGTCATCTACGCGCTGACCCCGATGGGCATGTCCGTGTCCGCCGAGGGCGCCGCGTTCCTCGCGCGTCGCATCGTCGTGCACCGCGATGGCCGCGACCCGGAGGCCGAACGCAAGACGGCTGAGCTGGTTCAGGCGCTCGCCTATCACCGGGCCCGTGCCGCCAACCACCCCGACGCCAAGGTTCAGGAGCAGTCGGAGCGGGAGTCGTGGAAGCTCGCGGAGAAGGTCGGCGTGGGTGACGTCACGCTCGGGGCGCGGCTGGTGAACGTGCAGCGCGAGCGCGTGACCGAGGGCGCGGATGCCGCTCTGGCCGCCATGTTCGGCACACCCGTGACGCCGACCGTCACGCCGCTGGAATCCGCCCCCGCGACGGCACCGGCCCTACCGCCCTCCGACACCGCCCGAGGCGTGGAAGACACGCAGGTCAACGCCCTGCCTCCCGGTCCGGTGAGTGGGTGTGACGACGGGCGTGACGACAGCGTGACGCCGGATGCCGAACTGCCCACCGAGGACACCGGGCAGTCAGGGGATGAGGAGGTTCATCTCCCGGCCGTGGCGCTCGCGGACGTGGCGATGGTCGCGGGTGTGACGGTCCCCGAGCCGGGGGCCACGCTCTCGGATGAGCAGCTGGTGGTGGTGCTGCGGTTCCTGCGGCACTCGCAGAACCCGCCGCTGTCGTACCGGCAGGCCGCGACGGAGTTCCGCGGACAGGGCTTCAAGGGCGCTGAGGACCGCGTGCGGGAGGCGTGGACCACCCTCATGGCAGCCGAGAGCACGTCGTGACCCTGCCCGCCTACCGCTGGCGCCTGGCTCCCGAGGGCTACGCCACCCGCCGCCAACTCCGCGCCCTCGGCCTACGGCCCGGCGGACAGGAGGTAGCCGCCCAGCTCGAACGCCCCCGCCGACGTCGGCGCGGCCCGCTGGTCGCCTACCTGTACCGCATTGACACTGCGAAGCCGGTGCGGCCGATGACCCCGGCTCGGTGGGCGGCCCTGGCCAAGGCCAACACCGCCCGCCGTATCTGCCCCGAGTGTCGCCGCGACGCCGGATACGTCATCCCGCCCTCGCTGGGCATGTGCGGCTCCTGCGCCGCCCCCGAGGAACAGCGCGCCACCTGACATCCCTCTCTGAACTGGGAGTTCCCTTCATGGCACAGAGTCCGACCCGGCGCCGGATCACGAGCGCCGCGCTCATCGCCGCTGCCGGCACGGTGGCCGCCTGGATCGCCGTGCAGCTGCACGCGTACGGCGTGCCGATCGGTTTGATCACGCCGTGTGTGCTGTCGGTGCTGTCGTCCGCGCTGTGGCTGCTGATCCGCGCGGAAGAGGCCTGGTCGAGCACGCGGCACCGCTGCACCGCGACCGGCTGCACCTTCGAAGTCCGCGTGCAGAACGGAAGCGCCGCCGACAACCGCCGCTGGCAGGAAGTCGCCGCGGCTCATCCCACCCACCACTCCGTCTGAACAGCGCCTTCCCCACACAAGCGCAGGACCCGAACGCCTCCCTCTAACCGGTGCGTTCGGGTCCTGCTTCTCACTCCGGAAGGAGTGCCTTCAGCATGACCGACACCAGTACGGAAGCAGTAGTGGCCCCTGCCACGACCGACACTCCGCCCGCTCCGGCCCCTGCACAGGCTGCGGACCGAGCGGATGAGCAAAAGAACAGGCAAGTAGAGGACGCGCCCGGTGGTTGGCCGGTGGCCCCGCTGGCCCTGTCGGGTGCGAACGCGACCGTTTCCACGATCGCCGCGGCGGGGCTGGCCGGCGGGCCGATCGCCGCGGCGGTCGCCGCAACCGGCGTAGTCGTGTTCGGCACGCTCGCCTCCTACCGCAGCCGCAACCCGCGTCCGAGGCAGGCCGCACGCCGGGCCGCCGCGCGTTCCGCGGCCCGTCAGCACGCCGCTCGCCACCGTTCCGCCGGAGTCAGTACGGCTGGGCGGAAGGCCAGTTCAGCCGGTGGCCGTATAGCTGGCGGTTCGGGCAAGGTCCCCGGGCAGAGTCGGCGCGGACCGGGCGCCGGTTCGGGTCGCGGCGGGGCTGTTCAGGGTCGGTCTGGGGCGGGCAAGAACCGTACGCCGGTCTCTCTGAACAAGCCCTCCGGGCTCAATAGTGGCGGTCGCGGTGGTGCGGCGGGTGTGCTGTCCATGGCGGGGCAGGTCAAGGCGCTGCGCAAGGCGCAGAAGCAGGCCGGTGCATCCCGCGCGCAGAAGCGGGAGCAGACGTCCGCGGCCCGGCGCGCGGTGGCCGACGCTCGCCGAAACACCCCGAAGCCGAACAAGTCCAAGGCCAGCGCGAACAAGCCCGGTGCTGCCGGTAAGGCGCGGGCGCGGTCGGGTGGTCTGGCGGGCCGGATGCTCGGGGGTGCGGGCCGCAAGGCGCGTGCGGTGAAGCAGGCGGCTATCGCGAAGCAGCGGGCGCGCAGGGATGCGGCCACCGCGCGGAAGGTGTCCGCCGGGCGTTCGGCCGTGCGTAAGGCTCCTGCCCGGCGGGCCGCGAGGAAGGCGCTGCGCCGGTCCGCGGCCCGCTTCCACGGGCGCCGCGTCCTGGGCGCCCTGCTGGCGCTCCCGATTGGCCTGCTCGGGTTCCTGGCGAGCCCGCTTGGGCGGAAGTTGGGCCTGCCCTGGCTGGTCCACCCCGGTAGGCGCCTCTACCGGCGGCTGACAGGTGCGGCCCGCGAGGAGCGTGCCGAGCGCGATGCGGCGATCCGCGAGGAGCAGGCCGCAGCGGAGGACGCGGCAGAGCAGGAAGCCGCCAAGGACACCACCGATGGGCTGGGGGACCGGGTGGAGCGCCCGGCCGGGCCTGTCCCGAACCACAGCGATCACCCGTCATCGAGTAGTGAAGGAGAGCACGTGTCCGGGTTCCAGTTCGAAGAGCACGCCGCCGAGATGGAGCAGGCCGCACAGTCCTACGACCCCGAGGATGCCATGGAGATCCTCGCCATGGTCGAGGGACTCCCGGCCGCGCTCACGTCGGTGGCGAACGTGATGAAGACCCTCGCGGAGCGCGCGGACAGTGAGTTCCCGCTGGAGAAGGAGGTAGCGGACGGCTTCAACGACATCTTCGGCGCGCTGATGTCCGCGGTCGCGGTCGCTGAGGACATGGGTCCGCTGTTCCGGCAGGCCCACGAGCAGGACATCGCCCGCCACGAGGACCCCCGCAACGGCCCGGAAGCCGAGAAGGGCTGGAACGTCTGACATGAAGGCCACCACTGCCGCAAAGAAGAAGAGGCAGGCGGACCGTGGCCCGGTGCTGGACTGGAGTGCCGGTCACGGCCCCGTGACCGGCACTCTGTCCGCCACGACCGGAGCCCTGGCCGTCGCCACCACCGGCGCCGCCCTGTCCATGCCGCCCGCGTGGGCCATGGCGGTCGGTGGTGCTGGCGCCCTCGGGCACACCGTCGCCGGGTTGAAGGTCCGCAACGCGGGCCGCACCCTCGCCTTCAAGGCCGCATCGTGGCTGGTCGGCGCGGGATGGACCACGTGGGCCATGGCCACCGGCCCCCTGTCCTGGGCGGCGCTCGGCTCGCTTGCCACGATCGGCGTCGGGATGGGTGCCGGTGCGCGGTCTGTCGCCCTCTATGAGGAGGCCCGTGAGGAGGAGGTCCTGGCGGCTGAGCGGCGTCAGGTCGCGCTGGAGATGAGTGCGGAGCGGCGTCAGATCGCCGCGGAGTGGGTGGAGCGGATCCGCCGGATCTGCAATATCACCGTGCGCGTGCTGGCGGTGGAGATGTGGGAGACCGGCAACGGCTACTCCCTGGATCTCGAACCGCAGGGCGGTATCACCTACGACCGCATCGCCCAGTACGCCGCGGCCCTGTCGGCGGATGCGAAGCTGCCGCACGGCTGTACCGCCGCGGTCGGTCCCGGCGCCCACCAGGGCCGGGCGATCGTGGATGTCACCACCCGCAACGTCCTCGCCGAACCGCGCGAGTACCCCACGGATTACACGCCGCTGTCGATCCTGACCGGCATCCCTTGGGGGTTCCGGACCAATGGTGATGACGTGCTCGCCTACCTGCGCGAGCAGTGCGCGCTGGTGGTCGGGCCGACCGGGTCGGGCAAGACGAACATGCTCCATACGATCCTGGCCGGACTCGCCCGTGCCGAAGATGTCCTCACGTGGGTGATCGACCTGAACGCCGGATCGGCCGGCCTGCCCTGGGTGCGCCCCGCCCTCGGGGGCGAGTTGAAGCAGGCGGACGGGAATCCGGTGCGGCCCGGCGTGGACTGGCTCGCCGGCACGTATGAGGAGGCGCTGAAGCTGCTGGACGCGGCGATCGCGGTCGGACTGCACCGCAAGCGCGCCTACCAGGAGCTGATGGCCAAGCACGACACCGACCTGCTGCCGGTGAGCGCGAAGATCCCGCAGATCATGCTGGTCATCGACGAGGGCGCGGAGATCCTCGTCTCCACCGATCGGCGGATGAAGGAACTCGCCAACCGCATCTTGGAGTTCATCCGCATGCACCGCTCCATGGGAGGACGCACGATCATCACCGCCCTCGGGGCGACTGGCAGCGTGCTGGGCAACCTGATGATCCGCCGAGAGGCCAAGGTCCGCGTCGCCCTGACCGGCGGCGAGACCGAGGGCATGGACCTGTCCAAGATGTTCCCGGGGCGCCGGGGCTTGCGCGTGGATCAGGCGCCGTTCAAGGGCGCCGGGTTCATGGGCACCCCCGAATCCCCGGGCGCGCTGTTCAAGGCATGGCGGATCAAGCCCTCCCAGATCCGCGACATCACCATCGCCACCAGCGACCGCCACCCGCGTCTGGACACGGTGTCCGCGAACGCGGCCGGTACGGACTACGCGCGCCGGTGGGATGTAGAGCGGACCGCGTGGATGCGCGACCTCACTCCCGATACGACCGGCACCGACCAGTCCGCGCCCAGTGCCGGGGGTGGGTTGAACCTGTCCGCCCACCGCACCGACCGGGCCGGGAAGCAGGGCGGGGAGGACGATCTGTTGCGCCGGTTCCGTGAGGAGATCGACGCCCAGTTCGCTACCGCCCCCGACCCGGACGGCCCGCCGCCCGCATCCTCGAGGCTGAACCTCTCCGCACTGCGCAGGGAGCCGGAGCAGGACAGCCCCGCGCAGCGGGCCGCGCTCGCCGCGCTCCTCGCCGCCGGGCCGGACGGCACCGGGGCATCCGCGATCGCCCGCGCCCTCACGGATGAGTACGGCACCACCCGGCAAACGGTCGTGGGATGGCTCAAAGCGTGGGCCGAGGACGGCACCGCGGTGCGGGTCGGGGAGGGCACCAAAGCCCGCTACGTCCACCGCGACCACACCCCCGAACCGCCCCCGGGCGGATAGTGCTTGTCGCTTGTCACTCGCCCCACACGAACACCCCTCCTCGGGGCGTCGTGGGGGTCGAAAACGGCTTGTGACCTGGAAGGCGACAAGCGACAAGACAAGCGAGACGACAAGACAAGCGACAAGCAAGACGACAAGCCATCGGCGGGTAGTACCCCGGTTCGGGTGCTGCCCGCCGGCCGTTCCCGGGAGGCCCGTTCGTGATCGTCACCCTGTCCGCCGTCGCCCTTTTCGGGCTCATCACCTTCGTCCTCATCCGCTCCCGCTACGTCGGAGCGGGCGCCGCGCTCGCGGTGTTCCTCTTCGGGTTCTTCACCGCTGACACCGGAGCCTCCACCGCCATCCGCTCCGCCATACAGGCCCTCATCAACGCTGCATCCAACATCACCTAACCCACCGAAGGGAGGCACGGCTGTGAGCGAGACCCGCACCCCGCCGGCCGACTGGTGGCCGCGCATGAGCGACGCCGGAGCCAACGCCGAAGCCCGCCGCATCATCAACGACATCTACCGCCCCACCCCGCCCACGGCGCCCATACCGACGTCCTACCGAGACACCACCGAGCCCCCGAACGTCGGGGACGCACCGCCGGTCTGGCAGGACGATCGCCGGACCGTGCCCGCCTGGGCCGCCGGAACCGCGGTCGCCTCCATCGGCATCGGCGCCGGCACCACCGGGATCGGCTGCGGCGTCTGGCTCGTGCTGAAGGGATTCGCCTCCATGTCGGTGACCGGCATCGTCTGCATGGGCGTCCTCCTCTCCGGCATCGCCTTCGCCGCGCTCTCCATCGGCGCCGCATTCGCCCGCGCCCGACGCTCCGTCTGCAAGGCGGTCTACACCGGGCCGGTCACCAAGAACACCCACGTCACCACCCACACCCGGGGAACGTTCGCCCGCTCCCACACCCACCTGCACGACTGACCTGGAGGCAGCATGACGACCACCACCGTCGAACCCGCCCAGCTCACCCGCGAGGCGGCCGAAGCCATCCGCGAGTTCAACCACCGCACCCTTCCCCGCCCCGGGACTCCGGGCCTGACGTACCCGGGGGAGGCCTACGACGCCATCGCGGCGCTGAAGATCCTGGCGCAGCGGCTTCCGCAGGCCATCGAGCAGATCGGCACCGCGCTCGACACTCTGACCACCCTCGGGCACCTGGGATCTGCCGACGGCCAGGACCCGGCGCGACACGTCTCCAACGTCCAGGAATTCCTGATCACCGGCATGGAACAGGCGCGTGGCCTCGCCCAATGCCTGGATCTCGCGCACAGCGCCGTCAGCCCGCTCACCTACAGCGGTCCTGAGAACGGGCCTGAGGAGGAGCCGTGCGGTGAGGGCATGTGCCAGTGCTCCTGCATCGGCGCCGGTCACCCCTGCGGCTGCGACTGCCCGCACGACGACGACTGCGATTGCGACTTCTGCGACGCCCGCAACCAGTCCTAGCTACGCCAAGGGCGGCCCCCCATTCCGCCAAGAACCGGGGCCGCCCTTGTCCACCTGCCATCAACAGACCTGTGGAGGTCTCTCAGCATGACCCAATCCTCCGACATCCGGGGAGAGCACCTGCGTACCGCCTTGGCCCTGGCAGCCTCCGGGTTGCCCGTGCTGCCGCTGAGGAAGGGCAAGGTGCCTTTCGCCAACTGCCTCGCCTGCTTGTACACCTCGTGCGGCGGGCGCCCCCACATGAAGACCCCCGGCCCCTGCGCCTGCCCCGGACCCTGCCACGGCTGGGCCGCCGCCACCGCCGATCCAGAGACCCTCACCTCCACGGAATGGGCCGGTGCCTGGCGTGGCGCGGCCGCGGTCGCCTACCACCCGGGCGGCGCCGGGCTGACGGTCGTGGACCTCGACAACGCCGACGCCATCGCGTGGGCCCGCGAGCACCTGCCCGCCACGCAGACCGTGCCTACCACCCGCGGTGAGCACTGGCTCTACCTCGGGGCCATGACCTCCGCCAACGGCGTGCGGCCCGGCGTGGACATCAAGTCCACGATGTCCTACGCCCGCTGGCTCGGTCCCGGCACCGGCACCCCGACCGTCCTGCCCGATGCCGTGCGCGCGCTCGCCACGAGCAAGCCTGCCCCGGCCGGGCCCGCGCTCTCGCCCGTCACGGTGCCCGCGCCGGCCGGTGGCGGTGAGTGCCGCCACCGCACGCCCGCCTTCCTCGAGCGCGGCATCGCCATGGCCGAGCAGCGCATCACCGAGGCCACCAGCGGCGTACACAGCACCGTCTACCGCGCCTTCCTGGCGGTGCTCTCCACGCACGGCCGGTGCGGCTGCCTCACCGAAGACCACATCGCGCGGCTATTCACCGCCGCGCAGGCCAAGGGCGAAACGGCCCGGCACTGCACCGACGCCTGGACCAACGCCCGCAACCGGTTGGGGCTCTGACCATGGAGGACGACGAGAAGAACCCGGCCCGGAAGGTCATCGCGGACTATGCGCAAGAGCGCTTCCGCTACTTCCGCACCGCCGACGGAACCGTCTACGCCCAGCGCAAAGGCCACCCCGTGGCACGCCCCATCCGCTCCCAGGGCACGACCGGAAGCCACCGGCAGGAACTCATGGTCGGCCTGTTCCGTGACGGACTCGGCGTGTTCAACGGCACCGCGATGAAGGAGGCACTCGACTTGATCGAAGCACTCGCACTCACCGAGCAGGTGCAGCCCATCCACATCCGCGTCGCGCCCGGCTTCGACGGGGCGACGTGGTTGGACCTGGGCCGCGACGACGGACAGTCCGTCCGCATCCACCCCATCGGCTGGGACATCGCGATCCCCGATCCGCTTGAGGTGTGCTGGCGGCGCACCCAGCTCACCGGGGAACTGCCCCTGCCCGCCAAGGACACCAACGGCAAGGGCATCGACCTGCTGTTCAGGCTCTGCAACTTCGCCACCGCAGAGACCGAATGCCTGGCCATGGCCTGGCTGATCGGCTGCCTGGAACCCTCCGTGCCCGTCCCCGCTCCCTTCCTCACCGGCCCCCAAGGGGCGGGAAAGTCGACCGGCGGGCGGATGCTCATCCGGATCATCGAAGGTATGAGCAGTGACCTTCGCCGCGCCCCGAAAGACGAGGACAACCTGATCGCGGCAGTCGCCGCCGGGTGGGTCACCGCCCTGGACAACCTCTCCCACATGACCCCGGACCTGTCCGACGCCATGTGCTGCATCGTCACCGGAGCCGAGAGCGTCAAACGCGCCCTGTTCACCGACGGAGACGTCTTCCGAGCCCGCTACCGCCGCCCCCTCCTCCTGACCGGCATCGACGTCGGCGTCATCCGCCCCGACCTCGCCGAACGCCTCCTACCGCTCCGGCTTGAACGACCCAAGGTGCGGCGCACCGAAGCGGAACTGTGGGCGGAGTACGCCGAAGTCCTGCCCATCGTGCTCGGCTCCCTGCTGGACCTGACCGTCAAGGTCCGTGCCGCCACCGCCGAGACGCCCACCGACCTGCGCATGGCGGACTTCGCCCACCTGTGCGCCCAACTCGACGAGGCAACCGGCCTGGGAGCGCTGGCGGCCTACCGGGCCGGGCTGGACGACCTGAACGACGACGTGATCGAAGGAGACCTGCTCGCGCAGACCGTGCTCCAGTACGCAGCCAGCATGCAGACCGGCGCGCAGGAGCGGATGACGTCCGCGGAATGGCTGCACCGCCTCACCCGTCTGTACAGCGGCGAGGACTGCCGGCCTCTGCCGAAGGGGTGGCCGACCACTGGCAAAGTGCTCTCCGACCGGCTCAAGCGCCTTCAGCCCACCCTCGCCGCCCGCGGCCTGATCGTCGACTGGGGGCGCACCCGCGAGGCCCGCTACATCGAGCTCTCCGACCCCGTCGGAGCGCCCGAGCCGCAGCAGGAAGCCGCGTTCTGACCCAAGGTCACCGCTCAACAGCAAGAAGAGCACCCGGCCCAACCCGGCCGGCGTGCTCCTCTTGCTGTTCGGCGCAGCGCGCCGCCCCAAGGACGCGCCGCGCAGCGGCTCCTTCTTCACGTCCTGAGCCGCGCACAACATACAGACACCACCCCCCCCTTTTTTTCCTAAGTAGGGGAACGCTGCGTCACCCGCGTCACAAGCACCGGAAACCGGCCCCTGACCTGCCGGAACAGGCGTGACGCAGAGCCGAATCGTCTGCGTCATCGTGCGTCACCTGCGTCACGTCGCCGTGACGCAGGTGACGCGGCGGTGACGCACTCCAACCGCGCTCCGTCACCGATAGCCGCAGGTCAGAAGGTCGAATGACGCACGTGACGTTGTGACGCAGAAATCCGAACCTCGGACACACGCGTCCTCCCGAGCCCCGAAGCCAACGACTTCCAAGGACCCCATGAGCCGAACCCGTTCCGCTCAACCCGACCCCCGCGCCACCCTCCGGGGCGGCTTGCCCGACCGGTACCTCACCCCCGACGACATCGCCGACCTATTCGGTGTGCCGCTGGAGACCGTCTATGCCTGGCGCAAGAAGCGCACAGGACCGCCCGGCTTCCGCGTTGGCAAACACCTGCGCTACGACCCCGCCGAAGTACGGGCCTACGTCACACGGCTCAAGGACGTCGACCGCGCAGCGGCCTGACGCGACCACACCACCAGGGGCGACCGCAGTGCGGTCGCCCCTGGTTCATGCAGAGAAAGGGGCACCGCCTCAAATGGCCGGCCACATCCAAGACCGCTGGTACAAGACCGTGTTGAACCCTGCCGGGAAGACCGCGCGCGTGAAGACCGAGCGCTACGGAACGGGCATGCGCTATCGCGCCCGCTACGTGGCGCCGGACGGGACCGAACGTAGCCGCTCGTTCCCCGACAAGCAAAAGCGCCTTGCGGAGGCGTGGTTGACGCAGATGGCGGCCGATATGACCCGCGGGCAGTACGTTGACCCAGCGGCGGGGAAGGTCACGTTTCAGCAGTTCGCTACGCAATGGCTCGCCTCGCAGACGACGGACGCAGCCACGATCGTGGCGATGGAGCTGCGGTTCCGGCTGCATGCCTTCCCGCACATCGGATCGCGCTCTCTCAGCGCCTTTCAGCCGGGTCATGTCCGCGCGTGGGCACGTGCGCTCAAGGACTCTGGGATCGCGTCGTCATACCAGCGCGTCATCTTTGCCAACGTGTCCGCTGTTTTCGCCGCGGCCGTTGACGATGGCATCATCGCCCGCAACCCGTGCCGCGCTGGCTCCGTAAAGGCGCCCAAGCTGGACCCTCGGAAGCTCAAGCCGTGGACTCATCAGCGCGTAGTCGCGGTTAGGTCCGGTCTCCCTGTGCAGTACGCCACGATCACCGATGTGGGCGCCGGGTGCGGTCTGCGACAGGGCGAGATCTTTGGGCTTGCCGTTGACGAAGTCGACTTTCTCGGGGGTGTCGTCCATGTCGTCCGACAGGTCAAGATGGTCGGCCCGCACCTGGTCTTCGCTCCGCCGAAAGGCGGCAAGCTTCGCGACGTCCCGCTGCCAGATGTCGTTTCGCACGCACTCGCCGCACACATCACAGAGCGTCCTCCGATCGAAATCACGCTGCCCTGGAGGACGCCGGACGGACCACCGGTCACAGCCACGCTCTTGTTCTACTCGCGCGAGAGGAAGGCGCTGAACCGGAACTACTTCAACATGTACCTGTGGAAGCCCGCACTCGTCGCGGCCGGCGTCATCCCAGAGCGCGAGCCGGGGGAGCGGTTCACGAAGTCGCGCGAGCACGGCATGCATGCGCTGCGGCACTACTACGCGTCGGTGCTTCTGGACGCGGGGGAGAACATCAAGGCCCTTGCTGAGTACCTCGGGCACTCGGACCCCGGCTTCACGCTCCGCACGTATACGCACCTGATGCCGAACAGTCAGGACCGCGCACGGAAGGCCGTCGACTCTGCCTTCGGTTCATCGGGCGCTGATGAGGATGCAACGGTGCCCGTGGCGGCCTGAGCGACGCCCACAGAAACGGCCGTCGGCCATGCCTTCCGAGAGCGGAAGAGCACGGCCGACGGCCCACAGACGGCCCAGGAGAGCGGAAAGCCGCTCTGACCTGCGACGTTCTTAAATGTCGAAGTACAGCTCGAACTCGTGCGGGTGCGGGCGCAGCTGGATCGGGGCGATCTCGTTCGTCCGCTTGTAGTCGATCCAGGTCTCGATCAGGTCGGACGTGAAGACGCCGCCCGCCTGGAGGTACTCGTTGTCCGCCTCGAGGGCGTCGAGGACCGCCGGGAGTGAGGTCGGGACCTGGGGAACGCCCGCGTGCTCCTCGGGGGCGAGCTCGTAGAGGTCCTTGTCGATCGGCTCGGCCGGCTCGATCTTGTTCTTGATGCCGTCGAGGCCGGCGAGCAGTAGCGCGGAGAAGGCCAGGTAGGGGTTCGAGGACGGGTCCGGGGCGCGGAACTCGACGCGCTTGGCCTTCGGGTTGGAGCCCGTGATCGGGATACGCATCGCGGCGGAGCGGTTGCGCTGCGAGTACACCAGGTTGACCGGAGCCTCGAAGCCCGGGACCAGACGGTGGTAGGAGTTCACCGTCGGGTTGGTGAAGGCCAGCAGGGACGGGGCGTGCTTGAGGATGCCGCCGATGTAGTAGCGGGCCATGTCCGAGAGGCCCGCGTAGCCCTGCTCGTCGTAAAAGAGCGGGGAGCCGCCCTCCCACAGGGACTGGTGGACGTGCATGCCGGAGCCGTTGTCGCCGAAGATCGGCTTGGGCATGAAGGTCGCGGTCTTGCCGTTGCGCCAGGCGACGTTCTTCACGATGTACTTGAAGAGCATCAGGTCGTCGGCCGCGGCGAGCAGCGTGTTGAACTTGTAGTTGATCTCGGCCTGGCCGGCGGTGCCGACCTCGTGGTGCTGGCGCTCGACCTGGAGGCCGGCCTTGTCCAGCTCCAGGGAGATCTCGGCACGCAGGTCGGCGAAGTGGTCGACCGGCGGGGCGGGGAAGTAGCCGCCCTTGTAGCGGACCTTGTAGCCGCGGTTGTCCTCGAGCGCGCCCGTGTTCCAGGCACCGGCCTCGGAGTCGATGTGGTAGAAGCCCTCGTTCGCCGTGGTGGCGAAGCGCACCGAGTCGAAGACGTAGAACTCCGCCTCGGGGCCGAAGTACGCGGTGTCCGCGATGCCGGTGGAGGCGAGGTAGGCCTCGGCCTTCTTGGCGATGTTCCTCGGGTCACGGCTGTACTGCTCGCCGGTGATCGGGTCGTGGATGAAGAAGTTGATGTTGAGGGTCTTGTCGCGGCGGAACGGGTCCAGGCGCGCCGTGGAGAGGTCCGCGCGCAGCGCCATGTCGGACTCGTGGATCGCCTGGAAGCCGCGGATCGACGAGCCGTCGAAGGCGAGCTCCTCGGACGGGTCGAACGCCGCTGCCGGGACGGTGAAGTGCTGCATCACGCCCGGAAGGTCGCAGAAACGGACGTCGATCATCTTCACGTCGTTGTCCGCGATGTACTTCTTGGCGTCGTCGGCGTTCTGGAACATCCAACTCCTCCTACTCCCGGCCCGGGGAGGGACGGGGTTGTCGCTCGGTCGTGCTGCCAGTGCGGTGGCACACGCTGCACACGACCCTAGGCAGCGGGGATTTCTCCAGCATGACTCATTTGTTTCGCGGACGTTAACCGGACCCGCGAGGAACCGTGTCACGGGCGGTTGTGACCGGACCCGGCCTGGGGTGATCAAAAGCCCGCACAGTACCGTGGACGGGTGGACAACAGGCAAGCAATCGGCTCGTGGCTGTCCGGCCCCCGCGCGGCCGTCGAGGACATGGGCGCCGACCTCGGCTACCGGGGTGAGCGGCTCGGACTGCCGCAGGAGGGCCCTGGCGCCGTCGCCCCGCTCGGACGGCGCTTCGGGGCGCTGTTCATCGACTGGGGGCTGTGCATGCTCATCGCATGGGGCCTCCTCACCGGAGGCGACTGGTCCGCGGCGGGCAACCCCGCGCTGCTGGTCCTTCTCGTACTGAGCGCGCTCACCGTCGGCACCGTCGGCAGCACACCCGGCAAGCGCCTCCTCGGCCTCCGCGTCATCTCCGTGAACGGCGGGCGGCTCGGTTTCGGGCGCGCGGTGGTGCGAGGCGTCCTGCTCTGCCTCGGCATCCCGGCGCTGGTGTGGGACCGCGACGGGCGGGGGCTGCACGACCGCTTCGCCGGTGCGGTGCAGGTGCGGATCTGACCGCACCACGGCTCGCGACGGCCTGCCGTCACGTCTGAGGGCCCCCGGCACTGCCGGGGGCCCTCAGACGTCGTGCTCAGGCGATGCGCGTCAGCGTGACCTGCCGCCACGCGGCATGCGCATGCCCTTGGGCATCGGGCCCTTCGGCAGTGGCATGTTGCTCATCAGGTCGCCCATGGCGCGCAGCCGGTCGTTCGTCTGCGTCACCTGCGGGCCGCTCAGCACCCGCGGCAGCTTGACCATGGTGGTGCGCAGCTTCTTCAGCGGCACCTGGCCCTCGCCGTCGCCGACGATGATGTCGTGCACCGGGGCCTCGACGGCGATGCGGGACATCTTCCTCTTCTCGGCCGCCAGCAGCGTCTTCACCCGGTTCGGGTTGCCCTCGGCCACCAGGACGATGCCCGCCTTGCCGACGGCACGGTGGACGACGTCCTGGCTGCGGTTCATCGCGACCGCAGGGGTCGTGGTCCAGCCGCGGCCCACGTTCTGGAGCACCGCGGCCGCCGCGCCCGGCTGTCCTTCCATCTGCCCGAAGGCGGCGCGCTCGGCGCGGCGTCCGAAGACGATCGCCATCGCGAGGAAGCCCAGCAGGAGACCCAGGAGGCCGAGATAGTAGGGGTGACCGATCAGGAAACCGATCGCGAGAAGGACACCGAAGGTGACGATTCCCACAGCCCCGAGAATCAGACCGACCTTCGGGTCCGACCGACGGGTCATCTTGTACGTCAGAGCGATCTGCTTGAGTCGCCCGGGGTTCGCAGAGGCAGCAGTCTCTGCCTGTTCCTTCCTCGCCATGCTGTGAGTTTACGTGGCTCAGGAGGAGCGGGTCAGCGCGGCCTCCAATACGTGCTCGGCCTCGACCCGGTCCTTGGCGAGGCGCCGGTTCTCGAGCACCGCCGTCCAGGCGTTGCGGCGGGCGGTGCTCTGGCCGCCGCGCAGGAGTACGGATTCCACGGCACGAAGGGCCTGGGTGAGGGTCGGGAAGGCGTTGGCGCGTACGGAAGTCGCGGCCTGCATGGTGGGAGTCTCCCTCGGGGGCAAGGTGGCGATGAGTGAGAGCGTGCGTGCTGTGCGTGAATCCAGAGTCACTGATTGGTGTTACCAGTGCATGACTGAGTGGTCAAACACCGATGAAACCTTTATTCGGAGCACCTGAAGCAGACGCGGCCCATACGCGCCCCCGACCTGCGGAGAGCGTATGAGCCGCATCGATCCGGCCACTACTGGCCGGTAATATCTTGTGTGGGAGTTCACACGGTCCGGGTGCCGGCCGCGGTCTCCTCACGCTTGTCCTTAGCCTGCTGGAAGAGCCGGCCTGCCCGGTACGACGAACGCACCAGCGGGCCCGACATCACTCCGGAGAAGCCGATCTCCTCGGCCTCCTCCTTCAGCTCCACGAACTCGTGCGGCTTCACCCAGCGCTCCACCGGGTGATGCCGCACCGAGGGGCGCAGGTACTGCGTGATGGTGATGAGCTCGCAGCCCGCGTCGTGCAGGTGCTGGAGCGCCTCGCTGACCTCTTCGCGGGTCTCGCCCATGCCGAGGATCAGGTTGGACTTGGTGACCAGCCCGGCCGCGCGGGACTCGGTGATCACCTTCAGGGAGCGCTCGTAGCGGAAGCCGGGGCGGATCCTCTTGAAGATCCGCGGCACCGTCTCCACGTTGTGCGCGAGCACCTCGGGGCGGGACGAGAAGACCTCGGCCAGCTGGTCCGGGTCCGCGTTGAAGTCGGGGATCAGCAGCTCGACCTTGGTGTGTCCGGCCTCGCGGCCGGCCGTCTGCGCATGGATCTGGCGCACGGTCTCCGCGTACAGCCAGGCGCCGCCGTCTTCCAGGTCGTCGCGGGCGACGCCGGTGATCGTCGCGTAGTTCAGGTCCATCGCGACCACGGACTCACCGACGCGGCGCGGCTCGTCGCGGTCGAGGGCCTGCGGCTTCCCCGTGTCGATCTGGCAGAAGTCGCAGCGCCGGGTGCACTGGTCGCCGCCGATGAGGAAGGTCGCCTCGCGGTCCTCCCAGCATTCGAAGATATTCGGACAGCCGGCCTCCTGGCACACCGTGTGCAGGCCCTCGCTCTTGACCAGCTTCTGGAGCTGGTTGTACTCGGGGCCCATTTTCGCCCGGGTCTTGATCCACTCGGGCTTGCGCTCGATGGGGGTCTGGCTGTTCCGGGCCTCCAGACGCAGCAGCTTGCGTCCGTCGGGTGCGACAGCGGACACGACCGGCTCCCTACACTTCGATTCCTCGGCGACCACCAGGGTACGCCCGATGTTTTGATGCCCCCTACGCCTGGCCAACCTCTGGCCATGGGGTGGGCATTCCCAGGCGGGCTGACACCGCTCAGCCGGCGGGCACCGCGTCCGGTGCGGTGTCGTGTTCGACGGTGCGGGGCTTCAGGTCCGCGCCCTCCAGCACCTCACGCAGATGCCTTTCGGCCACCGGGAGCACCTCGGCGATCGTCACATCCCGGCCCAGCTCACCCGCGAGCGATGCGACCCCCGCGTCCCGGATGCCGCACGGCACGATCCGGTCGAACCAGGTGTTGTCCGGGTTCACGTTCAGTGCGAAGCCGTGCATCGTCACACCCTTGGCGACCCGGATGCCGATGGCGGCCAGCTTGCGGTCCTCGCGGCGCTGGCCCGCGTTCGAGGGTGCGTACTCGGGACCGCTGAGGCGGGGGTCGAACTCGTCGTCCTGCAGCCGGGGGTCGAAGTCGAGTGACAGGCCTCCGACCGACGGACGCTCCGCGATCGGGTCTCCCAGCACCCAGACCCCGCTGCGGCCCTCGATCCGGGTGGTCTCCACACCGAACTCGGCGCAGGTGCGGATCAGCGCCTCTTCCAGCCGCCGCACATGGGCCACGACGTCCACCGGGCGCGGCAGCTGCATGATCGGGTAGCCCACCAGCTGGCCCGGGCCGTGCCAGGTGATCTTGCCGCCGCGGTCCACGTCGATGACCGGGGTGCCGTCCAGGGGGCGCTCGCTGTCCTCCGTACGCCGCCCCGCCGTGTAGACGGGCTGGTGCTCGAGCAGCAGGCAGGTGTCGGGGATCTCGCCGGCGAACCGGGCCGCGTGCACGCGGCGCTGCTCGTCCCAGGCCTCCTGGTACTCCACGGCGTCCTCGCCGAAGCCCAGATGGACAAAACGCAGCTCGCTCACCGGCTGTGCCTCCCTCAAGCTGCCTCACGCTTTCACGGGTGCACTCGTCGCGCCCCCGGCCACTGTACGACTCGTCACGACAGGCGCCGCAGTCGTCAGCGACGCCCCCAATCCTCACACGATCGGATGAATGCGGAGACAAGGTGCGCCGGTGGGGCGGGTCAGGCCCGCTACATTCGCGCCGTTTCATGTGGGCTGCATCTCGAGCCCGGAAGGCAGGAGACCGCACAGCTGATGACGGAACGACCCCCGCAGCGCACACCCAACCGCCAGCTCGCCGCGCTCATCGAGGAGGCGGGTTTCTCCAACGCCGGGCTCGCCCGCCGCGTGGACCAGCTCGGCCTGGAGCACGGTCTCGACCTGCGGTACGACAAGACCTCGGTGACCCGCTGGCTGCGCGGGCAGCAGCCGCGCGGTACGACACCCGCGCTGATCGCCGAGGTGTTCACCCGGCGACTGGGGCGCCGGCTGTCCGCGCAGGACCTGGGGCTCGACGCCTGTGCGCCGGTCTACGCCGGTCTCGAGTTCGCGGCCGCCCCCGAGGAGGCCGTGGACATCGTCAGCGGGCTGTGGCGCAAGGACTCGGGCAGTCATGCGGAGCTGCGGAAGATCGCCTTCACCCCCGCCGGACTGGTCGTACCGAGCCGGGACTGGCTGATCGGACGGGCCGACGAGCGGGTCGGCCGTCAGGACCCGGCCGCCCCACCCGGAGCCGTTCAGCCCGGGGTCGCGCCGGGGGCCGTCCACCCGGGTACCGCCATCCCCGGCTCCGCCCGGATCCCCGCCCCGCCCGGCGCTCGGGTCCTCGTCCCGCGCCAGCGCGGCACCGACCGCGGACCGGGCCAGCGGGTCACCGTGGGCGACATCGCGGCGCTGCGCTCGGTCGGCGAACTGTTCCGGACGCTCGACCAGAACTACGGCGGCGGGCACGCCCGCCAGGCGCTCGTGCGCTACCTGGAGCACGAGCTCGAGCCGATGCTGCGCGGCAGCTACGCCGAGGCGACCGGGCGCAAGCTGTTCGCCGCCGCGGCCGACCTCACCCGGCTCGCCGGCTGGACCTCGTACGACATCGCCGCGCACGGCCTCGCCCAGCGGTATTTCGTCCAGGCGCTGCGGCTGGCGCAGGCGGCCGGTGACCGGGCGTACGGGGCGTACGTCCTGGCCACCATGGCCCGTCAGGCGGTCTACCTGGGCCACGGCCGTGAGGCCGTCCAGCTCACCCGCGTCGCCCAGCAGGGCATCGGCTCCGGCGCGCCGCAGGTCGTCCAGGCGCTGCTGCACGCGGTCGAGGCACGGGGCCACGGGGTGCTCGGCGACCTCCGCTCCTGTACGGCCTCGCTGGTACGCGCCGAGCGGGCGCTGGAGGCGGCGCGGCCGGGTGACGAGGTCCCGCACTGGGCGCGCTACTTCGACGAGGCACAGCTCGCGGACGAGTTCGGGCACTGCCACCGCGACCTCCAGCAGTACCGCGCCGCCGTCCAGCACGCGGAGCGCTCACTGCAACTGCGACCGCCCGGATATGCCCGCAGCCGCCTCTTCTGCCGTGTCGTACTCGCCACGGCACGGCTCGGTCTCGGCGAACTCGACCAGGCCTGCGTGCTGGGCGCGGAGGCCGCCCAGCAGGCATCCGAGATGCGTTCGGCCCGCGCGGTCGACTACATCCGCGACTTCGAGCGCCGCTTGGAGCCCTACCGGGACGCGGCGGCCGTACGGGGATACCGCGACCGGGTGATGGCCATCGGCTGAGGGCCGCCGACGTCTCGCCGCCGACGTCTCGCCGGCGGCCCGCGACTCGGCAGCGGCCCCGACCCGTCCTCGACCAGGCATCGAGGCGTGCGGGCTTCGATGGTCCCGGACGCTTGGGCACGGCCTGGCTAGGCGGCCACCGAGTCCGCGGTGAGCGCTCCCGCCGAATAGCCGGGCTGGATGCCGAAGTCGCGCAGGATGGCGTGCGCCGCCCTGCGCCCGGAGTACAGCGCCCCCTGCACGGTGCTGGTGTCACGGTGGTCGCCGCACACGTAGAGCCCCGCGAGAAGCCGCACCGCGCGGCGCGCGTCGTGCGGTGGCGGCATCGCGGGCACGGCTTCCGGGTCGTGATGGACGGCGAGCAGCTCCCAGTCGTCGGTGGGGGTGCCGTACAGCGCGGCGAGCTGGGCGCGCACCCGGCGGTCGAGATCCGCGGGTGGCCGTCCGAGGACGGTGGAGGTGACCAGGGCGCGGCCGAGCGGGGCGCGGGACGGGTCGACCTCGCTCATCACGGCGGTGTGGGAGACGGGGCCGGTGCGGTCGGCGTCCAGCAACAGGGACGGTTCGCCCAGCGGCGGTACGGGAGCCGTGTGGTGAAGGACCGTCACGGGGTGGAACGCGGGGATGCGCAGCCCCGGCAGCAGGGTGGCGGCGGTGCGGGCACCGGTCGCGAGGAGCAGCGAGCGGGAGCTGATGGAGCCGTGCTCCTCGGTGAGCACACCGCTGATCGACGCGTCCGTGACACGCACCCCGGTGTGGACCGTGCCTGGCGGCAGGGTGGCGGCGAGCAGCTCGGGCAGCGCGGCGGCACCGCCCGCGGGCACGCACAGGCGGCCACGGGCGAAGGCCCGCAGAGCGAGGTCCGCGACCCGGCTGGAGCTGGTGAGCTCCGGGTCGCAGAGCAGGGTGGAGAGCAGGGGCCGCAGGAAGCCGCCCACGGTCCGGGCGGAGAAGCCCCGGGCGTAGAGCGCGTCCAGCGCCGGGAGTTCCGGACGCCCGAGCAGACGGCGGGTCGGGGTCGCCGAGAGGCGCCCGAGCACGGCTGCGAGCCTGGCCTGGTCGAGTGCGTTGCCGAGCGGGGTGCGGGGGGCGCTTGCGAGGGCGCGCGCGGCGCTGAGCGCTCCCTCTACGCGCCGCGGGGCGTAGGGCGAACCCTTGTGCGCACTCCGTCGTACGCCCGCCCTGTGCTGGCGTCCCTCGCTGTGCACGAGCACCCCGGACGCGAAGGGGCGCAGTTCGAGGCCCGCGAGCCCTGGCGTGCGCCGGAGTTCCGGATAGGCGGTGTTGAGCAGGTGCCCGGTCCGGTCGAGCCGAAAGCCGTCGATCCGGTCGGTGGCCATGCGGCCTCCGACGGTGGGCGAGGCTTCCAGGACGGTGACCGTGACCCCCGCACTGGTGAGTTGATGAGCTGCCGAGAGGCCGGCGAGACCGGCCCCGACGATGACGACGTCCGCGTGGCGTGCGCTGCTGAGCACGTGCCCCTCCCCGAGGTCGGCGCGGCTTGGTGTGGGGCCTCATTCCCCTAACCTGCCTGTGCGATGCGGAAGTTTGGACTGGAGAGTAGAAACCCTTCGGTAGGTGCACGGCCAGCGGCGCACATCGGTCGCCCGGCAGCATGAACTCGTACAGGTGTGCGCCTCCCCGCCTTGCGGAGAAGTACGCGGATCACCGCAACGCCGCCCGGATGGACTCGTCGATCGAGGGGTGGGCGAACTCGAATCCGGAGTCGAGGAGCCTGCGCGGCAGCACCCGTTGGCTGGCCAGTACGTCGTCGGAGAACTCGCCCATGGCGAGACGGAGCGCGAACGGCGGCACCGTGAACAGGGTGGGGCGACCCAGGACGCGCCCCATCGCCTCGGTGACCTCGCGGTTCGTCAGCGGATTCGGTGCGGTCAGATTCACCGGACCGGACAGGCCGTCCGTGTCGATGATGTGGCGGAAAGCGGCCACCTCGTCCTCAAGGGAGATGAAGCTCCAGAACTGGCGACCGCTGCCGAGGCGTCCGCCGAGCCCCGCCCGGAACACCGGGAAGAGCCGCCCCCATGCCCCGCCCTCCCGCGCCACCACCAGACCCGTACGGGCGTACGCCACCCGGATCCCGGCCTCGTGCGCGGGTGCCGCCGCGGCCTCCCAGTCCTCGCAGACCGACGCGAGGAACCCCGCACCGGGCGGCGCGCTCTCGTCCACCGCGCGGTCGCCGGTGTCGCCGTAGTAGCCGATCGCGGACCCGCAGACCAGTACCCGCGGCGGCTCCTCCAGAGAGGCCACTGCCTGCGCGATCGTGGCCGTACCGAACACCCGGCTCTCCCTGATCTCCTTCTTGTACGCCTCCGTCCAGCGATGGTCACCCACTCCGGCACCGGCCAGATGGACGACGGCGTCGCAGCCGTTCAGGCCCAGGGCGTCGACCTCCTGACGTTCGGGATCCCACTGCACCTCGTCAGGGGTGCGCGCGGGCCGCCGCACCAGGCGGACCACCTCATGCCCCCCTTCTGCCGTCAGGGAGCGGACAAGCGCCTTACCGATGAGCCCGTTGGAACCGGTGATCGCAATACGCATGTGTCCCATCCTGCCCAGATGAAACAGTGTCGTCATGTCCGCACCTCACCTGCCGTACGGGATACGTCCCGCCCGCGCCAGCGACGACACCGTGCTGCGCGAGCTCGACGATGCCACCTGGTCCACCCTGCACTCCGTTCAGTCCCGGCCCACGCAGCCGACCGAGCCGTTCTTCCGGGACTCCGACTTCGGCGATCCCCTCTGCCCCGTGAGCTGCCTCGTCGCCGAGTGCAGCGAGAGCACCGGGAGCACCGGGAACACCTCCGGCAGGCTCGCCGGCTACGTCCGTCTCGGCGTGCCCACCCCGCTCGCCTGCAACCGGCACGTACGCCAGATCCAGGGCCTCGCCGTGGCGGGCTGGGCGCGTGGTGGCGGGCTGGGAAAGGCCCTGCTGCGCGCGGCCGCCGAAGAGGCGAGGCGGCAGGGGGCCGTCCGTATCACCCTGCGGGTGCTCGGCCACAACACCCCGGCCCGGCGGCTGTACGAGTCGGAGGGCTACGCCGTCGAGGGAGTGCTCCCGGGGGAGTTCTTCATCGCAGGCCGCTATGTGGACGACGTGCTGATGGGCCGGTCGCTCACGCCCTGAGCCGCTGCCGGTGCCGCCGTTCCGGGAGGGTTCGGCTCCGCCTGGGCTCCGCTACGGCTCGGATCCACCGGTCAGTTCGCGCAGACAGCGCACCGCCAGGGCGGCCGGTGACGCCTGCGTCCCCGACAGCGGCTCACCCGTCGCCGCCCAGGTCTCCAGTGCCACCCGCAGCGCCTCGGTGGCCGTCACCGCGGTGAGGCGGACCGACAGCGGATCAGCGCCCGGGCCCGCCAGCGTGGCCAGCACCGGCAGCAGACTCTCCTCGGCGTCACGGTGCACCCGGTACCAGACCGTCCGCAGGGCGGCGTCGCCCGCAGCCGCGCGCAGCAGGACCCGCGTCCACAGCAGACTCTCGCGCGCCGCCTCGTCCCGCCCTGACAGGGCATCGGAAAGGGACCGCTCCAGGGCACGGGGGAGCGCGGTGCCCGGCGCCGTGGCGGCGAGCGCGATGCGCTGGCGCTCGGCGGAGTCCGCCAGCAGCGGGGCGACCGCGTCCTGCTTGCCGCGGTAGTAGCGGTAGAACGTGCGCAGTGCGACGCCCGCCCGTCCGGCGATCTGCTCCGCCGTCGTACGGTCCGGACCGCGCTCCGCGAACAGTTCCGCCGCGGCCCGTGCGATACCCAGCTCGGTCGCCGCCTTGCGGCGCGCGGTCAGCGACGGCCGCCGCGTCCGCTGGAGCGACGGTGCGGACGGTGCATGGGTGCTCACCGGAGGCAGCGTACGCGCGGGGGCCGACCGCGACCGTGCGGCGACACCCGGAGTGCGCGGAAACGGTCCCCCGGGTCTGTGCGCCCGTCGCACGACCGGGCGCAAGGGGAGCCGGCCAGGGGCTTCCCCGGCGGGGTCTCTCAGGGAAACCGTCGGTCCATGACCATGTGAGGGTGTGACGGGAGGTCAACTCGGGCTTCCGCGCGCAGACCGCCGGGGGTGTGAACGCGGTCCGTCAGCCCCCGAAGCGCTCCCACAGCGCGGGGAAGCGCTCCGCCAGCGCCCGGTCGCTCTCGAAGTCGAACGCCGCGCCCTCCGGCTCGGCCGACTGGGACGGGATCCCCAGATCGGGTGCGACCACCCCGGTGAGCTGTTCGTACGCCTCGTCCGCCGCGTACCCCAGCTCCTCTCCGTCGCCGTCGATCTCCTCGTCGAACTCCCCCAGGAGGCCGGCGAGGGAGTCGGGGTCGTGCACCGCCCCCTCGAAGACCTCTCGCCCCTGGCCGATCAGCCAGCAGCGGAAGTAGTCGAACGCGTCGTCACTCGCCCCGCCGAGCAGCACCGCCGCCGCACCCCACAGGTCCCAGCGGTAGGCCCGGTTGTAGCGCGCCTCGAAGTGGCGGGCGAAGTCCAGGACGGAGTCGGGGTCGAGCTGGAGCAGCCGTTCGACCAGCAGATCGGCGTGGTCCTCGGGGTCGCCCTCGGCGGCCTCGCGGGTGCTGTCGATGATCTCCCAGAACTCCGTCTCGTCCATCACGGGACAAGCATCGGGGTTGGGGCGCGGCGGCGCACGTGGAGCGGCCGAAATGCTGTCTTTCGGAAATGCGGACAGAAGGTGTCGGAATTCAGTGGGACGGTCACGGCATGACAACCGACACACCACTCAAGGGAAAGGTCGCGCTCGTGGCGGGCGCGACCCGGGGCGCCGGCCGCGCCATCGCCGTACAACTCGGGGCCGCGGGCGCGACCGTCTATGTGACGGGGCGTACGACCAGGGGACGCGTCAGCGAGGTCGGCCGGGCGACCGAGACCATCGAGGACACCGCCGAACTGGTCACCGGGGCGGGCGGTGAGGGCATCGCCGTCCCCACCGACCATCTGGACGCGGACCAGGTGCGGACGCTGGTCGCCCGGATCGAACGCGAACAGGACCGCCTGGACGTCCTCGTCAACGACCTCTGGGGCGGCGACCACCTGCTCGAATGGCACACCAAGATGTGGGACACCGAGCTTGACCGCGGGCTGCGGCTGCTGGAGCTGGGAGTCCGCAGTCACATCATCACCAGCAGCGTCGCCCTGCCGCTGCTGGTACGAAGGCCCGGCGGAATCCTCTTCGAGATCACCGACGGCACCCCCGAGTACAACCGGCGCTTCCGTGAGAACTTCTACTACGACCTGGCCAAAAACGCCCCCATCCGGATGGCGTTCACTCTCGGCCACGACCTGGAGGACCTCGGGTGCACGGCCGTCTGCGTCACCCCCGGATTCCTGCGCTCCGAGCAGATGCTGGACGCCTTCGGGGTCCGCGAGGAGAACTGGCGCGATGCCATCGCCAGGGAACCCCACTTCGCCGTGGCCGAGTCGCCGGTCTACGTGGCCCGGGGCATCGCCGCCGTGGCCGCCGACCCCGGGCGGGCGCGGTGGAACGGGCAGACGCTCTCCAGCGGGCAGCTCGCAAGGGAGTACGGCTTCACGGACGCCGACGGCAGCAGGCCGGACGCCTGGGGGTACTTCCTGGACGTCGTCCACGGCGGCAAGGACGCCCCCGTCGACGACTACCGCTGACCGCTGTAGCGGCCACCGTCCCTATGGCGGGCCGTAAAGGGTGTGCAACAGGGCTGCGGCCTCCGCGAAGCGTGCGCGGAGGCGCGCGGGCTCCAGGACCTCCAACTCGGCGCCGAGGGAGAGCAGCTGGCTGAATGCCACCTCCTCCGACTCGACCGCGAGGGTCGCGGTCACCCGGCCCTGCCCGTCCGGTGGCCCGGCAGCCTCCAGGGCCTCGACGGCGGCGGCCCGGTCGGTGAGGTGCGGGAGCCTGCGGGCACCGTCGGGGGAGAGACGTACGACGACCTCGGTGCGCAGGATCGAGCGGGCGAACTGTGCGGCCCGCTCCTCCCAGAACGCCGGCAGATCGAAGGACTCGTCCCGGGCGAAGCGCTCACCGGACACGGACACGGAGGTGAACCGGTCGATCCGGTACACGCGAAACGACTTTCCGTCGGCGCGGGCGCACAGGTACCAGACCCCGGCCTTCAGCACCAGGCCGTACGGTTCCAGCCGCCGCTCGCCATCCCGGTAGCGCGCCATGACGATCCGGTCGCCCCATACCGCCTCGGCGACGGCCGGGAGCAGCTCCGGAGTCCCGGGCTCCTGGTACCAGCCGGGCGCGTCCAGGTGGAACCGCTGGGCGGCCGTGTCCGACGCGTCCCGCAGCGACGGCAGCAGCGCGGCCGACACCTTCAGCCGGGCCGCGGACGCCGCGTCCTCAAGGCCCATCTCCCGCAGGGCGCCGGGCACCCCGGACAGGAACAGCGCCTCGGCCTCGCTCCTCGCAAGACCCGTCAGCCGGGTCCGGTACCCGCCGATCAGACGGTAGCCGCCCGCCCGGCCCCGGTCCGCGTACACCGGCACTCCCGCCTCGGACAGCGCGAGGGCGTCGCGGGTGATGGTCCGTTCGGAGACCTCGAGCTCCTGGGCGAGCTCGGCGGCGGTCATGGAGGGCCGCGACTGGAGCAGCAGGACCATCTTGATGAGCCGGGCAGCGCGCATGTCCGCCATTGTCGCGGGCCCCGGCACCGCAGTGCCGGGGCCCGCGCGGGGCATGGCCCCGGCAGGGCCTACAGGCCGTAGCGCTCGCGTGCTTCCTTCACCGCGGACGCCGGGACCTCGCCGCGGCGGGCGAGCTGCGCCAGCGCCCCGACCACGACCGACTCGGCATCCACACCGAAGTGGCGGCGGGCCGCCGCACGCGTGTCGGACAGACCGAAGCCGTCGGCGCCCAGCGAGGACCAGTCCTGCTCCACCCACTGCGCGATCTGGTCCGGGACCTGCCGCATGTAGTCGGTGACCGCGAGCACCGGGCCTTCGGCGCCGTCCAGCGCCTGGCGTACGTACGGGATGCGCTCCTCGCCGCGCAGCAGCGCCGCGTCCGCCTCCAGCGCGTCGCGCCGCAGCTCGGTCCAGGAGGTCGCGGACCAGACGTCGGCCGTGACATGCCAGTCGGCGGCGAGCAGCCTCTGCGCCTCAAGCGCCCAGTGGATGGCCGTACCGGAGGCCAGCAGCTGGATGCGCGGGTCGTCCGCCGAGCCTTCGCCCTCCTTGAAGCGGTACAGACCGCGGACGATGCCGTCGTCCACACCCTCGGGCTTCGCGGGCTGCGGCATCGGCTCGTTGTAGACCGTCAGGTAGTAGAAGACGTCCGGATCCTCGTCCGGCCTCGCCTCGCCGTACATCCGGCGCAGACCGTCCTTGACGATGGCCGCGACCTCGTACGCGAACGCCGGGTCGTACGTCAGCGCCGCCGGGTTCGTCGCGGCGATCACCGGCGAGTGGCCGTCGGCGTGCTGGAGGCCCTCGCCCGTCAGGGTCGTACGGCCGGCCGTGGCACCGATCAGGAAGCCCCTGCCGAGCTGGTCGCCGAGCTGCCACATCTGGTCGGCGGTCCGCTGCCAGCCGAACATCGAGTAGAAGATGTAGAAGGGGATCATGGTCTCGCCGTGCGTCGAGTACGACGTCGCCGCGGCGATGAAGTCGGCCATCGAGCCGGCTTCGGTGATGCCCTCGTTGAGGATCTGGCCGTTCTTCGCCTCGCGGTAGTACATCAGCTGGTCGCGGTCGACCGGCTCGTATGTCTGGCCCTTCGGCGAGTAGATGCCGAGCGAGGGGAACAGCGACTCCATACCGAAGGTACGGGCCTCGTCGGGGACGATCGGGACCCAGCGCCTGCCGGTCTCCTTGTCCCGGATCAGGTCCTTGATCAGCCGCACGAACGCCATCGTCGTCGCCACCGACTGGCTGCCGGAGCCCTTGTCGAAGGCGGCGAACGCCTTCTCGGCGGGCGCCGGCAGCGGGGCGACCGGGTGGACCCGGCGGGCCGGGGCCGGACCGCCGAGGGCCGCGCGGCGGTCCTGGAGGTAGCGGACCTCGGGGGAGTCCGCACCGGGGTGGCCGTACGGCACCTGGCCGTCGGCGAAGCGCGCGTCGGAGATCGGCAGGTCGAGCAGGTCCCGCATCGCCCTGAACTCGTCCACCGAGAGCTTCTTCATCTGGTGGTTGGCGTTCTTGGAAGCGAAGCCCTCGCCGAGCGTGAAGCCCTTGACCGTCTGGGCGAGGATCACCGTGGGGGCGCCCTTGTGCTCAAGGGCGGCCTTGTACGCGGCGTACACCTTGCGCGGCTCGTGGCCACCGCGCGAGAGGTGGAAGCACTCGAGGATCTTGTCGTCGCTCAGCAGTCCCGCCATCTCGACGAGCGCGGGGTCCTTGCCGAAGAAGTCCTCGCGGATGTAGGCGGCGTCGCGGGTCTGGTACGTCTGGACCTGGGCGTCCGGTACCTCGCGCAGTCGCCGGACGAGGGCGCCGGTGGTGTCGAGCTGGAACAGCTCGTCCCAGGCGTTGCCCCAGAGGGTCTTCACCACGTTCCAGCCGGCGCCGCGGAACTGGGCCTCCAGCTCCTGCACGATCTTGAAGTTCGCGCGGACCGGGCCGTCGAGGCGCTGGAGGTTGCAGTTGATGACGAATGTCAGGTTGTCCAGGCCTTCGCGGGCGGCGAGCGCCAGTGCGGCGGTCGACTCGGGCTCGTCCATCTCACCGTCGCCGAGGAACGCCCAGACGTGGGACGCGGAGACGTCCTTGATGCCGCGGTTGGTCAGATAGCGGTTGAAGCGCGCCTGGTAGATCGCCGACAGCGGCCCGAGGCCCATCGAGACGGTCGGGAACTCCCAGAGCCAGGGCAGACGGCGGGGGTGCGGATAGGACGGCAGACCGACGCCGCCGGACTCCTGGCGGAAGTTGTCCAGGTGCGCCTCGGTGAGGCGGCCGTCGAGGAAGGCGCGGGCGTAGATGCCGGGGGAGGCGTGGCCCTGGATGTAGAGCTGGTCCCCGGAACCGTCGCGTTCCTTCCCGCGGAAGAAGTGGTTGAAGCCGGTCTCGTAGAGCCAGGCGGCGGAGGCGAAGGTGGCGATGTGGCCGCCGACGCCGTGCTTGGCGCCACGGGTGACCATCGCCGCCGCGTTCCAGCGGTTCCAGGCGGTGATCCGGCGCTCCATCTCCTCGTCACCGGCCGGGGCGGGCTCGGCGGCCGTCGGGATGGTGTTGACGTGGTCCGTCTCCAGAAGCTTCGGCAGATCGAGCCCGGTGACGCCCTCGGCGTGCTGAAGCGTGCGCCGCATCAGATACGCGGCGCGGTGCGGGCCGGCAGCCTTGGTGACGGCGTCGAGCGAGGCCGCCCATTCGGCGGTCTCTTCGGCGTCGCGGTCCGGGAGCTGGTCGAGCTCGCTCGGGAACAGCAGCGTGCCTACGGGGTCGGTCATGATCGCCGCCTTCCGGAGGGGAGGGGTGGTGAAAGGGGGCTTGTCTGGCAGGACGGGGCCCGGGGGACCGGTGGGTCCGGGTTGACTGTAAGCCGACGATCGATGATCGATCAAAGTGTTGTGGGTAAAAAGTGGGGTCTGGTGCGAAAGTCGGCACACGGTGCCGCGAATTCGGGCACTCGGTGCCGGGTTCTCGCGGGTTTCGGGGGGTCTTCTCAAGCGGCGGACGGCCCTGGGTGTGCGGGCTTGCCCGGGCCCGCCGGGGTGGGCGTGGGGGCAGTCCCCGGGCTCATGGCCGGACCGTGCTGATTCACGGCGGCCACCGGTGCCACGGGAGCCCGGCACCGCACCCACGTCGCGCGCCACACCTCACACGTAAGCGTCCCGAACACCACCCCTGTGCGTCCCCCTTCGAGTCCCGGGGCGGTGGCGGGAACGGGGGAACCCGGGCTCTACGCGCGGGGGGCGCAGCCGAGGACGTGGGCCTTGACCAGGGCGCCGATCGACGGGTCGCGGCGGCGGAAGGCCGCGACGAGTTCCTCGTGCTCCTCCGCGTAGGACTTCTGCTTCGTCCCCAGCCAGCGGATCGAGAGCGCCGTGAAGACCTCGATCCCCAGCCCCTCCCACGTATGCAGCAGCACCCCGTTCCCCGCCGCCTTCACCAGCTCGCGGTGGAACGCCACGGTGTGCCGTACCTGCGCCGTACCGTCCCCCGCGCGGTCCGCCTCGTGCAGGGCGGCGACATGGGGCTCCAGGGCCGAGCAGTCCGCGGCCAGACGGTCCGCGGCGAGTTCCGCGGCGATCTGCTCCAGGCCGGCCCTGACCGGGTAGCTCTCCTCCAGGTCCGCGGCGGTCAGGCTGCGTACCCGTACGCCCTTGTTGGGGGCGGACTCGATCAGACGGAGCGACTCCAGCTCGCGCAGGGCCTCGCGTACAGGGGTCTGGCTCACCGCCAGCTCCGTCGCGATACGGCGCTCCACGATCCGCTCGCCCGGCTTCCAGCGGCCGCTGACGATGCCCTCCACGATGTGCTCGCGGATCTGATCGCGCAGCGAGTGGACGACGGGGATGGTCATGGAGCGCTCCTTCAAGAAGAGAAGTCTCCTAGACAATACGGCGGTGCCCCTACCCGGAAGTACATCCGGACAGGGGCACCGCAGGTGAGGCTGGTTACAGAGCGGTCCGAGCCGTCGCTCAGAGGCCGAGCTCGACCTCGAACTCGCCGGCCTCCAGGATCGCCTTGACCGTCGTCAGGTAGCGGGCCGCGTCGGCGCCGTCCACCAGGCGGTGGTCGTAGGACAGGGTCAGGTACGTCATGTCGCGGACGCCGATGACCGTGCCCTCCTCCGTCTCGATGACGGCCGGACGCTTGACCGTGGCACCGATGCCCAGGATGGCGACCTGGTTCGGCGGGACGATGATCGTGTCGAACAGCGCGCCGCGCGAACCGGTGTTGCTGATGGTGAAGGTCGCACCGGCCAGCTCGTCCGGGGTGATCTTGTTCCCGCGGACCTTGTTCGCCAGATCGGCCGTGGCCTTGGCGATACCGGCCAGGTTGAGGCCACCCGCACCCTTGATGACCGGGGTCATCAGGCCCTTCTCGGAGTCCACGGCGATGCCGATGTTCTCCGAGTCGAAGTAGGTGATGGTGCCCTCGTCCTCGTTGATCCGGGCGTTGATGACCGGGTGGGCCTTCAGCGCCTGGGCCGCTGCCTTGACGAAGAACGGCATCGGGGACAGCTTGGCGCCCTCGCGGGCCGCGAACGCGTCCTTGGCCCGGTTGCGCAGCTTCATCAGCCTGGTGACGTCGACCTCGACGACCGAGGACAGCTGGGCCTGGCCGTGCAGCGCCTTCATCATGTTGTCGCCGATGACCTTGCGCATACGGGTCATCTTGACGGTCTGGCCGCGCAGCGGGGACACCTCGACGGAGGGGGCCTTCTTGGCGGCTGACGGCGCGGCGGCAGCGGCCTGAGCCGGGGCGGCAGCGGCGGTCTTCGCGGCCTCGGCGGCGGCGATGACGTCCTGCTTGCGGATACGGCCACCGACGCCGGTGCCCTTGACCGCGGACAGGTCAACGCCGTTCTCCGCGGCGAGCTTGCGCACCAGCGGGGTGACGTACGCGCCTTCGTCCGAGGCCGTCGCGGCCGGGGCCGCGGCGGGAGCGGGGGCGGCGGGCGCCACCGGGGCCGGGGCAGCGGCGGCAGGCTGGGCCTGCACCGGAGCGGGCGCCGCAGCAGGGGCGGGCGCGGCCGGGGCAGCCGGAGCCGGGGCGGGCTCGGGGGCTGCGGCCGGAGCCGGAGCCGCGGGGGCGGCAGGGACGGCGGCCGCCGGAGCGGCACCCGCGGCACCGATCACGGCCAGCTTCGCGCCGACCTCGGCGGTCTCGTCCTCGCCGACCACGATCTCCAGCAGCACACCGGAAGCCGGTGCGGGGATCTCGGTGTCGACCTTGTCCGTGGAGACCTCGAGCAGCGGCTCGTCCTCGGAGACCTCCTCGCCGACCTGCTTCAGCCAGCGGGTGACGGTGCCCTCGGTGACCGACTCGCCCAGCGCGGGCAGCACGACGTCGGTACCGGAGGCGCCACCGGCGGCAGGGGCCGGAGCGGCGGGAGCCTCGGCGGCGGGTGCGGCAGGTGCCTCGGCGACCGGGGCGGGTGCCGGAGCCTCGGCGGCTGCCGGAGCCTCGGCGGCTGCCGGGGCCTCGGCAGCGGGAGCCTCGGCAGCGGCCGGCGCGCCCGAGCCGTCGTCGATGACGGCCAGCTCGGCGCCGACCTCGACGGTCTCGTCCTCGGCGACCTTGATGGACGCCAGCACACCGGAAGCCGGTGCGGGGATCTCGGTGTCGACCTTGTCGGTCGACACCTCGAGCAGCGGCTCGTCGGCCTCGACGCGCTCGCCCTCAGCCTTCAGCCAGCGGGTGACGGTGCCCTCGGTGACGCTCTCGCCGAGCGCCGGAAGGGTTACGGAAACCGGCATGGTTTCGGTTTCTCCTTACGAAATTGCGGAAGTGGTCGTCGCGCCCGTTGACTGAATCAGTCGTGGGAGTGGAGGGGCTTGCCCGCCAGGGCCAGGTGGGCCTCGCCGAGCGCCTCGCTCTGCGTCGGGTGGGCGTGGATGAGCTGCGCGACCTCGGCCGGCAGGGCCTCCCAGTTGTAGATCAGCTGGGCTTCGCCGACCTGCTCGCCCATACGGTCACCGACCATGTGGACGCCGACCACGGCACCGTCCTTGACCTGGACGAGCTTGATCTCGCCCGCGGTCTTCAGGATCTTGCTCTTGCCGTTGCCCGCCAGGTTGTACTTCAGAGCGACGACCTTGTCCGCGCCGTAGACCTCCTTGGCCTTGGCCTCGGACAGGCCCACAGAGGCGACCTCCGGGTGGCAGTACGTCACCTTCGGCACACCGTCGTAGTCGATCGGGACGGTCTTCAGACCGGCCAGACGCTCCGCCACCAGGATGCCCTCGGCGAAGCCGACGTGCGCGAGCTGAAGCGTCGGGACCAGGTCACCGACGGCCGAGATGGTCGGCACGTTGGTGCGCATGTTCTCGTCGACCAGGACATAGCCGCGGTCCATCGCGACGCCCTGCTCCTCGTAGCCCAGGCCCTGCGAGACCGGGCCGCGGCCCACCGCGACCAGCAGCACCTCGGCCTCGAAGGTCTTGCCGTCGGCGAGGGTGACCCGCACACCGTCCTCGGTGTACTCGGCCTTCTCGAAGAAGGTGCCGAGGTTGAACTTGATGCCGCGCTTGCGGAAGGCGCGCTCAAGGAGCTTCGAGCTGTTCTCGTCCTCGACCGGGACGAGGTGCTTCAGGGCCTCGATGATGGTGATGTCGGTGCCGAAGGACTTCCACGCGGAGGCGAACTCGACGCCGATGACGCCGCCGCCCAGCACGATCGCGGACTTCGGGACCCGGTCCAGCACCAGGGCGTGGTCGGAGGAGATGATGCGGTTGCCGTCGATGGTCAGGCCCGGCAGCGACTTCGGCACGGAACCCGTGGCGAGGAGGACGTGGCGGCCCTGGACGCGCTGGCCGTTCACGTCCACCGAGGTGGGGGAGGACAGCCGGCCCTCGCCCTCGATGTACGTGACCTTGCGGGAGGCGATCAGGCCCTGAAGACCCTTGTAGAGCCCCGAGATCACCTCGTCCTTGTACTTGTGGACGGCCGGGACGTCGATGCCCTCGAAGGTGGCCTTGACGCCGAACTGCTCGCTCTCACGCGCCTGGTCGGCGATCTCGCCGGCGTGCAGCAGGGCCTTGGTGGGAATGCATCCACGGTGCAGGCAGGTGCCGCCGACCTTGTCCTTCTCGATCAGGGCGACGTCCAGGCCCAGCTGCGCTCCGCGCAGAGCCGCGGCGTAACCGCCGCTGCCACCGCCGAGGATCACTAGGTCGAAAACGGTGCTGGCGTCGTTCGCCACGTCACGTCCTCCATGCATGTGCGCCGGGCGCCGGTCGTCACGACCGCGCGGCGGCTGGTGTTCGGCCGCTTTTCTTCGGCCCTGTGGTGGGGCCCTGTCCTGCCGAGAACCCATCTTCGCACTTGTCGACGGCAGGCGGGACGCGGGGATGGTGTCTGGTACGGCGGCGACGCCGTTCCTGCTGCTCTCCGGCCCGGAGGAAGCTGCGGATTCCGTCGGATCCGCCGCAGTCCGTGAGACGGAACGGAGATCCCGCGGCCCGTATTCCTGCGCCGGGCGGCCCGAACATCCGGGCGCCGGGCCAGGGGCGACGCCCCCGGCCCGGCGGGCTGTGTCAGCCCAGGTCGCCCGACGCGGTGCGCTCGGCGAGCCTGACCAGGGTGCGGACCGCGGAGCCGGTGCCCCCCTTGGGGGTGTAGCCGTACGGGGCGCCCTCGTGGAAGGCGGGGCCCGCGATGTCGATGTGGGCCCAGGTGATGCCCTCGCCGACGAACTCCTTCAGGAACAGACCGGCGACCAGGCCGCCGCCCATCCGCTCCCCCATGTTCGCGAGGTCCGCGGTCGGCGAGTCCATGCCCTTGCGCAGGTCGGTCGGGAGCGGCATCGGCCAGGAGTCCTCGCCGACCTCTTCCGCGATCTCGTGGATGGACGTGCGGAACGCGTCGTCGTTGGCCATGATCCCGAACCGGCGGGTGCCCAGGGCCAGCACCATGGCACCGGTCAGTGTGGCCACGTCCACGATCGCGTCCGGGTTCTCCTCCGAGGCCCTGGTGATCGCGTCGGCGAGCACGAGGCGGCCCTCGGCGTCGGTGTTGAGCACCTCCACCGTGGTGCCGCTGTACATGCGCAGCACGTCGCCGGGGCGGGTGGCGGTGCCCGACGGCATGTTCTCGGCCAGCGCCAGCCAGCCGGTGACGTTCACTTTCAGCCCGAGCCGCGCGGCCGTGACGACGGCGGCGAAGACGGCGGCGGCGCCGCTCATGTCGCACTTCATCGTCTCGTTGTGGCCGGCCGGCTTCAGCGAGATGCCGCCCGAGTCGTAGGTGATGCCCTTGCCCACGTAGGCCAGGGACTTCTCCGCCTGGGGGTGGGTGTACGCGAGCTTCACCAGCCGCGGGCCGTTGGCCGCGCCCTGGCCGACGCCGAGGATGCCGCCGTAACCGCCCTTGACGAGTGCCTTCTCGTCCAGGACCTGCACCTTGATGCCGTGCTCCTTGCCGGCGGCGGCGGCGACGGCGGCGAACGACTCCGGGTAGAGGTCGTTCGGCGGGGTGTTGATCAGGTCGCGGGCGCGGTTGATCTCCTCGGTGAGCGCGACGGCTCGCTCGGCCGCGGCCTTGTACGCCTTGTCGCGCGGCTTGGCGCCGAGCAGCGCGACCTCGGCGAGGGGCTCCTTCTTGCCGTTCTTGCTGCTCTTGGAACTCCCGGAGAGGCCGCCGTTGCCGTCCTGGTACGCGGTGAAGGCGTAGGCGCCCAGCAGCGCGCCCTCGGCGATCGCCTCCGCGTCCTCCGTGGCCTCGATCGGCAGCGCGAAAGCCGCCTTCTTCGTGCCGGTCAGGGCGCGGGCCGCGGAACCGGCGGCCCGCCGCAGCACCTCGGCCTGGTAGGTCTCGTCCTTCTCCGGGGCCGTACCGAGACCGACGGCCAGCACGACCGGCGCCTTCAGCCCGGACGGCGCGGGCAGCTTGGTCACTTCGCCCTCGGCCCCGGAGGCACCGAGGGTCTCCAGGACGGTGGCGAGCTTTCCGCCGAAGGCCTTGTCCACGGCCTCCGCGCCAGCGGCGACGACAAGTCCGCTGCCGCCCTGCGGGCTCTTCGCGACGCCGACGACGATCGCGTCGGCGCGCAGCGTCGCCGCGCCGGCCGTGCTGAGAGTGAGAGCAGTCACGGTGGTGATTTCTCGCTTCCGTTTGAGTTCTGTGGCCGAAGAGGTGGGGTCGGCCGTGCCCGGCGCATCGTAGATCGGGCGAGTCGGCGCGCCGGAACGAGCCTACGCGCGCTGGAGAGGTTCGCTCACACCAGCGGGCGTTCACCCATCCGGGGTGTCTCTGATGCGATCACCGCGAGAGGCGATGAGTCCTACGTCACACTCGGGCCGAATGCGCAAGGCGGCAACGCGCTGCTTTGCATGATTTCCACAGATCCTCCCCGGGACATCCACAAGGGGAGGCCTTCAAGGGGCGGGGAGTGCGCCATGGCGTACGGATTCAGTTCGAGTGATCACGACCAGAGGGGGTCCGCGACGGGCGGGACACATGCGCGGGGGGCGCGGCGGGACCAGGTCGCCGGGCGGCGGTCCGGGGCCGGACGGTCGCAGGCGGGCCGCCCCGGCGGGCCGGGCGCACAGCGCGCGTCCGGCAGGCGCGGCGGCAGGGTGGCCATGGCGCTGACGGCGTCCGCGCTGCTCGCCACGGCGCTCCCCGCTTCGACCGCCGCAGCCGCGGAGGACGCGATCGCGCCGAGGATCGACCTCAGGGTGCTGGTGGTCGACGACGGTGGCGAAGCGGTGGCGGCGGTCACCTCCGAGCTGCGCAGCACGGGGGTCCCGTACAGCGTTCTCAACCTGAACGCCGCGGGCAGGCCGCAGGTCGACGCCGCATTCCTGAGTGACACCGTGAGCGGCCGGCCGCGCGCCAAGTACCAGGGTGTGGTGGTTCCGAACGAGGCACCGTTCGGGGCGAGCGCGGCGGGTGCCGCCGAGCAGGCCGCGCTGGTCGCGTACGAGAAGTCCTTCGGCATCCCCCAGGTCGACGCGTACACCTGGGCCCACCCGGGTGTCGGCCTGGACTACACCAGCGAAGGCGGCTGGGCCGGGACTCTCGACGGCACCGCCGCCGCCGTGACCACCGCGGGCCGCTCCGGGCCCTTCGCTTATCTCGACGGCGCGGTCACCTTCGAGGACAACTCCCCGTCGGTCCCCGAGAGCTATGGCTACATGGCGCGCCCGCGCGAGGGTTTCACCAGCTATGTCGACGCGCCCGTGCCGGGTGGGGAGGACCGCGCCAGCCTGCTCGGCGAGTACGCCCACGACGGGCGCCGCGAGCTGGTCGTGACCTTCGCGTACAACCAGAACCAGCGGCAGTTCCGGCTGCTGGCCCGGGGCATCGTGGAATGGCTCACCCAGGGCGTCCACCTCGGCCAGAGCCGCAACTACTTCGCCGTGCACGTGGACGACGTCTTCGCGGCCGACGCCCGCTGGGACAGTGAGCGCAACTGCACGCCCGGGGACATCGACTGCGGCGGCGGCGAAGAGGACACCACGCCGGACATCAGGATGACCGCGGCCGACGCGCAGTACGCCGCCCAGTGGCAGCAGACCAGCGGCCTGACACTGGACATGGTCTACAACGCGGGCGCGGGTGAGGAGTGGAAGGCGGAGCACGGAAACACGGACGCGCTCACCACGCAGCTGCTCGCCGACCGGGCCAAGTACCGCTGGGTCAACCACACCTACACGCACCCGTTCCTGGGCTGTGTGCAGGACGTGACCGTGGTCCCGTGGCAGTGCAGCAAGGACGCCGCGGGCAACACCCGCTGGGTGAGCCGTGCCGACATCACCGGG
Organism: Streptomyces sp. NPDC019396; assembly: GCF_040632375.1. Taxonomy (NCBI): domain Bacteria; kingdom Bacillati; phylum Actinomycetota; class Actinomycetes; order Kitasatosporales; family Streptomycetaceae; genus Streptomyces; species Streptomyces sp. NPDC019396. Next base: position 411,134 of record NZ_JBEYBS010000001.1, on the reverse strand, counting down.
CAGATCCGCGACAACCACAGCTGGGGGGTGCAGAAGGGTCTCCCGGTCGATCGCGCGGAGCTGGTCACCGGTGAGCACTCGGGCCTCAAGACCCTGCCGCAGCAGCCGGTCGACAACCCCAACCTCGCCCCCGCGCTCGCCGATAACGGCGTCAAGTGGATCGCCAGTGACAACTCCCGCGAGTCGCAGCAGCGTTCGGTCGGCAGCGCGCTCACCGTGCCCCGGTACCCGATGAACGTGTACTACAACACGGGCACGGCCGCCGAGATGGCGGACGAGTACAACTGGATCTACACGTCCCAGGCGGACGGCGGCAGCGGTATCTGCGAGAGCAACGCGGCCTCCACCTGCCTGGACGAGCCGCTGGATGCCCAGACCGGCTATGCGGAGCACATCGTTCCGCAGGAGGCCAGGATCGCCCTCGGGCATGTCCTCGCCAACGATCCCCGTCCGCACTATGTGCACCAGTCCAACCTGGCAGAAGGACGGATCCTCTACCCGGTGCTCAACCGGATTCTCGGTGACTACACGGCCCTGTTCGCCGACAGCGCACCTGTGGTGAACCTCCGCCAGCGCGACATCGGTACCGAGCTGAGCCGCCGTACCGCCTGGCAGCAGGCGCTCGACAACGGGCGGGTGACCGCCTACCGGATCGGTACCACCGTCACCATCCAGGCGCCGTCCGGGGTCGCGATCCCGGTCACCACGCCGGAAGGCACCCGCAAGCAGCTCCTGCTGGGGACTTCCGTCTTCGGCACGGCCTACGCGGGCAAGCGATCGGACTGGACCTCGCCGGACCTGCTGCAGTCCGCGGTCACTCTGAGGCTGCCCGCCTGACCGGGTGCCCGATCGGGTGATCCAGGCCCCGGGCGACGGCACCCGACACGTGTCATCCGCCGCTCGCGGCACAGGTGGTGCACCCCAGAATCCGGCCGGGGTGCACCACCGGGCTCAGCGGGAGATCCGGTAGCGGCAGGATGCGATCACAGGGCCGGTGACGGCGTCGCACCGGATGGCGCGGTGGTGTCACACCAGGGTCGCGAGTGCGACGAGTGCGGCCGTGGCCGACGTCTCCTCGGCCGCCCCGAACACATCGCCCGTCACCCCGCCGAAGCGGCGAACACAGCGCCGTAGCAGGAGTTCGGCCGTGAGCAGTGCGATGAGCAGGGCGGTCGTGACCGTAGCGGCGGTGTGCCACGGAACAGGGGCCCCGGACAGCGCGCCCGCGCCCAGGCCCGCGCCCGCGCCCAGGACCAGCAGCGTGAGCGCGGCGGCGGCCCGTCGTGGCACGGTCGCCGCCACCGTCGCCCCCAGACCCTCGGGCCGGGCCGCGGGTACACCCGTGCGCGAGGCGAGGGTGAGCGAGAGTCGCGCCACCGCTCCCGCGAGCACGGCAGCCACCGCGCCCCGGGCCCAGCCGCCGCTGTAGAGCTCGGCCAGGGCCGCGACCTGCGCCAGCAGCACGAGGAGCAGGGTGATCACCCCGAAGGGGCCGATGTCCGACTGCTTCATGATCCGCAGCGCGTCCGCGGCCGGTTTTCCGCTGCCCAGCCCGTCGGCCGTGTCGGCGAGCCCGTCGAGATGCAGCCCTCGGGTGAGCACGGCCGGTACGGCCGCGGTGGCCACCGCGGCGAGCGGCGCTCCGGAGCCCGCCACCAGCAGCAGCCCACCCGCCGCCGCGGCGCATGCGCCGACGGCCAGACCGGCGACCGGTGCACAAAGCATGCCCGCGCGGGCCGCCTCCCGGTCCCAGCGGGTGACCCGTACCGGCAGCACGGTGAGGGTGCCGAAGGCGAAACGTATGCCGGTCACGGGCCCGGCGGAGGTCCTGGAGCTCATCGCGCGCAGGGTAGCCGGTGAACCCCGGCGGTACATTGCGCATAACGGGCAAAACGGGAGCGAGTGGGCATGGGTGACTGGTTTTACCGCAACATCGTGGAGCCGGGCAAGCTCCCGCTGCTGCTCGCGCTTGCCTCGTTCGTGCTGACCTTCCTGATCACCCGCATCGTCACCCGGATGATCAGAGCCGGCAAAGGGCCGTTCCGCAACGTCAGCACCGGTGGGGTGCACATCCACCATGTGGTTCCCGGCGTGATCCTCACCGTGGTCGGCGGCTTCGGCTCCGTCGCCAGCAGTCAGCACACCGGCGCGGGCACCGTCGTCTTCGCGTTGATCTTCGGCATGGGCACGGGGCTCGTACTCGACGAGTTCGCGCTGATCCTGCACCTCGACGACGTCTACTGGACCAACGAGGGCCGCAAGAGCGTCGAAGCCGTGGTGCTCACCGCCTCCGTACTGCTGCTCTTCCTGGCCGGCTTCTCCCCGCTCGGCGTGGACAACCTCACCGAGGACGAGCAGGACGACCGGCGGCTCTTCCTGTTCTTCGTCGCCGTCAACTTCTGCTTCGTCCTGATCACCCTGGTGAAGGGCAAACTGCGGATGGCGGTCATCGGCACCCTCGTGCCGTTCGTGGCCCTCTTCGGCGCGCTGCGGCTGGCCCGTCCCACGTCACTCTGGGCCAAGCGCCTCTACCGGAGCCGTCCGCGCTCCCGGGCGCGGGCGATCCTGCGCGCCTTCCGCCACGACAAGCGCTGGACGGGGCCGCGCCGAAAGTTTCAGGACCTGATCGGCGGGGCTCCCGACCGGGTGGTGGCGGTCTCCGCGTCCGGCGACGGGCAGACTGCCCCGGCCGGCGGCGCGGCCGAGGGCTCGGTGAGTGCCGCGGCGGGAGGCGGTTCCCATGACACGTCAGGTGCCGGGCCGGGGGACGGCGCTCGTGACACCTCCGGTGCCGGGGCGGGGGATCTGCCTCGGGACACGTCCCGTGAACCCGGTCCGCGCTGACGCCGACGTCCCCGCAGCGCCGTCACCGCACACACCACCAGCACCGCGGCGATGGCCGCCAGATGCTCCTTGCCCGCGAGGTTGTTCTTGATGAGCACCTCGATCACCATCGCCGCGATCACCAGGTTCATCGTCAGCCAGGCCCGGTACCGGTAGCCCAGGTACAGGGCCAGACCGATGACCGCGGCCGACGGGCCGGTGTCCACGACATGGGCGTCCGCGGCGGGCAGTCCCAGGGCATTCTCAGGGCCCAGCGCGATCGCGATCCGCGCGTACAGCGTCCCGGCCAGCGTGGACACATAGGCGATCACCAGCGTCCGCAGCCGCCCCAGGCAGATCTCGGCGATCCCGAACACCAGCAGGATCTGCGCCAGCGCACCCCACACCGGCAGGTCCAGCGCCGGTACGAACAGCGAAAGCGGGGTGCGCAGCAGAGCCACCCACAGCGGGTACTCGGCCCGCACCGAGCCGATCACCTGCACCGGCTCGTACCCCCACGGCTGGTTCTGGACCAGCTGGAAGAACGCGGTCAGACAGACCGCCGTGAGCGTCATCGGGACCGCCCGCCACCGCCGCTCCACGAGGGCGGTCCTGACGGCGGTGTACAGCGGCCCCCACTCGCGGCGCGCGAAGGCGCGCGCGCCGTCGGCGCTCGGTTCGGACGGCATGAATCGCGGCTCCCGGATGGGTCGGAACGTGGCCACGTTCGAAGACCGGTCCCGGCACCGCGAGGTTGAGTGTCACCTGGGTGTTTTCCGAAGCCGCCCGGGCGGGCGGACGAGGAGCGCGTCAGTGCACTTCGTGCTTGTGGTCCTCGGCGTCCGAGGCGTCCGGGGAGTCCGTGGCCTCCGGAGCGTCGGGGGTACGCTCGGGCAGCTCGGCCGCCAGGGCCGCGGACGCCTGCACGAACGGGAGAGCGAGCATGGCCCCGGTGCCCTCGCCGACCGTGACACCCTGGTCGAGCAGCGGGTGGAGAGCCATCCGGTCCAGCGCCTTGCCCTGCGCCGGTTCACCGCTGACCTGCCCCGCCAGCCACCAGTCCGGTGCCCGGAACGCCGCACGCTGCGCCACCAGGGCACACGCCGCCGACACCACCCCGTCGAGGATCACCGGCAGCCGCCGCACTGCGGCCTGGAGCAGAAAGCCCGTGATCGCCGCGAGGTCCGCCCCGCCGACCGTGGCCAGCAGCTCGAGCTGGTCGCCGAGCACGGGCCTGGCCCGCCGCAGCGCGTCGCGGATCGCCGCGCACTTGCGCATCCAGGTGAGGTCGTCGATGGCGACACCGCCACGGCCGGTCACCACAGAGGCGTCGGTGCCGCACAGCGCGGCGACCAGGGCCGAGGCGGGGGTGGTACCACCCACACTGAGATCACCGAGCACGACGAGGTCGGTGCCCGAGTCGGCCTCCTCGTCGGCGACCGCCATACCGAGCCGCACGGCCTGCTCCGCCTCGTCGCGGGTGAGGGCGTCCTCGATGTCGATGCGCCCGCTGCCGCGCCGCACCCGATGGCGTACGACATCGGCGGGCAGCAGCTCCGGGTCGCAGTCGAGCCCGGCGTCGACGACCCGCACCGGCACGTCCATCCGCCGGGCCAGCACCGCGACCGGGCTCGCCCCGTCGAGCACGGCCCGCACCAGGGTGTACGCGCTGCCCGCGGGCCGCCCCGACACGCCCAGCTCGGCGACCCCGTGGTCCCCGGCGAACAGCACCGCCTTCGGCCGCTCCACGGGACGTACGGGCACAGCCCCCTGGGCAGCCGCCAGCCACTCCCCGAGCTCGTCGAGCCGCCCCAGAGCGCCGGGCCGCACGACCAGCCGCTCACGGCGTTCCTCGGCGTCGCGCCGGACACCGCTGTCGGGGCGCTCGATCAGATCGGAGAAGTCGTCGAGATTCAGCGGGCTCATTCGCCGAACAGTACCGGCAGCGCGTCGCTGCCGGGCCGCTGGGCCATGTCCGGGTGATCTTTGCGGATCGGCCCGCGTCATCAGGTCCCGTGAGGTCCTGGCCGTGCGCCCGAGCGCGCGGGGGACCTGCGCCCCGGGTGGCGCACCGGGATTCCGGCGGAGCGCTCAGGCCCTCAGCCCCGCAGGGCCAGCGGCTGGCCCGCCACGACCAGGAGCAGGTGTTCGCACTCTGCGGCGAACGCCGCGTTCAGGCGGCCGAGTTCGTCGCGGAAGCGGCGGCCCGACGCCGTCGCGGGCACCACACCCGAACCCACCTCGTTGGTGACCGCGACAATCGTGCGGCGCGTGTCGCGCACTGCCGCGACGAGGTCCGCGACATGGCTGTGGAGCGCCTCCCGGCCCGAGCGCTCCCATACCTCGTCATCCCAGGCGTCCACCCGGTCCATCGCGTCGGTCAGCCACAGGGACAGGCAGTCGATCAGCAGCGGGGCTCCGTCCTGGGCCAGCAGCGGGACAAGGTCGCAGGTCTCCAGCGTGCGCCAGGAGCCCGGCCGGCGTTCGCGGTGGGCCGCGACCCGGGCCCTCCAGTCCTGGTCGCCGGCACGGGTCCCGCTGGTCGCCACGTACAGCACGTCGGGGAAGGACTCCAGCCGGCGTTCCGCCTCCAGCGACTTCCCGGACCGCGCCCCGCCCGTGACGAGGGTGCGGAGCGGCACATCCGGCACCGCGCGGTAGTCGCCCACGGTCAGCGTCGTACCGTCCGGCACGGTTCGCGCTCCCGCCGCCGCCAGCCGGCGGTCCAGCTCGGGGCCCGGTGGCACGTCGTGGTCGACATGGACCGCGACCACATCCGTCGTCGGGCTCACTGCCCCGGCAGCGCGCAGCCGGGCGAGACCGTCCGGGCGGCCGATGACGTCGGCGACGACCATGTCGTACGGAGCCGTCCCGTTCGCGGTGTTCGCGACACCCGCGGGCGCTCCGCCGGGCGGCAGGTAGAGCAGCCTGTCGCCGTCCGGCGAGGTCACCTCGTAGCCGGTGCCCGGTGAGTCCATCGGCACCGCCCTCACCCTGTGCCCGCTGATCAGCGTCAACTCCTGGCCGTCCGGCACCCGCCCGGCGGTCGGCAGACCCACCGGCAGCTCCACCGCTGGCCCGTCGTGCGGATGCGTCAGCAGCACCTGCCGTACGCCCACCAGCGAGCGCCCCGCGCGGGCGGCGGCCAGCGTGGCCCCGGGCGTCAGATCGAGCAGCAGGGCGGCGTCGACCAGCAGGGCGGTCACGGCGCGGGCATGCGTGCCACGAGCGGCCGCGCAGACGGCGCAGGGGCAGTCGGGGCGGGGGAGCCCGCTGGGGGCGCCGGTGCCGAGCAGAGTCACTTCCACAGGACGATCCTCCCGCGCCGCCGCTGCCGGTGCTCGCCCGGCTACGCTGCGGGCAGCAATCCGATCAGTTCCCGGGAGGCGCATATGGCGTGGACGTGGCGGTTCGAGAAGGCCGACGGGACGGAGGTCAGCCCGGCCGTGGAGCCGGAGGAGTTCAGCACCCAGGGAGACGCCGAGTCCTGGATCGGCGAGGTCTGGAAGGAGTTGCTCGAGGGCGGCGCCGAGCAGGTGTTCCTCTTCGAGGACGGCAGCGAGATCTACGGACCCATGAGTCTGCACGCCGAAGGGGCGTGACGCGGCTCCGGCCCCTACCCGTTTCGACGGCCTGGCGGCGGCCCACGACGGCCGCCGCCTCGGGGCACCGACCCGGGGGACCAGATCCGTGCCGTGTACCTGTCAGCCGCGTACTCCGCACAGATGCAGCAGCGCCGCGACCGACCGGTACGGATCCGTCCTGCCCGCCCGGTCCTCCGCCGCCAGCAGCCGCTCCAGCGACGCGCCGGACGGCGGCTCCGCCTCGTTCGGGATGGTGTCCGTGAAGACCCGCACCCCGTACCAGGCGTGCAGCGGCGCCGCGATCCCCGCCAGCGTCGCCGTCAGATCCGACAGCCGGTCGGCCCGCACGGTCAGACCGAGCCGGTTGGTGTACGCGTCCGTGTCGAAGGCGGCCAGTGCCCCCGGCCAGTCGCCGCCCAGCCCCGGCCGCATGGCCAGCGCGTCCCCGTTGCGTACCAGCAGCGAGAGCAGGCCGCCGGGGGCCAGCATCCGGGCCAGCCCCGCGAGCATCGCGTCGCGGGCCTCCACGTACATCAGCACGCCATGGCACAGCACCACGTCGAACGCACCCGGCAGGAAGTGCACCCCGGTGTCCCGGCCGTCGCCCTCGATCATCCGGAAGCGCTCCCGGATGCCGGCGGGCTCCGTCGACAGCGCCTCACGCGCCACCGCCAGCATCCCGGGATCGGCCTCGAGACCCGTCACCGTGTGCCCGGCCCGCGCCAGCCGCAGAGCCTGGGTGCCCTGGCCCATACCGACGTCGAGGATCCGCAGGCGCTGCCCGACCGGGAAGCGCGCGGCTATCTGCTCGTCGAGCTGGCGCCCGACAAGCTCCTGCCGGACCGTGTTGCGCAGCCCGCCGAGGCCCTCGATCCAGGCCGCCGCGCCGCCACCGAAACCGGAAACACCAGAGACACGAGAAGAGACATCGGAGGCGCCGGAGACGCCCGACGCCCCGGAAACATCAGTGCTCAGGGCCGCTCTCCGCGCTTGACCTGGGGCTTCGGCAGCCGCAGCCGGCGAATCTGGAGGGAACGCATCAGGCCGTACGCCACCGCGCCGCGCTTCGGCTCGTCGGGGAAGCGCTCCTTCAGCTGCTTCTTCAGCCGGATGGAGATGCCGATCGAGTCGACGATGATCAGCACGATGACGCCCATCCACAGCAGCAGCGCGATGTTCTGGAGCTGCGGCACACGGATCATGGAGAGCACCAGGATCACGACGGCCAGCGGCAGGAAGAACTCCGCGATGCAGAAGCGCGAATCGATGAAGTCGCGCACGAAGCGACGCACCGGGCCCTTGTCACGGGGCGGCAGATAGCGCTCGTCGCCACCGGCCAGTGCCTCACGCTGCTTGGACAGGTCGGCACGGCGCGCCTCGCGCTGGCGGCGCGCGGCGTCCTTGCGGTCGACCGGGGCCGACTGCGCGCGGCGGCGCTGGCCCTGGGCGTCATTCCGCTTCGGGGTGGGCCTGCCCTTGGGGGCCTCGGGGTCGCGGGGCTGCTTGGAGAGGTCCGCCGTCACCTTGTCGGTGGGGGCCTTCTCATCCTTCGAACGGCTACCAAACACAAAACACAAGGGTACGGGGTGATGGGAGGGAGCGGTGCCGAAGGTCCCCCTGGACTTTTCCCGGACTTCCGCCGGACTCCGTCCGGCGCCTTGCAACGATCCCCGTGCGGCGCGCGTCTCTGTCCCTGAGGGCCTTCTCCTCCCTGCGCTGGATCAGGGTGGACGGCAGGTCGTTCCTGGGGAGGAGCGCATCCGCGCTCGAACAGTGCGGTAATGGAACCAGGGCCCGTACTGTGGGTTCTGGAGTAGCTGGAGCCAGTCCGTCAGAAGGGGGCGCGCGAAGCCCATGAGCGGTGTCATGAAGCGTATGGGGATGATCTTCCGCGCGAAGGCAAACAAGGCCCTTGACCGGGCCGAGGATCCGCGCGAGACCCTCGATTACTCGTACCAGAAGCAGCTTGAGCTGCTGCAGAAGGTACGCCGCGGCGTCGCCGACGTGGCGACCTCCCGCAAGCGCCTGGAGCTGCAGCTCAACCAGCTCCAGGGCCAGTCCTCGAAGCTCGAGGACCAGGGCCGCAAGGCACTCGCGCTCGGTCGCGAGGACCTGGCCCGTGAGGCGCTGTCCCGCCGGGCCGCCCTCCAGCAGCAGGTCACCGATCTCGAGACCCAGCACCAGACCCTCCAGGGCGAGGAGGAGAAGCTCACCCTCGCGGCCCAGCGGCTCCAGGCCAAGGTCGACGCCTTCCGTACGAAGAAGGAGACGATCAAGGCCACCTACACCGCGGCCCAGGCGCAGACCCGGATCGGCGAGGCGTTCTCCGGGATCTCCGAGGAGATGGGCGACGTCGGCCTGGCGATCCAGCGCGCCGAGGACAAGACGGCCCAGCTCCAGGCGCGCGCCGGCGCGATCGACGAACTGCTCGCCTCCGGTGCGCTGGACGACCCCACGGGAATGGCGAAGGACGACATCGCCGCCGAGCTGGACCGGATCTCCGGCGGCACGGACGTCGAGCTGGAGCTCCAGCGGATGAAGGCCGAGCTGGCGGGAGGCAGCGGCGCTCAGCAGCAGGCCATCGAGGGCGGCGACGGCTCGACGCAGGACCGGCCGAACCTCAACAAGCAGTGATGATGAGCGGTAGGGACGGCGCGTCATGATCGTAAGGATCATGGGGGAGGGCCAGTGGAGGGTCGACAACGGTCACTTCGACGAGCTGAACACGCTGGACGACGAGCTCCTCGCGGAAATGGAGTCAGGTGACGAGCCCGGCTTCCGCCGCACGCTGTGCGGACTGCTCGACGCGGTCCGCCGGCTCGGCGCTCCACTTCCCGACGACTCGCTGGAGCCCTCGGAGCTGATCCTGCCGTCTCCGGATGCGACGCTCCAGGAAGTCCGCGACATGCTCAACGACGACGGCCTGATTCCCGGTTGATCCGGGGTGCGGTCCGGCCCCCTGCCTTGGGCGGGGGCCGGACCCGGTCCGGTGGCCTCGGCCGTCCGTGACCTTGGCCACCAAGGCGCTGCCCGCCACCCCTTCTGACCTCAGGCGATGCCATGACGCGGGGCGGCGCCGGCAGGATGGCACCCCGTACCGTTGCTTGTCGTGACGGCACTACCGACCCGAACCAGCAGGCTTCAGCGCACCCGTGGCTGGCTGCGCGAGCACCCCCTCGCGTTCGATGCCGCGCTGGCGTCCGGTGTGCTCGTCTGCATGGTCGGCATGTCGTTCGCCGATCCGCACGGGCCGCACGGGCCCACTTTCGGAGCACGCACACCGCAGCCGCACGCCCTGGTGCTGATGTTGCTCGCCGCGGTCGTGCTGGTCTTCCGGCGCAGCAGGCCGGTGCCCGTACTGGCCGTCACGGGCGCCCTGTCCGCCGTGGAGTGCATCGTCGGGGATCCCCCCGCGCCGGTGGTGATGACGGCGGTGGTCGCCCTGTTCACGGTGGCCGCGCGCACCGACCGCCCCACCACCTGGCGGGTCGGGCTGCTGTCGATGACGGTGCTCACGGCGACAGCGATGCTGTTCAGCTCCGCGCCCTGGTACAGCCAGGAGAACATCGGGGTGTTCGCCTGGACCGGGATGGCAGCCGCCGCGGGCGATGCCGTACGCAGCAGGCGGGCGTTCGTCGACGCCATGCGGGAGCGGGCCGAGCGAGCCGAGCGGACCCGGGAGGAGGAGGCCCGCAGGCGGGTCGCGGAGGAGCGGCTGAGGATCGCCCGGGACCTGCACGATGTCGTGGCGCATCACATCGCCCTGGTCAATGTGCAGGCCGGGGTGGCGGCGCATGTCATGGACAAGCGCCCCGACCAGGCGAAGGAAGCGCTCGGGCACGTACGGGAGGCCAGCCGGTCCGCGCTCAACGAACTGCGCGCCACGGTCGGTCTGCTGCGGCAGTCCGGCGATCCGGAGGCTCCGACCGAGCCCGCCCCCGGCCTTGCCGGGCTCGACCGGCTGCTGGAGACGTTCCGCCACGCGGGACAGCCGGTCGAGCTGGCGAGGACCGACCACGGCACCACCCTGCCCGCGGCCGTCGACCTGGCGGCGTACCGGATCATCCAGGAGGCCCTGACCAATGTGCAGAAGCACGCGGGAGCGGCGGCCGGGGCCGAGGTGAGTGTCGTACGGGTGGGGCGGACCGTCGAGGTCACGGTGCTCGACCGCGGTACGCAGGCCACGCCGGACGAGACCACCGGTGGTGGGCATGGGCTCATCGGTATGCGCGAGCGGGTCACCGCGCTCGGCGGCACACTCAGTGCAGGGCCCCGCTACGGCGGTGGCTTTCGCGTGCAGGCGATACTGCCGGTCAACACTCACGCGGAGGGGGACGCATGACGATCAGGGTGCTGCTCGCCGACGACCAGGCGCTGTTGCGCAGCGCGTTCAGGGTGCTCGTGGACTCCGAGCCCGACATGGAAGTGGTCGGTGAGGCGGCGGACGGCGCCGAGGCCGTGGCCGTGGCCCGCGCGCAGCGCCCCGACGTGGTGCTCATGGACATCCGGATGCCGGGCACGGACGGGCTCGCCGCGACCCGCATGATCAGCGCCGATCCCGCGCTCGCCGCGGTGCGGGTGGTCATGCTGACGACCTTCGAGGTGGACGAGTACGTGGTCCAGTCCCTGCGCGCCGGGGCCTCCGGCTTCCTCGGCAAGGGCGCGGAACCGGACGAGCTGCTCAGCGCCATCCGTATCGCCGCCGCGGGAGAGGCGCTGCTGTCACCCGCCGCGACCAAGGGGCTCATCGCCACCTTCCTCGCCCAGGGCGGTGGTTGGGACGACGATCCGGACTCCGGGGCGTACCCGGAGCGGCTTGCGGCGCTGACCGGACGTGAGCGCGAGGTGCTCGTCCTGGTCGGGGGCGGGCACTCCAACGACGAGATCGCCGTGCGGCTGGAAGTCAGCCCGCTGACGGTCAAGACCCATGTCAACCGGGCGATGGCGAAGCTGGGAGCGCGAGACAGGGCTCAATTGGTGGTATTCGCCTATGAATCGGGCCTGGTCCGTCCTCGGGTGGAGTGAGAGGTCACCCGCGTGTACTCCGTTCGGAGTATGCGTGACATAAGGATCTCGACCTGGGGGCGACGGATTCACCCGTGCGAATGGCCGATCGTATAAGCGGGCAACCTCCGCGCCCGTCCTGAGTACGCCATGTAAGCCGCAGAAGCCACAGAAGAGAGACCCCATGTCCTGGCTGTCGAGATTCAGCCTCGCGCAAAGGGCCCTGATAGGGCTGATGTCGATCGTCGCGATCATCTTCGGAGCGATCGCCATCCCCCAGCTCAAGCAGCAGCTGTTCCCCTCGATCGAACTCCCGATGGTGTCGGTGCTGGCCCCCTATCAGGGCGCGTCTCCCGATGTGGTCGAGAAGCAGGTCGTCGAACCCCTTGAGAACACCATCAAGGCCGTCGACGGCATCAAGGGCATCACCTCCACGGCGAGCGAGGGCAACGCCGTGATCATGGCCACGTTCGACTACGGGGACGAGGGCACCAAGCAGCTCGTCGCCGATGTCCAGCAGGCCGTCAACCGTGCCCGGGTCCAGCTCCCCGACGACGTCGACCCGCAGGTGGTCGCCGGTTCCACCGACGACATACCGACCGTCGTGCTCGCCGTCAGCTCGGACAAGGACCAGCAGGCGCTGGCCGACCAGCTCGAGCGGACCGTGGTGCCGGCGCTGGAGGACGTCGAGGGCGTCGGTCAGGTCACCGTGGACGGCGTCCAGGACCTCCAGGTGTCCGTCACCCCCGACGACAAGAAGCTGGCCGCGGCCGGGCTGAACGCGCAGGCGCTCGCCGAGGCGCTCACCGCAGGCGGCGGGACCATGCCAGCGGGCTCGTTCTCCGAGGCGGGAAGCAGCCGCACGGTCCAGGTCGGCGGGGGTTTCCGTTCGCTGAAGCAGATCGAGGACCTGCGGATCGCACCCGCGGCCGGTCCGGAGGCCGGGGCGGGCAAGACCGGCAAGCCGGTGCGCCTGGGTGACATCGCCACGGTGAAGCAGGAGGAGTCGCAGCGCGTCTCCATCACCCGTACCAACGGCAGGCCCAGCCTCGCCGTCCTCGCCACCATGGACAAGGACGGCAGCGCCGTCCGCATCTCCGACGCGGTCAAGGACAAGCTGCCCGAACTCCGCAAGGACCTCGGCTCCGGCGCCGAGCTGTCCGTGGTCTCGGACCAGGGACCGGCCGTCTCCAAGTCGATCTCGGGCCTGACCACCGAGGGTGCGCTCGGACTGCTGTTCGCGGTGGTGATCATCCTGGTGTTCCTCGGATCGCTGCGTTCGACCATCGTCACCGCGGTCTCGATCCCGCTGTCCGTCGTGCTCGCGCTGATCGTGCTGTGGACCCGCGACCTGTCGCTCAACGTGCTCACCCTGGGGGCGCTGACGATCGCCATCGGCCGGGTCGTCGACGACTCGATCGTGGTCCTGGAGAACATCAAGCGGCACCTCGGCTACGGCGAGGACCGCGAGGCGGCGATCATCACCGCCGTACGGGAGGTCTCCGGTGCCGTCACCTCGTCCACACTGACCACCGTCGCAGTCTTCCTGCCGATCGGACTGGTCGGCGGCATGGTCGGCGAGCTCTTCGGCTCGTTCTCGCTGACGGTCACCGCGGCGCTGCTCGCCTCGCTGCTGGTGTCCCTGACGGTCGTCCCCGTCCTGTCGTACTGGTTCCTCCGCGCCCCCAAGGACGTGCGCGGGCTCGACCCGGACGAAGCACGCCGCAAGGCGGAGGAGAAGGAAGCCCGCAGTCTGCTCCAGCGCGGCTACGTGCCGGTGCTGCGGTTCGCGACACGCCGCCGGCTCACCAGCGTGGTGCTGTCCCTTGTCGTGCTGTTCGGCACGTTCGGCATGGCCGGTCTGCTGAAGACGAACTTCTTCGACCAGGGCGAGCAGGAGGTCATGTCGGTCAAGCAGAAGCTGAAGCCCGGCACCAGCCTGGAAGCGGCCGACGCGGCCGCGGGGAAGGTCGAGAAGGTCCTCGACGGGATCGCCGAGATCAAGGACTACCAGGTCACGGTGGGCTCGTCCGGTTTCATGGCCGCCTTCGGCGGCGGCACCGGCGCCAACCAGGCCTCCTACCAGATGACGCTCAAGGACGCCTCCTCCTACGAGAAGGTCCGCGACCGCATCAACGAGGAGCTCGGCAAGCTCGACGGCATCGGCGACACGACCATCGCGGCCGGTGACGGCTTCAACAACCAGGATCTGAGCGTCGTGGTGAAGGCCGCCGACCCGGAGGTGCTGCGCAAGGCCTCCGAGCAGGTCCGCGCCGAGGTCGCCAAGCTGGACGACGTCACCGACGTGCAGAGCGACCTGTCGCAGTCCGTGCCGCGGATCTCCGTCAAGGGCACCGCGAAGGCGGCGGATGCCGGCTTCAACGACACCACGCTCGGGTTCGCGGTGGCCCAGGCGGTGCGCGGCACCCCGGCGACGAAGGCGATCCTCGACGACAGCGAGCGCGATGTCGTCATCACCTCCGCCAAGCCGGCCACGACCATGGCCGAGCTGAAGAAGCTGCCGCTCGGCCCGGTGAAGCTCGGTGACATCGCCGAGGTCAAGCTGGTGCCCGGCCCGGTCTCGATGACCCGTATCGACGGCGCCCGCGCGGCGACGATCAAGGCGAAGCCGACGGACGACAACACGGGTGCGGTGGGCAACGCGCTCCAGCAGAAGATCGACGGCCTGGATCTGCCCGAGGGCGCGACCGTCTCCATCGGCGGTGTCTCCGAGGACCAGGCCGAGGCCAACGCCCAGCTGGGCCTGGCGATGCTGGCGGCGATCGCGATCGTCTTCATGCTGCTGGTCGCCACGTTCAGGTCGCTGATCCAGCCGCTGATCCTGCTGGTGTCCATCCCCTTCGCGGCGACCGGCGCGATCGGTCTGCTGGTGGCCACGGGCACGCCGATGGGCGTTCCGGCGATGATCGGCATGCTGATGCTCATCGGCATCGTGGTGACCAACGCGATCGTGCTGATCGACCTCATCAACCAGTACCGGGCCCAGGGCCTGGGCGTGGTCGAGGCCGTGATCGAGGGCGGGCGGCACCGTCTGCGCCCGATTCTGATGACCGCTCTCGCGACGATCTTCGCGCTGCTGCCGATGGCGCTGGGGGTCACGGGAGAGGGCGGCTTCATCGCGCAGCCGCTGGCGGTGGTGGTGATCGGTGGTCTTGTGACCTCCACGATGCTCACGCTGCTGCTGGTGCCGACGCTGTACGCGATGGTGGAGCTCCGCAAGGAGCGCCGCCGCGCGAAGCGGGCGGCCAAGCGGGCGGCCTCCGCGTCTCACGAGCCCACGGAGTCCCCGACTCCCGCGGGCGTCTGAGCCCCGGGCCTCTCAGGCCCTGCCCCCGGTGCCGGATTCATTTCCGGTGCCGGGGGCCTCACGCTTCCCGGTGGGCCCCACCGCGAAAACCCCGCCGCCCCGTACGCGGCGGACAACCGTGTACGGGGCGGCGGGGGTCACAGGAGCAGAGCCCCGTTACGGCAACGCAAGCATGCGTTCGAGGGCGAGTTTCGCGAAGCTCTCGGTCTCCGGGTCGACCTGGATACGGTTCACCAGGTTGCCCTCCGCGAGGGACTCCAGCGCCCAGACGAGGTGCGGAAGGTCGATCCGGTTCATCGTCGAGCAGAAGCACACCGCCTTGTCGAGGAACACGATCTCCTTGCCCTCGTCGGCGAAACGGTTCGCCAGGCGGCGTACCAGGTTCAGCTCGGTGCCGATCGCCCACTTGGAGCCGGCCGGAGCCGCCTCGAGGGTCTTGATGATGTACTCCGTGGAGCCCACGTAGTCCGCCGCGGCGACGACCTCGTGCCTGCACTCGGGGTGCACCAGCACGTTGACCCCCGGAATGCGCTCGCGGACGTCGTTCACGGAGTCCAGCGAGAAGCGGCCGTGCACCGAGCAGTGGCCGCGCCACAGGATCATCTTCGCGGCCCGGAGCTGCTCCGGCGTCAGCCCGCCGTTCGGCTTGTGCGGGTTGTAGACGACGCAGTCGTCGAGGGACATCCCCATGTCGCGGACCGCGGTGTTCCGGCCGAGGTGCTGGTCCGGGAGGAAGAGCACCTTCTCGCCCTGCTCGAAGGCCCAGTCCAGGGCCCGCTTGGCGTTGGACGAGGTGCAGATGGTGCCGCCGTGCTTGCCGGTGAAGGCCTTGATGTCGGCGGAGGAGTTCATGTACGAGACCGGGACGGTCACGTCGGTGATGCCCGCCTCGGCGAGGACGTCCCAGCACTCGGCGACCTGCTCGGCCGTGGCCATGTCGGCCATGGAGCAGCCGGCCGCGAGGTCGGGCAGCACGACCTTCTGGTCGTCGGAGGTCAGGATGTCCGCGGACTCCGCCATGAAGTGCACACCGCAGAAGACGATGTACTCCGCCTCGGGCCGCGCCGCCGCGTCCTTGGCCAGCTTGAAGGAGTCGCCGGTGACATCGGCGAACTGGATGACCTCGTCGCGCTGGTAGTGGTGACCGAGCACGAAGACCTTGTGTCCGAGCTTCTCCTTCGCGGCGCGGGCCCGCTCCACCAGGTCCGGGTCGGACGGGGAGGGCAGGTCCCCGGGGCACTCGACGCCCCGCTCGCTCCGGGGGTCGGCCTCCCGGCCGAGCAGCAGCAGGGCGAGCGGCGTCGGCTGGACGTCCAGGACGTCCCGTACCGGCGCGGTCTGGGCGGTGTGGGCGGTGGTCACGTCACGCACCCTTTCTTCTCTGCGGTCAGCGCGGCTAAGCCGCTCCGGTCGGACCGGAGGCTGCGTCGCCGGGAATCCTTTTCGTCTATTTGACGCTATCTATCATAACCGCTTCACGTCACTTTGACGATGGC
Source organism: Streptomyces sp. NPDC019396 (assembly GCF_040632375.1). Taxonomy (NCBI): domain Bacteria; kingdom Bacillati; phylum Actinomycetota; class Actinomycetes; order Kitasatosporales; family Streptomycetaceae; genus Streptomyces; species Streptomyces sp. NPDC019396. The sequence goes on along the minus strand of NZ_JBEYBS010000001.1, from coordinate 394,899 downwards.
GATAGCGTCGATGTGACGCAATTCCCGATCGGCAGGTCGGTGCCCCCGGGAGAGCGCGTGTGCGAGCATGAAGAGGAAAGACTAGGGCGCGCCCGGAATGAATCGGCGGCCCGGCCGGTTGCCAACGTCGGCAAGCAGTCTCCGTACAACCCGGGAGAGAAGCAGATGTCCGTATCGGACGAGACCACCACCGTGAGCGACGGCATCCTCCTGTCCGACGCCGCCGCGGGCAAGGTCAAGGCCCTGCTGGACCAGGAAGGCCGGGACGACCTGGCGCTGCGCGTCGCCGTTCAGCCCGGCGGCTGCTCCGGCCTGCGGTACCAGCTCTTCTTCGACGAGCGCACCCTCGACGGTGACGTCGTGAAGGACTTCGACGGTGTGAAGGTGGTCACGGACCGCATGAGCGCTCCGTACCTGGGCGGCGCCTCGATCGACTTCGTCGACACCATCGAGAAGCAGGGCTTCACGATCGACAACCCGAACGCGACGGGCTCCTGCGCCTGCGGAGACTCGTTCAGCTGAGTCGCTCAGACATCCGAACGCAGGAAGGGTGGTGACCCCGGTCGAGCCGGGGCCACCACCCTTCCGTGCGTGCCGGCCTACTTCAGGGGCACCGTCTGGCCCGTTGTGTCCACGACCTTCCGGTCACCCAGCGGCTGAGCAAGCGTGACCTTGGTCGTCAGCTCCTTGGCGATCAGGATGCAGACCTTCCCCGGGTCCTTGCGCGTCTCGGTGATGTGCACCTTCACCTCGGAGCCGGTCGCCTCCGCCTTGCCCTCGTACTCGCTGCACACACCGCCCCAGAAGCGCAGCGTGAGGGTGCGGCCGTCGCCCGAGACCGCGTACGACTCGACCTGGCGCGTGGTGGTCTCCGGCAGCTGGGACGGATCGGGGGACTCCGACGGCGACGCTCCCGGGTCCGGCTGCTTCAGATACTTCGGGTCCACCGCCGGGTGCGTGATCGTGAACGGCTTGGCGTCGCCCTCCGGGTCCACCTCGAACAGCCACGACGGTACGAGCGCGGGCTTGCCGTCCACGGAGTGCACCGCGAGCCCGAACACCGCCTTGCTGATCGTCACGGGCTCAGCGGAGCCGGAGCCCGGGTGGGGCTCGCAGGGTGCGATCGGCTTGCCCGGGCCGCCCGGCGCATCCGGGTTCTCGGCTGGGACGGGAGTCGCGCAGCCCCCGATGTTCCCGGGGGCGCCGCCCCGGGAGGACTTGTTCAGCTGCTCCAGGGTCTTGTACGCGCTGATCACCGGGTACTCGGCGCCCTCCACGGGCTTGGCCAGCTGCCCGCTGCCGCCGACCACCTGGCCGTCGGCACCGACCTGGATCCCGGTCAGCCAGCCGTACGTCGGCAGCCCCCCGATCTCCGGATCCGCGTTCACCACCCGGGTCGACCCCATCGTCTGGGAGGCGTCCAGCCGTGCGCCTCCCTGGCCCAGGGCAGTGAGCACGGGGGCGGCCGCCTTCTTCGCGGCCTCCTCGCTCACCGCGGCCCTGGCGGCGTCCGTGCCGGTACCCGGGGTTCCGCCGTCAGGGCAGGGCCTGCCCTTGAGGCAGTTGTCGCCCTTGGGTGCGGCGCCGTACCGGGCGAACGTCCAGGTGCCCGGAGCCTGGCGGCCGACCTGCAGCACCGGCCCGCTGGAGTCCTTCTCCGCGGCGATCCGCCATACGTCGCCGACGGCCCGCGGGGTGCCCTCCACTCCAAGGGCCGCGGCCAGCCGGGTGACGTCCGCCTCGGCGACAGCGCCCTGCGCGCGGTATACGGGGGCGCTCTCCGGGCCCTCGGGCAGCTTCCCGCTCGCGCGGTACCGGGCGCCGTTCGGGTCGGGCTCGCCCGGGGCGATCCCCGGTCCCGGCCCGCTGTCCGATGGACCGTCCAGGGCCAGCGGCGGGGGTGTGCTGGCGGAGGCCGGGGAGGCGGGGGAGCCTTCGGGGCCGTCAGAGGCCGTGGTGGCCCAGTACGCTCCGCCACCGCCCACGAGCAGGACTGCCGCTGCCACCGAGGTGACGACCAGCTGGGAACGCCGCCGAGCCGAGTCGTCGGCGCCGGTGCTCTTGGTGGGTCGCTCCGTGCTGTTCACCGCATCGCTCCTTCAGTACCCGTCACACGTGTCCGTCTCAGAGGACACCCCTGTGACGGTACGAGGGGGCGTGCGGTTCCCTTACGTGCCGTGCCGTGCCGTGCCGTGCCGGGAGCTGGAGCCTCAGCCGACGCGGGTCGGCTCTCGCGCTGGTGGGTGCTGGTGGGTGCCAGGCCGTGCTAGTCGGCGAAAGCGGGCATCGTGCCCACCAGCCGTGCCGACGCGGCGGACACGACCACCCCGTTGATGAGCGACGGCGGCACAGGGGCGGGCGCGGAGGCGGGCGCGGCCACCCAGTGCGGGGCCATCCGTGCGCTGCGGCCACGGAGCTCGGCGAGGCTGATCTCGGTGTCCCATGAGTGGTGCAGAGCGAAGGTTTTGGGCATGCGGGCACGTTAAGCACGTCAGGTTGACGGAAAAAAGACCTACTATCGGGTAGTTTTCGTACTGCAATGCGGGGTGCGGAAACCGGTAGCGTTAGCTGTCAACGCCGTCTCCCTCCAGGAGCACCTCGCCGTGCGAATCGCAGTCACCGGCTCCATCGCCACCGACCATCTCATGACCTTCCCCGGCCGCTTCGCCGACCAACTGGTAGCGGACCAGCTGCACACGGTCTCCCTCTCCTTCCTGGTCGACAACCTCGACGTGCGCAGGGGAGGGGTCGGCGCCAACATCTGCTTCGGTATGGGACAGCTCGGGACCCGCCCGATCCTGGTCGGCGCCGCCGGATCCGACTTCGACGAGTACCGCGCCTGGCTGGACCGGCACGGCGTGGACACCGAATCCGTACGGATCTCCGAGGTCCTGCACACCGCACGCTTCGTCTGCACCACCGACGCCGACCACAACCAGATCGGCTCCTTCTACACCGGGGCGATGAGCGAGGCCCGCCAGATCGAGCTGAAGTCGGTCGCGGACCGCGTCGGCGGCCTCGACCTGGTGCTCATCGGTGCCGACGACCCGGAGGCCATGCTGCGGCACACCGAGGAGTGCCGCTCCCGCGGAATCCCGTTCGCGTCGGACTTCTCCCAGCAGATCGCGCGGATGAACGGCGACGAGATCCGGATACTGCTGGACGGGGCGACCTACCTCTTCTCCAACGAGTACGAGAAGGGGCTCATCGAGTCGAAGACCGGCTGGACGGACGAGGAGATCCTGGGCCGCGTCGGCCACCGGGTCACCACCCTCGGCTCGCGCGGTGTGCGCATCGAGCGCGCGGGCGAGGGCGTCATTGAGGTCGGATGCCCGGAGGAGGACTTCAAGGTCGACCCGACAGGTGTGGGCGACGCCTTCCGCGCGGGCTTCCTCTCCGGTCTGTCCTGGGGCGTCGGCCTGGAGCGTGCCGCCCAGGTCGGCTGCATGCTCGCCACCCTGGTCATCGAGACCCTGGGAACCCAGGAGTACACCCTGCGCCGCGCCCACTTCATGGAGCGCTTCACCAAGGCGTACGGCCACGACGCGGGCGCCGAGGTCCAGACGTTCCTTTCGTAGCCCCGGCCCCGGCCCCGGGGCGTGTGGTTCGCCCGGGGGCCGGCGACCGCGTCAGTCCACGCGGCGCACCACGTAACCCGTGCCGCCTTCCACGTGGTGCTCGCCCGCGTACTCCTGACCCCGCATCTCGCACCAGGCGGGGATGTCCAGGCGCGCCGCCTCGTCGTCGGAGAGCACGGTGACCGTGCCGCCCACCGGCACGTCCCCGATGACCTTGGCCAGCTCGATCACGGGGATCGGGCAGCGCTTGCCGAGCGCGTCGACGACCAGCGTCCCGGCGTCGGCACCCGTACCGGCGTACGGCCCGGGGGAGACGGGGGCGTCGAGGTGGGTGCGCACCCCCGCCACGACCCCCGGCAGGACCTCCAGGAAGCGGTCCACATCCCCCTCGGCAGTGCCGGGCGGCAGCGACACCCGCACATTGCCCTCGCTCAGTACCCCCATCGCCCGCAGCACATGGCTCGGGGCGAGCGTCGCACTCGTACACGACGAACCGGACGACACGGAGAAACCCGCCCGGTCCAGCTCGTGCAGCACTGTCTCCCCGTCGACATAGAGACAGGAGAACGTGACGAGATGGGGCAGCCGCCGCACCGGATCACCGACCACCTCGACATCCGGGACCAGCTCGGGGACCCTGGCCCGGATCCGGTCGACCAGGGCCCGCAGCCGGGCCGACTCGCCCGCCGCCTCCTCCCGTACGGCGCGCAGCGACGCCGCCGCGGCCACGATGGCCGGGATGTTCTCGAAGCCGGGTGCCCGCCCCGATTCCCGCTCGTCCGCGGGGTCCTGGGAGGCGTACCGGACACCCTTGCGCACCACGAGCAGTCCGACCCCGGCCGGTCCGCCCCATTTGTGTGCGCTGCCGGTCAGCAGTGACCAGTCCCCTTCCACCCGGCCCCAGGCCAGCGACTGCGCCGCGTCGACGAGCAGCGGCACCCCGGCCGCCCGGCACACTCCGGCGACCTCGGCGACCGGCTGCACCGTGCCCACCTCGTGGTTGGCGGACTGGAGGGCGGCCAGGGCGGTGTCAGGGCGCAGTGCCGCGCCGAAGTCTCCCGGTGACACCGCGCCGGTGCGGTCCACCGGCACCTCGGTGACATCGAAGCCCTCGGCGGCGTGCAGCACCGACGAGTGCTCGACCGCCGACACCGCCACGTGCCGCCCGGTGCGCCGGCGCCCCGCCATCGCCCCGGCAAGTCCCGCGTGGACGGCACGAGTACCCGAACTGGTGAAAAAGAGCTCGTCCGGACGGCATCCCACGGCGTCCGCCGCCGCCTCCCTGGCGGCGTCGAGCAGCAGCCGCGCCCGCCGCCCCTCGCGGTAGAGCCGGGCCGGATCGGCCCAGCCTTCGTCGAGGGCGGCCTGGAGGGCCTGCCGGGCCACGGGATGCAGGGGAGCGGACGACGCGCTGTCGAAATAGGGCACGCCGCCACGCTAGCGCCCTGCTGGGGACCGGCCGCGAAGCAGCCGTCAGAAGGCGCTGCGGCGCAGGTAGTAGGGGGTCGGGGGAGGCTGCCGGAACCGGCCGGTCCACCCCTTCGGGTCGTCGGACGGCGCGTTGGGCACCCTCCCCGCGCGACCCCAAATAGCGTCCAGTAGGGTTTGGTCCGCATAAACATCCAAACCCCTGCCCGCGTCAGGGCCGGCGACCGACCAGCGAGACGGCCGCAGCCGACCGCGCGGGCGAGACTCTCGGGAAGGCGCTACGTGAGTCCCAACGGCTCCGACCTCCCCCACGGCCCGCAGGGCGTGGGAGGCACCCCCATGCCGCGGCGCCCGATGCGGCGGAAGCTGCCGCAGGTGCTGACTGCGGGCCTGATCCTGGCGACAGCCACCGGTTGCTCGTACAACTGGGAAGACTTCCCCCGCCTCGGAATGCCCACCCCGGTCACGGAGGAAGCTCCGCGGATCCTCTCCCTCTGGCAGGGCTCGTGGGCGGCAGCGCTCGCCGTGGGCGTGCTGGTGTGGGGTCTGATCCTGTGGAGCGTCTTCTTCCACCGGCGCAGCCGCACCAAGATCGAGGTCCCGCCGCAGACCCGGTACAACATGCCCATCGAGGCGCTGTACACCGTGGTCCCCCTCATCATCGTCTCGGTGCTCTTCTACTTCACCGCGCGCGATGAGTCGAAGCTCCTCGCTCTCTCCGACAAGCCGGTCCACACCGTCAACGTGGTCGGCTACCAGTGGAGCTGGGGCTTCAACTACCTGGAGGACGTGGACGGGAACCCGGCCACCGGCGACGCCGCGGCCCAGAAGCAACTGAACGCGATTCCGGACAAGTACACCAACGACTTCCCCAAGGGAGCCGAAGGCGTCTACGAGGCCGGTATCCCCGGCGACCGGAATCCGCAGACCGGCAACCCCGGCCCCACGCTGGTGCTGCCCAAGGGCGAGAAGGTCCGCTTCATCCTGACCTCGCGTGACGTGATCCACTCCTTCTGGGTGGTTCCCTTCCTGTTCAAGCAGGACGTCATCCCCGGTCACACCAACGTGTTCGAGGTGACTCCCACCCAGGAGGGCACCTTCATGGGCAAGTGTGCCGAGCTCTGCGGTGTGGACCACTCCCGGATGCTCTTCAACGTGAAGGTCGTCTCCCCGGAGCGGTACCAGGAGTACCTGAAGGAGCTGGCCGACCAGGGGCAGAAGGGCTTCATCCCGTCGGGCATTGAGCAGTCGAACCCGGCCCGGAATGCGGAGAAGAACCAACTGTGAGCATCCTCAACGAATCCCAGGGTGCCGCCGCGGGCGACTCGCGCGGTGACGCGTACGAAAACGAGCTCCCGGTCCGGCGTCGGCAGCCCGGCAACGTGGTGGTGAAGTGGCTGACCACCACCGACCACAAGACCATCGGCACGCTGTACCTGGCGACTTCGTTCGTCTTCTTCTGCATCGGCGGCGTGATGGCGCTCTTCATGCGCGCCGAGCTCGCCCGTCCGGGTACGCAGATCATGTCGAACGAGCAGTTCAACCAGGCGTTCACGATGCACGGCACGATCATGCTGCTGATGTTCGCGACGCCGCTGTTCGCCGGGTTCGCGAACTGGATCATGCCGCTGCAGATCGGCGCGCCCGACGTGGCGTTCCCCCGGCTGAACATGTTCGCCTACTGGCTGTACCTCTTCGGCTCGATCATCGCGGTGGCCGGCTTCCTCACCCCGCAGGGTGCGGCCGACTTCGGCTGGTTCGCCTACTCCCCGCTGTCGGACGCGGTCCGTTCGCCGGGTGTCGGCGCCGACATGTGGATCATGGGTCTGGCCTTCTCCGGCTTCGGCACGATCCTCGGTTCGGTCAACTTCATCACCACGATCATCTGCATGCGTGCTCCGGGCATGACGATGTTCCGTATGCCGATCTTCGTCTGGAACGTGCTGCTGACCGGTGTGCTGGTCCTGCTCGCCTTCCCGGTGCTGGCCGCCGCGCTGTTCGCCCTAGAGGCGGACCGCAAGTTCGGTGCGCATGTGTTCGACGCGGCCAATGGCGGTGCCCTGCTGTGGCAGCACCTCTTCTGGTTCTTCGGGCACCCAGAGGTGTACATCATCGCCCTGCCGTTCTTCGGCATCGTCTCGGAGATCATCCCGGTCTTCAGCCGCAAGCCGATGTTCGGCTACATCGGCCTGGTGGCCGCGACGATCGCGATCGCCGGTCTGTCCGTGACCGTGTGGGCCCACCACATGTACGTCACCGGCGGTGTGCTGCTGCCGTTCTTCTCCTTCATGACCTTCCTGATCGCGGTACCGACCGGTGTGAAGTTCTTCAACTGGATCGGCACCATGTGGAAGGGCTCACTGTCCTTCGAGACCCCGATGCTCTGGACGATCGGCTTCCTGATCACCTTCACCTTCGGTGGTCTGACCGGCGTCATCCTGGCCTCGCCCCCGATGGACTTCCACGTCTCCGACTCGTACTTCGTCGTCGCGCACTTCCACTACGTCGTCTTCGGCACCGTGGTGTTCGCGATGTTCGCCGGATTCCACTTCTGGTGGCCGAAGTTCACGGGCAAGATGCTGGACGAGCGGCTCGGCAAGATCACCTTCTGGACGCTGTTCATCGGCTTCCACGGCACCTTCCTGGTCCAGCACTGGCTGGGCGCCGAGGGCATGCCGCGCCGCTACGCGGACTACCTGGCCGCCGACGGCTTCACGACGCTGAACACCATCTCGACCATCGCGTCGTTCCTGCTGGGCCTGTCGGTCCTGCCGTTCATCTACAACGTCTGGAAGACCGCGAAGTACGGCAAGAAGATCGAGGTCGACGACCCGTGGGGCTACGGCCGTTCGCTCGAATGGGCGACCTCCTGCCCGCCGCCGCGGCACAACTTCCTCACCCTGCCGCGGATCCGCTCCGAATCCCCGGCGTTCGATCTGCACCACCCGGAGATCGCGGCGCTCGACCAGCTCGAGCACGCCGGCCACGGTGCCATCACCGCTGACAAGGAGGCCGGCAAGTGAAGATCCAGGGCAAGATGTTCATCTGGCTGAGCGTCTTCATCCTCGCCATGGCCATCCTCTATGGCGTGTGGTCGAAGGAGCCGGCCGGTACGACGGCGCTCTTCCTGGCCTTCGGCCTGAGCATCATGATCGGCTACTACCTGGCCTTCACGGCCCGGCGAGTGGACGCCATGGCCCAGGACAACAAGGAGGCCGACGTCGCGGACGAGGCCGGTGAGGTCGGCTTCTTCTCGCCGCACAGCTGGCAGCCGCTGTCGCTGGCCATCGGCGGTGCCCTGGCCTTCCTCGCGATCGCGATCGGCTGGTGGCTGCTGTACTTCTCGGCCCCGCTGATCCTGGTCGGCGTCTTCGGGTGGGTTTTCGAGTACTACCGCGGAGAGAACCAGAACCAGTAGCTCCCGAGCTGCTCCGCATCACGCAGGGGCCCGGACACTCGCCCAGTCGGGTGAGGTCCGGGCCCCTCGTTTGCAGTCTTCCGGCGCGCCGCGCCCGGGTGTTGTCCATAGCGTGTGCTCATGAACGACATATCGCCTATACGCAACGTCACCGGATGCACAGTGCTGCTCCTGTCCCTGGGAGCCGGGATGGCCGCGTGCAGCGGTCCCGAGGGCCACCCGCTGGCGGCGCGGCCGTATGACGCGGCCCGGCAGGTCGCTCTCAACGCGCCTTCCGGAAGCGCCAAGGCGGATCCGGAGAGGCCCCTCGAAGTCACCGCCAAGGGCGGGGACGGCCGGATCACCGATGTCACCGCCGTCGACGCGGCCGGCCGCTACCTCGCCGGTGAACTCTCCGCCGACGGCAGCAGATGGCACTCCACGGGCCCGCTGGCGGCCGGTACGCGCTATTCCGTCAGGGTGGCCACGGAGGACGCTGCGGGCGCCCCTGGGCTCCGTACGCAGACCTTCGAGACGGCGGTGCCCAAGAACCGTCTCAAGGTCACCCTGGGCCCCAAGGCGGGCACCTACGGTGTCGGCCAGCCCGTCACCGTCGAGCTCAGCGCCCCCGTGAAGGACAAGGCGTCCAGAAGTGCCGTAGAGCGTGCCCTGTCGGTGCGTTCCACCCCCGCCGTCGAGGGCGCCTGGCACTGGGTGGACGACAAGCAGCTCCACTACCGCCCGAAGGACTACTGGCCCTCGGGCGCCACGGTCGTCGTCCACAGCAACCTCGAGGGCGTCAAGGTGGGCAAGAAGCTCTACGGTGGCGCGGCGAAGCCGCTGACGCTGACCATAGGTGACCGAATAGAGGCGATAACCGACGCCGCGACCCACCAGATGACGGTGCTGCGCAACGGAGAAGTGATCAACACCATTCCGGTGACCACCGGCAAGCCCGGCTTCTCCACCCGCAACGGCGTCAAGGTCGTGCTCGGCAAGGAGTACTACGTCCGGATGCGCGGCACGAGCATCGGCATCCCCGAGGGCACTTCGGACTCCTACGACCTGGACGTCTACTACGCGACCCGGCTCACCTGGAGCGGCGAGTACGTGCACGCGGCCCCTTGGTCGGTCGGCTCCCAGGGATACGCCAACGTCAGCCACGGCTGCACCGGGATGTCCATGGGCAACGCCCAGTGGTTCTTCAACACCGTGCGCGAAGGGGACATCGTGAAGGTCGTCAACAGCCTGGGCGACACGATGGAGACCTTCGGCAACGGCTTCGGGGACTGGAACCTGGCCTGGGACAAGTGGCGGGTCGGCAGCGCCGTGCTGAACGGCACCAGGGACGGCGCAGGACCCGCGGTCGCCGCCCGGCTCGCCCCCCTGGTGTGATCCCGCGCGACCCCGCCGGACCTCAGTGGTTGGCGGCGAGCCTGGTGCGCAGCAGAGCCGCCAGGGACTCGCCGAACTCCACCGGATCCACCGGAAGAGTGACGGCCGCGTCCGCACGGCTCCAGGTGGCCAGCCAGGCGTCCTGCGGGCGCCCCATGAGCACCAGCACCGGCGGGCAGCGGAAGATCTCGTCCTTGATCTGCCGGCAGACCCCCATACCGCCCGCGGGGGCGGTCTCACCGTCGAGCACGCAGACGTCGATACCGCCCTTGTCCAGCTCGGACAGCACTGCGGGCAGAGTGGCGCACTCGATGTACTCGACCGGGGGAACATCGGCGGCCGGACGGCGGCCTGCGGCGAGTCGCACCTGTTCACGCGTGTTGGCGTTGTCGCTGTACACCAGCACCCTTGCGGTCGCCTGCATGGTTCCTCCGCTTCGTCGGGGAGATCGTCCGGCCGTGCACCGATGCGCGGATGCTACCCCCGTCGGCCCCCTGTCAGCACCGCAATCGACAGGCTTTCGCTGGGCCGTTCGGGCTGGACAAGCGGTACTGACACACCGAACGGCACCCCCGGGAGTGAGGGCTGGATAAGCGACCGACATAATGTCGGTCGTGGCGACAGCAACGACAGTAGAAACCGGGCACGCGCACCCGTCGGTCAATCGGCCGAACCTCACCAGCGTCGGAACCATCATCTGGCTGAGTTCCGAGCTGATGTTCTTCGCGGCCCTCTTCGCGATGTACTTCACCCTGCGATCGGTGATGGGTGCCGAGTACTGGGCAGAGCAGGCTTCGGCCCTGAACTTCCCCTTCTCGGCCACCAACACCACGATCCTGGTGCTCTCCTCCCTCACCTGCCAGCTCGGCGTGTTCGCCGCCGAGCGCGGTGACGTGAAGAAGCTCCGCACCTGGTTCGTGATCACGTTCGTGATGGGTGCGATCTTCATCGGCGGCCAGGTGTTCGAGTACACCGAGCTGGTCAAGCACGAGGGCCTCTCGCTCTCGTCCGACCCGTACGGCTCGGTCTTCTACCTCACCACCGGCTTCCACGGTCTGCACGTGACGGGCGGTCTGATCGCCTTCCTGCTGGTACTCGGCAGGACGTACGCGGCCCGGAGGTTCACCCACGAGCAGGCAACCGCCGCCATCGTCGTGTCCTACTACTGGCACTTCGTCGATGTCGTCTGGATCGGCCTCTTCGCCACGATCTACATGATCAAGTAGCCGGGCCCGTACCCGCACCCATTCCAGAAGCATCGACGCAGAAGATCCTGACACCGGGGTAATCCGTGAAAAAGCTCTCCGTACGACGACGCCATCCGCTGGCGGCAGTCGTCGTCCTACTCCTCGCGCTGGCGGCCACTGGGGGGCTGTACGCCGCGTTCGCTCCGACGGACAAGGCCCAGGCTGACGAAACCGCCCAGTCCCTCGACATCGAGGAGGGGAAGAAGCTCTACGAAGTCGGCTGCGGCAGCTGCCACGGAGACGGCGGTCAGGGCACCTCTGATGGCCCGTCCCTGGTCGGCGTGGGCGCCGCTGCCGTGGACTTCCAGGTCGGCACCGGCCGTATGCCCGCGCAGCAGCCGGGTGCCCAGGTGCCGAAGAAGAAGGTCATCTACACCCAGGCCGAGATCAAGGCGCTCGCCGCCTACATCTCCTCCCTGGGCGCCGGCCCGGCCATTCCGACCGAGAGCCAGTACAACCCCGAAGGCGCGGACATCGCCCGTGGTGGCGACCTGTTCCGCACCAACTGCGCCCAGTGCCACAACTTCACCGGTGAGGGTGGCGCGCTGACGTACGGCAAGTACGCCCCGACCCTCGAAGGCGTGACCGAGAAGCACATCTACGAGGCCATGCAGACCGGCCCGCAGAACATGCCCTCCTTCGGTGACGGCATCATGCCGGACCAGGAGAAGAAGGACATCATCGCGTACATCAAGACCGTCAACAGTGGCGAGTCGGAGGCCCCGGGCGGTCTGACCCTGGGCAACCTCGGCCCCGTCACCGAGGGTCTGTTCGCCTGGATCTTCGGTCTGGGCTCCCTGATCGCAGTCGCCATCTGGGTCGCGGCCCACACCGCTAAGGCCAAGAAGTCATGAGTAGCCAAGACATTCCAGAAGAGTCCCTGCCCGCTGAGCAGGGCCACGCGCGCGGAGCGGTAGCCACCACCGAGGATCCGTTCTCGGACCCCGGGCTGCCGGCACACAAGCCGCGCATCCAGGACATCGACGAGCGGGCCGCCCGGCGGTCCGAGCGCACTGTCGCCCTGCTGTTCACGCTCTCGATGCTGGCCACCATCGGCTTCATCGCGTCGTACGTGATCTTCCCGGTCGACCAGATCGTCTACATCTGGCCGATCGGCCACATCAGCTCGCTGAACTTCGCGCTCGGCATGACGCTCGGCATCGCGCTGTTCTGCATCGGCGCCGGCGCGGTCCACTGGGCCCGCACGCTGATGTCGGACGTGGAGGTCCCCGACGAGCGTCACGCCGTCGCCGCGGAGCCCGAGGTCAGGGCCAAGGTCATGGCCGACTTCAAGGCGGGCGCCGAGGAGTCCGGCTTCGGCCGCCGCAAGCTCATCCGCAACACGATGTTCGGCGCGATGGCCATGGTCCCGCTGTCCGGCGTGATGCTGCTGCGCGACCTGGGCCCGCTGCCCGAGGTCAAGCTGCGCAAGACGCTGTGGGCCAAGGGCAAGCTGCTCATCAACATGAACACCAACGAGCCGCTGCGCCCCGAGGACATCGCCGTCGGTTCGCTGAGCTTCGCCAAGCCCGACGGGCTCGAGGAGCACGACCACAGCTTCCAGACCGAGATCGCCAAGGCTGCCCTGATGCTCGTCCGGATCCAGCCGGATGAGATCAAGGACAAGAAGGAACTCGACTGGTCGGTCGGCGGCATCGTGGCCTACTCGAAGATCTGCACCCACGTCGGATGCCCGATCTCCCTGTACGAGCAGCAGACGCACCACGTCCTGTGCCCGTGCCACCAGTCCACCTTCGACCTCTCCGACGGCGCCCGCGTCATCTTCGGCCCAGCCGGACACCCGCTTCCGCAGTTGCAGATCGGCGTGAATGACGAGGGCTACCTCGAGGCGCTCGGCGACTTCGAGGTACCCGTCGGCCCTGCCTTCTGGGAGCGCGGATGAGCACCAACGACGAGAACAGGCGCGAAGCCTCCAAGGGCGAGCGGATCGCCGACTGGGCTGACGGCCGGCTCGGGATCTACTCCCTGGCCAAGGCCAACATGCGCAAGATCTTCCCGGACCACTGGTCCTTCATGCTGGGTGAGGTCGCGCTCTACAGCTTCATCATCATCATCCTCACGGGTGTGTATCTGACGCTGTTCTTCCACCCGTCGATGAACGAGGTGGAGTACCACGGCCCGTACGAGCCGATGCAGGGTGTGCTGATGTCGGAGGCGTACGCCTCCACCCTGAACATCAGCTTCGAGGTCCGCGGCGGTCTGCTCATCCGGCAGATCCACCACTGGGCGGCGCTGATCTTCCTCGCGGCGATGTTCGTGCACATGATGCGCGTCTTCTTCACGGGTGCCTTCCGCAAGCCGCGTGAGATCAACTGGCTGTTCGGCTTCCTGCTGTTCGTCCTCGGCATGTTCACCGGTTTCACCGGTTACTCGCTCCCGGACGACCTGCTCTCCGGCACCGGTGTCCGCTTCACCCAGGGCGCGATCCTGTCCATGCCGATCGTCGGCACGTACATCTCGATGTTCCTGTTCGGCGGGGAGTTCCCCGGCGACGACTTCGTCGCCCGGTTCTACTCGATCCACATCCTGCTGCTGCCGGGCATCATGCTCGGCCTGCTGGTGGCGCACCTGATCCTGGTCTTCTACCACAAGCACACGCAGTTCGCGGGCCCCGGACGGACCAACAAGAACGTCGTCGGCATGCCCCTGCTGCCGGTCTACATGGCCAAGGCCGGAGGCTTCTTCTTCCTGGTCTTCGGTGTGATCGCGGTGATCGCCGCGATCGCGCAGATCAACCCGATCTGGGCCATGGGTCCGTACCGCCCGGACCAGGTGTCCACCGGCGCCCAGCCCGACTGGTACATGGGCTTCGCCGAGGGTCTGATCCGCTTCATGCCGGGCTGGGAGATCAATCTCTGGGGCCACACGCTGGTCCTCGGCGTCCTCATTCCGCTGGTGCTGTTCCCGCTCGTGCTCGGACTGATCGCGGTCTACCCGTTCGTCGAGGCCTGGGTCACCGGCGACAAGCGGGAGCACCACATCGCGGACCGGCCGCGCAACGCGCCGACCCGTACCGCGTTCGGTGTCGCCTGGGTGACGGCGTACATGGTCATGCTGATCGGTGGTGGAAACGACCTCTGGGCGACCCACTTCCACCTGTCGATCAACTCGATCACCTGGTTCGTCCGGATCTTCTTCATCGCCGGACCGGTCATCGCCTTCATCATCACCAAGCGGATCTGCCTCGGCCTCCAGCGCCGGGACAAGGACAAGGTGCTGCACGGACGTGAGTCCGGCATCATCAAGCGCCTGCCGCACGGTGAGTTCGTGGAGATCCACGAGCCGCTGTCGCACGGTGACCGGTACAAGCTCACGGCCCACGAGCAGTACGAGCAGGTCGAGATCGGCCCGACGGTCGACGAGAACGGCGTCGAGCGCAAGGTCAAGCGGTCCGAGAAGCTCCGCGCGAAGCTCAGCAAGGGCTTCTTCGGCGAGGGGAACCAGATCCCCAAGGCAACCGCCGAGGAGTACCAGGAGATCACCAGCGGCCACGGCCACCACTGATCTCCGTTGATCATGACCTGTTGATCCGCTGATCGCCACGGCAGGAGCCCCGTCCACCCGGTGGACGGGGCTCTTTGCCGTAACCGGGGGTGGATAGGGTGGGGGTATCCCGTTCGTACGGACCAACCAGGAGCGACCATGAGCGCTGTGACCCCCGCTGGTGGGGGTGCCCCCAGCGGAGCGAGGGTGAGGCTGACCGCGGCGGGCCGTTCCTGGCCCCGGGTACTGGACTCCCTGCTGTACGGGCACGACCAGAGCGCCGGGGACACGGCCTGGGCGATGGACCGCATCCTGCGCGGCGAGGCGACGGACGCGCAGATCGCCGGGTTCGCGGTGGCGCTGAGGGCCAAGGGCGAGACGGTCGAGGAGATCTCCGGCCTGGTTCGCACCATGTACGAGCACGCCCGGCTGATCGAGGTCCCCGGGCGGACGGTGGACATCGTCGGCACCGGTGGCGACGGTGCCAAGACCGTCAACATCTCCACCATGTCCGCGATCGTGGTCGCCGGCACCGGCGCCAAGGTCGTCAAGCACGGCAACCGCGCGGCGTCCAGCGCGAGCGGTGCGTCGGACGTGCTGGAGAAGCTCGGGGTCAATCTGGAGCTGACGCCTGACCGGGTTGCCGCGGTCGCCGAGGAAGCAGGGATCACCTTCTGCTTCGCCGTGAAGTTCCATCCCGCGCTGCGCCATGTGGCCGCGGCGCGCAAGGAACTCGGCATCCGCACGACGTTCAACTTCCTGGGGCCGCTGACCAACCCCGCACGGGTGAAATCCCAGGCCACCGGGGTCGCGGACGCCCGGATGGCGCCCATCATGGCGGGCGTGCTCGCCGAGCGCGGTTCGAGCGCGCTGGTGTTCCGCGGCGACGACGGCCTGGACGAGCTCACCACGACCGCGACCTCCCGGGTCTGGGTCGTACGCGACGGCACGGTGCGCGAGGAGGCCTTCGACCCCCGGGATCTGGGTATCGAGCTCGTTCCGGTGGAGGCCCTGCGCGGCGCCGACGCCTCGTACAACGCCGATGTCGCACGCCGGCTGCTGGCCGGCGAGCAGGGCCCCGTCCGTGACGCCGTACTGCTGAACTCGGCGGCTGCGCTGGTCGCGCTGGACCCGGGTGCCGGCACCCTGGCGGAGCAACTCCGGGACGGGATCGCCAAGGCGGCGGAGTCCATCGACTCGGGGTCGGCGAAGCGGGCACTGGAGCGCTGGGTGGCGGCCAGCAACCGCTGAGAAGCCGAGAGGAGTGACGCGAGGCGCAGTCCGGATGGCGGACTGCGCCTTGCGCGTTTCGCGACGTGTGGCAGGATGCCTTTCAAGGTCATGAGTGACAGCGATGACGGCCCCGGCCCGCTGTCCGGCAACCCTCCGTCCGTGGCGGGGTGCCCCGGGTGAAGACCAGGCTGTGGGCAGCGAGGTCCACGGCAAGCGCGGACCCCTTGCCGCCCCTGGGGTCCTGGTCCTCGAGGGAGCGATTCTCGTGAGCAAGCGAATGCGGTAGGGCCTCCCGGCCCCTTCCTCCCCACCTCCGTGCCGGCGCCCGTCGTCGCCGCGTCGAGGCATCACCCGTATACCGGACGGCAGTTGTGCCGCCGTGCGGGTGCTTCACAGCCATTCGCCCCTGTCACCCGGGAGACACCGCCATGCCCGCACGCCTGAACTCCGTCGCAACCGCAACCGCAACCGCAACCGCAACCGCAACCGCAACCGAGACCGCCACCGTCTCCGGTTCCGAAGACTCCTGCCGCCCCGCCCCGCTGCCCGTGCTCGGCCGCGATGTCACCGTGCCGCTCGTGGTGGGTGGCGAAGTCAGCTACGCCGCCCTCGACTACGCGGCCAGCGCGCCCGCCTTGCAGCGGGTGTGGGACGACGTCGCCGCGTACGCCCCCTACTACGGCAGCGTCCACCGGGGCGCGGGGTACCTCTCCCAGCTGTCCACCGAGCTGTTCGAGAACAGCCGGGTGACGGTCCACCAGTTCCTCGGCTGCCGGGAATCTGACCAGGTGGTCTTCACCCGCTCGACCACGGACTCGCTCAACCTGCTCGCCGCGGCCCTGCCCGAGGGCTGCCGGGTCTTCGTCTTCGAGACCGAGCACCATGCCGCGCTGCTGCCGTGGCGGGACGCCGACGTCACCTATCTGGACGCACCGCGCACCCCGGCTGAAGCGGTGCGGACCCTGGAGGCCGCGCTCGTCGGCCGGGAGCCCCACGGCCCCGCGCTGGTCTGTGTCACCGGCGCCTCCAACGTCACCGGGGAGCTGTGGCCCGTACGGGAACTCGCCGCCGCCGCGCATGCGCACGGCGCGCGGATCGTGCTGGACGCCGCCCAGCTCGCCCCGCACCACCCCGTCTCCGTACGGGATCTGGACGTCGACTGGGTGGCCTTCTCGGGGCACAAGCTGTACGCGCCGTTCGGCTCGGGTGTGCTCGCCGGGCGGGCGGACTGGTTGCAGGCCGCCGAGCCCTACCTCGCGGGCGGCGGTGCCTCGCGCACGGTGTCCCGGCGCACCGACGGAGGTGTCGACGTGGACTGGCACACCACGGCTGCCCGCCATGAGGCCGGTTCGCCGAACGTCATCGGCGCCTATGCCATCGCTTCCGCCTGCAAGGCGCTGACCGAGGCCGGGTTCGAGGGTCTCGTCGCACGTGAGCGGGAACTCACCGAGCGGATCCGCGCGGGCCTCGCCGAGGTGCCCGAGGTCAGGGTGCTGTCGCTGTTCGGGGAGCAGGCCGCCAGGGTCGGGGTGCTGTCCTTCGTGGTGGAGGGCTGGAACAGCTCGCACTTCGCCGCCGCGCTGTCCGCCGAGTACGGCATCGGTGTCCGCGACGGACTCTTCTGCGCCCACCCGCTGGTCAGCACCCTGCTGGGGAGCGACCCGGCCGAGGCCGCGGAGTGCGGGGCCCCGGACGCCTCGGCGGGGGAGCGGTCCCTGAACGCGATCCGGGTCAGCTTCGGTGCCGGCACCCCGGACGAGCACGTCGAGCGGTTCGTCGGAGCCGTCAGGGAGCTGGTACGCGAGGGCGCCCGATGGGACTACCGCACCGAGAACGGCCGTTGCGTGCCCGTCGTCTGAGCGGGTACAGCGAGGGGACGGCGATCCGCCCGGCCGGACGACCCTCCGCCTCGCGATCGCACACACCAGCCAGCCGTGGCACCAACCTGTCCGGACAACACACCTAGGCGTCGAGGCCGATCGCGAACGCAGCCTCCAGGTCGTGCTGCGAGTACGTACGGAACGCGACATGCGTGTCCGTCGCCTCGACGCCCGGGATCCTGCTGATCCGGCCCGGGATGACATCCGCCAGATCCTCGTGCTGGGCCACCCGGACCATCGCGATGAGGTCGTACGTGCCGGTGACCGAGAAGACCTCGCTGACGTTGTCAAGACCGGCGATCGACTCGGCGATCTCCGGGATGCGGTCCACGCTGGTCTTGATGAGCACGATCGCGGTGATCACGGCTGGCTGTCTCCCTCGGTGGCCGTGGCTTGGGCTTTCACTCTAGCCCCCAGCCGCAGACCGGCCCATGCGTAGCAGAAGCCGATCCCGAAGCCCACCAGATGCGCCAGATAGGCGACTCCGGGGCCCGATGACGTGTCCTGCGCCTCCGCCAGCCATTGCAGGGCAAACCAGAAGAGCAGCACGATCCACGCCGGAAACCGCAGCGGCAGGAAGAAGAGGAACGGAAAGAGACTGGTCACCCGTGCCTTGGGGAAGAGGCACAGAAATGCCCCCAGCACTCCCGAGATGGCTCCCGAGCCGCCCACGAGCGTCTGAGTGGACTGCGCGTTCGCCACGGCGTAGGCGAGGAGTGCCAGATAGCCGCAGCCGACGTAGAAGAGCGCGAACTGCACACGCCCCATCCGCTCCTCGGTCATCGCGCCGAACACGAACAGGAACAGCATGTTGCCGAGCAGGTGCAGCCAGCTTCCGTGGACGAACAGCGCGGTCAGCGGGGTGAGCAGGGCGCGCGGGGAGCCGCGCATGAGCTCGCTCGGGATGACGCCCCAGCGTTCGAAGTATCTGGTGGTACCGACGAGCAGGGTGTCCCCGGTGCCGAAACCGGGGTTGAGCCCGGAGACCGGGCCGATGACGAAGACCAGGCAGCACAGCCCGATCACCCCGTACGTCACCACGGGGCCGCTCATGGTTCCCCGGACCTCCGCCCGGGCCGCTGCCTGCCGCTGCGTCATGCACCCGAGCATGGCTTACCCGGGCCGTGGGCAAGGGCCGCCTCGCCGTGTCACGGCGGCCCCCTGAGGTCGTAGGGTTACGGGGAGTACGCGTGATGAGACGGGAACGGCACGAAGACCGGCGCCGGGGGAGTGGTACGCGGTGGTCAGTGAGACCATCGAGTCGGTCCGGTGCCGCTGGGGGACGCGGTGGAACGGATCTAACCGGCTGGGTGCGGATTCCTGAGATGAGCGCCCGGAACGCACGGAGACATCAGAGGTGACGGATCGTGGAGCGGCCTGACAGCGGCGGGGACCCGGCCGGTGCGGCCGGTGGCGCCGCGGAGGGGCTGGACCGTCCGCTGCCCGAGGGCGTACGGCGCCAGGTGATTGCCCTGGTCTCGGACGCGTTCGGCGGGCTGACGGTCGGCGACCTCCCCGCGCAGCTGCGGCAGTACGCCCGGTTCACCCCCACCCGCCGCGCCAAGTTCGCGGGCAACGCCATGGCCGCGGCCCTCGAAGGCGACCCCGTGTTCCGGCAGCGCATCGGCGAGCGGCTGCGCGAGGCGCAGCCTGAGCTGGCCGGGGCGCTCGAAGCGGGCGCGCCGCCCGCGGCGGCCGACCCGGTGGACGTGGCCGCTGCCGCGTATGTGCTGCGCCCGACCGGCTGGGTCAAGCTGGTCGCAGCCGCTGGTGAGGAGGCCCAGCGTGCGGACGCCGAGCGCGCCGACGAGGAGTCCCGGCGGGAGCTGGCGCGGCTGCGCGAGGAGGTCGAGCGACTCAGGGCCCAGTCCAAGGCCGAGGTCGACCGGTTGCGGTCCGAGCTGGAGGCGGCCCGTAAGGAGGCCGAATCCCTGCACCGTAAGCTGCGCAGCGCCCAGAGCGATGTGAAGCGCGGTGAGGCCGCACTGCGCCGTGCCGCCGCCGAGACCGAGGCGGCGAAGGCCGAAGCCCAGGCCCAGGTATCGGCCGCGGAGAGCGAGGCCCGCCGGCTCAGGGGCCGGCTGGGCGAGGCGGAGTCGGCCGTGGAGGCGAGCCGCAGGGCCTCCAGGGAAGGGCGTTCCCTGGAGGACATGCGGGTACGGCTGCTGCTGGACACGGTTCTGGACGCGGCCCAGGGGCTGCGGCGCGAACTGGCCCTGCCACCCGCCTCGCTGCATCCCGCCGACACGGTGGACGCGGTCGAGCCGGGCCGGATGTCACCGAAGGACGTCGCGGCGCGAGCGCTCTCCGAGACGGATCCTGCGCTGCTCGACCAGTTGCTCGCGCTGCCCCAGGTCCATCTGCTGGTGGACGGCTACAACGTCACGAAGAGCGGTTATCCGACGATGCCGCTGGAGAAGCAGCGGCTGCGGCTGCTCGGTGGCCTGGCGATGCTGGCCGCGCAGACCGGTGCGGAGATCACCTGTGTCTTCGACGGCGCCGAGCTGGCGGCACCGGTCCTGCTCGCCCCACCGCGCGGTGTGCGGGTGCTGTTCTCCAAGCCCGGAGTGACGGCCGACGAGCTCATCCGCCAGCTTGTCCGGGCCGAGCCGCCGGGGCGTCCCGTCGTCGTGGTCTCCACCGACCGCGAAGTCGCCGACGGTGTCGCCAAGGCGGGGGCGCGGCCGGTGGCGTCGGCGATGCTGCTCAAGCGCCTTTCGCGCGTCTAGAGCCGACTTGCACCGCTCGCCCTGCTCGTAACTCATGTGCTCTATGTCCGATTTGGCGGGACGTACGGTCAACTGGCCATCACCGTGTGTGTGATGAGTGTAAAAAAATGAGTTGCTGGAGATACTTTTTTCTCATGAGGATTTGAACTGATCACGGAGTGGTCACTAGGGTCAGGCCTCGAACCTTCGCGCGGTTGATCATCCATCCGGGGTGTCAGTGAAGGAACCGCCGATTTCATGCAGTTCGCCCCTTTCGGGGGTTATGACTGCATGGTGCCGGGGACTCAACCCCACTGCCCGGCAGGCGGCTCGAGGAAGAAGGAGCTCGCCTTCGTGGCGTCCCACCGTCGACCCAAGCAGCCCAGCCGCGCTCGTGTGTCCGTGCTCACCGCGACCGCCGCGGCAGCCGTCGCGCTGACCTCCCAGGCCGCTCAGGCCGCACCTGCCAAGCCCAGCAAGGACGAGGTCAAGGCGAAGGTCGACGCCCTCTACCACGAGGCGGAGAAGGCCACCGAGGAGTACAACGGGGCCAAGGAGCAGCAGACCAAGCTCCAGAAGCAGGTCGACGCGATCCAGGACCAGGTCGCCCGCGGTCAGGGCGAGGTCAACGAGCTGCGGGACAAGCTGGGTTCGGTGGCCAGTGCCCAGTACCGCTCCGGCGGTGTGGACCCGGCTCTCCAGCTCTTCCTCTCCTCGGACCCGGACACCTACCTCGAGAAGGCGTCCGCGATCGACCAGCTCGGCGCCAAGCAGACCCAGGCGCTCCAGGAGATCCAGTCCAAGCAGCGCACCCTGGCCCAGCAGCGGGTCGAGGCGACCAAGAAGCTCGACGACCTCGAGGACATCCGCAAGACGCTCGGCGAGAAGAAGAAGGCCTTCCAGGGCAAGCTCGCCGACGCCCGGGAGCTGCTCAACACCCTCACGTCAGCGGAGCGGGCGAAGCTCCAGCAGGAGGAGCAGCGCGCCAGCCGCGCCGCCGGCGAGCGGGTGGACCTCGGTAACGAGGTGCCCGCGTCGCAGCGTGGAGCCGCGGCGCTCAACGCCGCCGCCACCCAGCTCGGCAAGCCCTACTTCTCCGGCGCCGAGGGCCCCAACTCGTATGACTGCTCCGGTCTGACGCAGTGGTCGTACCGCCAGGCGGGCGTGAGCATCTCGCGCACCACCTACACCCAGCAGAACGACGGCGTGAAGATCGGTCGCAGCCAGCTCAAGCCCGGCGACCTGGTCTTCTTCAACAGCCTGTCCCACGTGGGCCTGTACGCGGGCAACAACCAAATCCTGCACGCCCCGAAGCCGGGCGCCTATGTCCGCTACGAGTCGATGGACTACATGGGCACCTTCCAGTTCGGCGTCCGGATCTGAGGACCGGTCGCGAACGCCCCTCCGTGCCGTCCGATCGGGCGAATCACGGGGCAGGGAGCTGACAGCGCGCCCCGCCGGTGACCTCACGGTCTGCGGCGGGGCGTCACTTTTCGCCCTCTGTGGGGCTTTTGGCGACGCGTAACCGCACGGCTACTGTCTGCCGCGCGGCGGTCGAAGGGCCGCCCCTCCAGCGGAAGGGAGTGCGGCTCCTGTGGCGTCCCATCGCCGAACCACCCCGTCATCGGGGGTCTCCGGTATCCCCCGTGGTGCCCGGGGCACCCTGCTGTCGGCCGCGGCCGCCACCGCGGCGGCCGCGCTCGGCGCGGCACCGGCAGCCGCCGAACCGCACGGCACCACGACCGCCCCCAGCCGGGAGCAGGTCGACCGGCTCTACGAGCAGGCGGAGCGGGCCACCGAGGCCTACAACGCGGCCGGGGAACGCGTGGACCGGCTGCGCACCGACGTGGCCGCGATGCGCGACAGCGCGGCGCGCGGCCAGGAACGCGTCAACGCCATGCGCGGGGCGCTGGGCGCCGTCGCGGGCGCGCAGTACCGCTCGGGCGGCATGGACCCGGCCCTGGCGCTGCTGCTCTCGGACGACCCGGACTCGTACCTGGGCAAGGCCGAGCTGCTCGGCCGGATCGGCGACCGTCAGACGGCCGCCCTGCGCGACCTTCGCCACGCCCAGCACGCCCTTGCGCGCGATCGCGCGGAAGCCGGGCGCAAGCTCGTGGAGCTGGAGGAGGGCCGGGCCACCGTGGCCCGCCACAAGCGCACCGTCGAGGCCAAGCTCGCCGAGGCGCGGCGGCTGCTGAACGCGCTGCCGACCGCCGAGCGCGACGCCTACGGCCGGACCTCCCGCTCGGGGCGCGACGGCCTGCCGCCGGACCTTTCTGCCGGCCCGTCCTCCTCGCGTGCCGCTGCCGCCGTCATGGCCGCGAAGAGTGCGCTCGGCAGGCCCTACGTCTGGGGCGCGAGCGGTCCGAACGGCTTCGACTGCTCGGGGCTCATGCAGTGGTCGTACGCGAAGGCGGGCGTCGGTCTGCCCCGTACGTCCCAGGCCCAGCGCACCGCCGGACGGCAGGTGGCCCTGTCGGAGGCCCGCCCCGGTGACCTGGTGACCTACCGGTCCGACGCCAGCCACGTGGCGATGTACGTCGGCAACGGCCAGGTGGTGCACGCGCCCTACCCCGGCGCGGCGGTGCGCTACGACCCGGTGGGCATGATGCCCATCGCCTCCGTGACCCGCCCCTGACAACCGGTTGGCCCCGGCGGGCTCCCCGTACCATCGACCGGGTGGCTGGCCAGGGATCTCCCGGACGCGGGACCGTACGGCGGCGGCGGGCCTGGGCGCTCGTCGCCTCCGCCGCGCTCCTCGCCGGCGGTGGCTGTGCGGAACCGGCCCCGCCGGACACGGATGTCACGGCTCAGGAGATCCAGCGCACCCTGGACGGCCGGGCCGCCGCGGTGCTGCGCCATGACGAGGCGGGCTACGTCGCCGCGCTGGACGGCAGGCTGCGCTCGTCGGGACGCGAGGAGTTCGCGAACCTCGCGGATGTCCCGCTGCGGTCATGGGAGTACCGGCTGACCGGTGTCCGCCGTTCCGGGGACCGCGCCACGGCGGAAGCCGAACTGCGCTACCGGATCGACGGCTACGACAGCTCACCCGTGACCACCCCGCGCACTCTGGAACTGGCCGCGCGCGACGGCCGCTGGTACATCACCGCCGACCGCGCGGGGCGGGGCGGCGCCCAGCAGCTCTGGCAACAGGGCGACGTCGAGGTGGTACGCGGCACCCGCACCCTGGTCCTCGGCACCGGCCGCGACCAGGCCCGGCTGCGCCGGATCGCGGCCGACGCCGACCGCGCGGTGCCCGAGGTGACGGCCGCCTGGCCCGGTCGCTGGGCGGGCCGGGTGGTGGTGCTGGTACCGGACTCGCTGGGAGCCATGGGCAGGCTGCTGGGCGCGCCCGCGGCGGGCTACCGGGGTATAGCTGCGGTCACCACGGGCATGGGCAAGGGCTCCGCGGAGCGGGTGATCGTCAACCCCGAGGCGTACGGAACGCTGAGCGCGTTCGGCCGCCGACTGGTCCTCACCCACGAGACCACCCACGTCGCCACGCGCGCCGACACCTCGGGTGCCACCCCGATGTGGCTCTCGGAGGGCTTCGCCGACTGGACCGCCTACCGTGCCGCCCCCCGACCGCCCGGCGAGGCGGCCCCCACACTGCGCCGCGCGGTGCGTGCCGGGGACGTCCCCTCCGCCCTCCCCGCGGACACCGACTTCCGCTTCGGCGCCGACGCGGAGTCCCTGGGCCGCGCCTACGAGGGCGGCTGGCTGGCCTGCGCACTGATCGCGGAACGCCACGGGGACGAGGCCCTCGCGGCGCTGTACCGCCACGTGGGCGCCAAGCCTCGCGGGGGCGGCGGCGCCGTGGAGGAAGCCCTGCGCGAGGTGCTGGGCACCTCGCTGGAGGCCTTCACGGCGGAGTGGCGGGAGTACCTGCGGAAGCGGCTGGGCGCGGCGACGGGATGAAGCCGCGGTGGTTCGCGGTGGGCCGCACACCCTCCGCGGGCCGCGGCCCGCCGCGAACCCCGCGCGCCGTGGCCGCGAGGCTCAGCCGGCCAGAGTCGTGAGGGTCTCGTCGAGCCAGCGCCGCTCCTCCGCCCCCGTCGCCCGGGCGACCCGGAGCATTCCCTGGCGGAAGGGATCAGCCATCTCCTCCGCGCGGATCGGTGCGCCCTCCTGGTAGAAGAAGCTCGCCGGGGTGTCCAGGAACTCCTTGCGCCGCCGCAGCACCGCCGCCTGGTCCGCGCGGTCGGGGAGGAGGCTGAGGAAGGCCAGCACGGTGAAGAAGCGCTGGCCGTCGGTGACGTCGGCCTCCTTGGGATGGCGCAGCCGCTCCAGCAGGTCGGCGCGGCCGGCCTCGGTCAGGGAGAGGGTGCGCCGGGGCGCCGCGCTCGCGCCCGGCTCGGTGTGTTCGGCGAGCTTGCCCGCCTTGAGCAGGCGGGTGATCGCGGGGTACAGCGCCCCGTCGCTGACCGGGCGGACGTGCCCGCTCAGGGCCTGGATGCGCTCCTTCAGCTCGTAGCCGTGCAGAGGTTGTTCGGCGAGGAAGCCGAGGATGGTCAGCTCAAGCACGGCGCGCTCCCGGTGGGTTGTGAGGGATACCGACTCATGATACCTCTATCCGTGGTACCTCGAAGCGAGGTACCACGGATAGAGGTGGGGACATGGAACACCGGAATCGGCTCGTCGCACTGGCGTACCCGGTCTACTTCGAGCTGCTCGCCGGTGTCGCGGCCGGAGTCGTCAACATGGTCTGGGTGGCCCGGCTCGGCGGCCCGTCGGTCGCCGCCGTCGCCGTCGCGACCGGTGTGGAGAACGTGCTCCTCGGAGTGATCCTCATGGCGGGCACCGGCACCACCGTGCTCGTCGCCCGGGCCCGTGGCGCAGCGGACCCGGCGGCGGCGCGGGCCGCCGTGCGCGGAGGCTGGGCCCTGTGCGCGGTGCTCGTGCCGCCCGTGGCCATCGGCGGCCTGGTGCTGCGGGAACCCCTCGCCCGGCTCGCGTTCGGCGACGGGGGCGGCCCGGCAAGCACCCTCGCGGCGGGGTACTTCGCCATCTCGCTGCCCGGTATGGCGGTCATGTTCGCGACCAACGTGCTGGACGGGATCCTCAAGGGTGCGGGCGACACCCGCACCCCCATGCGCCTCTCCTTCCTCGCCAACGGCCTGATCCTGGTGCTCGACCCGCTGCTCATCGACCGGTACGGCATCCGGGGTGCCGCCCTCGCGACCGTGCTCGGCCGGTCGGTCGCGCTCGCCGCCGGGCTGGTCTCCCTGCGCCGCAACGCGGTGCTGCGCGCCGTCCGGAGCGCCCCCTGCCCCCGGCCGGTACGGGACTGCCTGCGCCTCACCGCCAGGACCGGGCTGCCCATGGCGGCGGACTTCGTCGTGCGGATGACGGGTGCCTTCGCGCTGGTCGCCGTCGTCGCCCGGCTCGGCGTCACCGCCGTCGCCGCTTACGGCATCGCCACCAAGGCGATGTACATCGCGACCATGGCCTTCTACGCGGTGCGGCAGGCGGCCTCCATACGCACCGCCCATCTCCTGGGCGCCGGGCGGGACGAGCGGCGCGCCGTGGGCCGTCAGGCGCTGCTGGTCTCCGGAACGCTCGGAGCGGGCGCGGCCCTGGTGCTGCTCGCCCTCGCGCCCACCGTCATGCGGGCCTTCGGCGCGGACGAGGAGGTGGTGCGGGTGGGTGGGCTGTTCCTGCGCTGCGTCGGCCCGTATCTCGTGCTGCTGTCCTGCTGTATCGCGCTCGGCGGGGTCTTCGAGGGCAGCGGCGGCAGCCCCCGGCTGCTGCGCGTCACCATCGCCGGCACCCTGCTGCAACTGCCGCTCGCCCACGGGCTTTCCGGCCTCGGCCTGCCCGGCGTCTGCCTGGCGATGGCCCTGGCCGTCGCGGTGCAGTGCGCGGCGCTCGCGCGGCTGCTGCGCCGGACGGCGCCACGTGCCGCGGTGCCTCAGGAGCCGAGCAGCTCCCTGTCCCGCAGCGGCTGATCCGGCGAGGCGCCCCCGGTGCCCCGCCGGGCCGCGCCCGGGACCGTACTGATCCACAGCCGGCGGCAGGCCAGCAGCGTGGCCGCGACCAGCAGCCCGTTGCGGACCACCAGCAGTGCGATGCCGCGCGGGCTGCTCGCGACCACGTCCGCGAACCAGATGGGGAACTCGAGATAGGTGACCCCCGTGGCGACCAGCACCAGGCAGGCCGGCAAAGCCATCCGGCTCGACCGGAACACCAGGCACACCGCCGCGAGGCCCACCAGCCAGATCATGTACTGGGGGCTGATCACCCGGCTGGTGGTGGTGAACAGCAGCACCGCGGTGAACGCCGCGTCCGCCGCCGTGCTCGCCGTGAACTCCCGGGCCCGCAGCCGCCAGATCAGCAGCCAGGCGAACGCCATCGCCGTCAGTGCCAGAGCCGCCCGGCTCACCAGCGGCACGTACGGGCCGAGGAACTCGACCGAGCCGTAGTTGAGCAGTACCTGCCCCTCCCACCCGTAGTGCCGGGCCACGTGGAAAACCAGCGCGCCCAGCGACTCGACCTCGGTGCCCCGGTCGCGCTGGAAGCCGAGGAACGCCAGCGCCCCCGGCATCGCCGCGCCGAACACCAGCAGCAGTCCGCCCACCGTGGCTCCGGCCGCGGTCCACGAGGTCCGGGTCGCCGACCCGCGCCGCATCCCGGCCAGCAGGAGCAGCGGCCAGACCTTGAGCATCGCGCCGAATCCGGTGAGCACCCCGGCGAACGCGGGTCTGCGGGCCGCCGCGAGCAGGGCCGCCACCGCCACCGCGGTCACCATCAGGTCGTAGCGCGCGTACGCGGTCGGCCCGAGCAGTGGCACCCCGATGACCCAGACCCAGACGCCCCTCATTGACCGTGCCGGCCTTTCCGGGTGCCGCCCCGCGTACATGAGCAGCCCGAAGACCAGCGCGTCGCAGATCAGCGAGACCACGAAGAAGGCCTTGGCGTAGCCGAGGAAGGGCAGCGCGCCGGGGGAGAGGATCGCGAGGGCTGCCGCGGGCGGGTACTGCCAGGTGACGTCGCCCAGCGGGTAGGTGCCGGTCTTGAGCACCTCGTACCAGCCCTGGTAGATCACCTCGACATCGCTGGTCACGTCGGGCCCGGCGACATAGAGCACCTTCAGCACCCAGAGCAGCAGCACGATCCTGGTGATCAGGCACACCGCGACGGGGAGGGCTGTGCGCGCCGCACCTCTCATGATCACCTCACGTGGTTGTCGTACTGCGGTTTGCGTGAGCTGCCATGATGCCGGGAACACCTGAGCGAGAGCGAGCGGCCTCGCCGCCGTTGGTACTGTCGGCGGCGATGGACAAGACCCTGATCGTCACCAATGACTTCCCGCCCAGACCGGGCGGCATCCAGGCATTCCTGCACAACATGGCCCTGCGCCTGGACCCCGAGCGGCTCGTCGTCTACGCCAGCACCTGGAAGCGTGGCCGTGAGGGCGTCGAGGCGACGGCGGCGTTCGACGCCGAACAGCCGTTCGCGGTGGTCAGGGACCGTACGACCATGCTGCTGCCCACCCCGCGTGTCACCCGGCGGGCGGTGGGGCTGCTGAAGGAGCACGGCTGCACATCGGTGTGGTTCGGGGCCGCGGCCCCGCTCGGCCTGATGGCACCCGCGCTGCGGCGCGCCGGTGCCCGTCGCCTGGTCGCCACCACCCATGGGCACGAGGCCGGCTGGGCGCAGCTGCCCGGGGCGCGGCAGTTGCTGGGCCGGATCGGCGAGGGCACGGACACCCTCACCTACCTGGGGGAGTACACCCGCTCGCGTATCGCCGCGGCGCTGACCCCCGAGGCGGCCGGGCGGATGGTGCAGCTCCCGCCCGGTGTCGACGAGAAGACCTTCCACCCCGACTCGGGCGGCGACGCCGTGCGCGAGCGCCTCGGCCTCAGCGACCGCCCGGTGGTCGTCTGCGTCTCCCGGCTCGTCCCGCGCAAGGGCCAGGACACCCTGATCCAGGCCATGCCCGCGATCCTCGCCGAGGTGCCGGACGCGGTGCTGCTGATCGTCGGTGGCGGCCCGTACGAGAACGACCTGCGCCGGATCGCCCGCTCGGCCGGTGTCGCGGAGTCCGTACGCTTCACGGGCGCCGTCCCCTGGGAGGAGCTGCCCGCCCACTACGGCGCCGGTGACGTATTCGCCATGCCCTGCCGTACCCGCCGCCGCGGCCTGGATGTCGAGGGCCTCGGCATCGTCTACCTGGAGGCCTCGGCCACCGGCCTCCCGGTGGTCGCGGGCGACTCCGGCGGCGCGCCGGACGCGGTCCTCGACGGTGAGACGGGCTGGGTGGTCCGCGGCGACCGCCCCGAGGAGTCCGCCGACCGGATCGTGACCCTCCTCCAGGACCCTGAGCTGCGCCGCCGGATGGGTGAGCGGGGTCGTGAGTGGGTCGAGGACAAGTGGCGCTGGGACCTGCTCGCGGAGCAGTTGAAGACCCTGCTCTAGGGCGTGTTGCGAAAGTCCCGCCTGGCTCGCGACTCCCCCAGAGCTTCGCCTGGGAGGTGCCCCCAGCACGCACCCTCGCTGCGTTGTCGGACTCATCCGAGTACGTCCATTACGAGGATGACCCTCCGCCTTGCGATCGCACGCACCAGACGCCGCGAGCCCCGCCCTCCGGGCGGACGGCGCTACTTTCGCAACACGCCCTAGCGCCCCTGCCGGGGCCTGCCCCCGGCAGGAGGGCCAGCCGGTCCAGGGACCGGCCCGGGGCCGCTCGCGCCAGGCCGGTGGCACCCACGGCCACACCACACCATTCGCGCCACTCCTGGCGCATTAGGCACTCTTGCGCCGCGCGGAAAAATTCCTGCGCGATCCTATGGGCGGAATCGAAAATTCCGCCCATGCTGCGCGCATGACACCAAACCTGACGCGTCGTCATCTTCTGGGTCTCGGCGCCCTCCAGACCGCGGCGGCACTCGGCCTGACCCGAATCGGCGCCTCCCCGGCCCGGGCCGCCGAACGGTCCGCCCCTGTCCGCGTCCCCGCCCTCGTCATCGGCTCCGGCTACGGAGGGGCAGTCACCGCGCTGCGCCTCGGAGAGGCCGGCATCAGCACGCTCGTACTCGAAATGGGCCGCCTCTGGGACACCCCGGGGTCCGACGGAAAGGTCTTCTGCACCACCAGCGCACCCGACCAGCGGTCCATGTGGTTCCGCACCCGCACCGAGGCGCCGCTCGCCCAGTTCCTGTGGCTCGACGTCGTCAACAAGGACATCAGCCCCTATCCCGGGGTCCTCGACCGGGTCCGCTTCGACAACATGTCCGTGTACGTGGGGCGGGGCGTCGGCGGGGGATCGCTCGTCAACGGTGGCATGGCCGTCACCCCGCAACGGGCCTACTTCAGCGAGATGCTGCCCAACGTCGACGCCAGCGCCATGTACGGCACGTACTTCCCGCGCGCCAACGCGATGCTCGGCGTCAACACCGTCAACTCCGCCTGGTTCGAGTCGACGGAGTGGTACCGCTTCAGCCGGGTCTCACGCAAGCACGCCGCCAAGGCGGGGCTGCGAACCGTGTTCGTGCCCAATGTGTACGACTTCGGGTACATGGAGCGCGAAGCCGCGGGGCAGGTCACCAGGTCGGCGCTCGCCGGAGAGGTCATCTACGGCAACAACCACGGCAAGCGCAGCCTCGACCGCACCTATCTCGCCGCCGCCCTCGGCACCGGGAACGTCACCATCGAGACCCTCCAGCGGGCCCGCGGCATCCGCAGGGAGCCCGACGGCAGCTATGTCGTCACCGCCGACCAGATCGACCTGGCCGGCAAGGTCGTCGCCACCCGGGAGATCGGCTGCGACCGGCTGTTCCTCAGCGCCGGCAGCATCGGCACCACCGAACTCCTGCTGCGCGCCCGGGAGACCGGCACCCTGCCCGACCTCAGTGCCGACATCGGCGGCGGCTGGGGCCCCAACGGCAACGTCATGACCGCGCGCGCCAACCACATCTGGGACACGGTGGGCGCCAACCAGGCCACCATGCCCGTCATGGGCATCGACGACTGGTCCAACACCGCCAACCCCGTGTTCGCCGAGATCGCCCCGCTGCCCATGGGCTTCGAGCACTGGATCAGCCTCTATCTGGCGATCACCCGCAACCCGCAGCGCGCCAGCTTCAGATACAACACGACCACGGGCGCGCTCGGACTCGACTGGACCAAGGCCCAGAGCCAGGTGTCCGTCAACGCGGCCAAGACCCTCTTCGACCGGATCAACAAGGCCAACGTCACGATCTACCGCTACGACCTGTTCGGCGGGAACAAGACCTTCGCCGACGACTTCACGTACCACCCGCTGGGCGGCTGTGTGCTGGGGCGGGCGACCGACGACTACGGCCGGGTGCGCGGGGCGCCGGGCATCTACGTCACCGACGGAGCCCTCGTACCGGGCTCCATCGGGGTCAATCCCTTCGTCACCATCACCGCGCTCGCCGAACGCAACATCGAGCGCGTACTCGCCGAGGACTACGCCCAGGCCGCCTGAGGCGGCCTGGGCGCCACACCTGGACGACGACCGGGGGCTCAGCCCCCGTAGATCGCCTCGATCTCGCCCGCGAAGTCCTTCGCCACCACATTCCGCTTCAGCTTCAGCGACGGCGTGATGTGGCCGGCCTCCTCAGTGAACTGGGAGCCCAGGATGCGGAACTTCCGCACCGATTCCGCCTTGGAAACCGCAGTGTTGCCCTCGTCCACCGCCCGCTGGACCTCCGCCAGCAGGTCCGGGTCCTCGCACAGCGAAGCCGCCGTCGAACCGGCCGGCTTGCCGTGGTCGGCGGCCCAGCGGGCCAGGAACTCCTCGTCGATGGTGATCAGCGCGCCCACGAAGGGCCGCCCGTCGCCCACGACCATGCACTCCGCGACCAGAGCGTGTGCCCGGATCCGGTCCTCGATGACCGCCGGGGCGACGTTCTTGCCGCCCGCAGTCACCAGTATTTCCTTCTTGCGGCCCGTGATCGCGAGGTAACCGTCCTCGTCCAGCGTGCCGATGTCACCGGTGTGGAACCAGCCGTTGGACAGTGCGTCGGCGGTCGCCGCCTCGTTGTTCCAGTAACCGGAGAAGACATGCTCGCCGTGCACCAGTACCTCGCCGTCGTCGGCGATCCGGACCACCGAGCCCGGCAGCGGCTGGCCGACCGTGCCGATCTTCGGCCGGTCCCACGGGTTGAACGTCGTGGCCGCACAGGTCTCCGTCAGGCCGTAGCCCTCCAGCACCGTGAAGCCGATACCCCGGTAGAAGTGACCGAGCCGCTCGCCCAGCGGGGCGCCGCCGGAGATGGCGTACTCGCCTCGCCCGCCCAGCACCGCGCGCAGCTTGCTGAAGACCAGCTTGTCGAACACCTTGTGCTTGAGCTTCAGCATGAACGGCACACCGCCCGGGGCGTCGAGCGCCCGGCTGTACGCGATCGCCGTGTCCGCCGCCTTGTCGAAGATCTTGCCCTTGCCCTCCGCCTGGGCCTTGGCCCGCGCGGAGTTGTAGACCTTCTCGAACACCCGCGGAACACCGAGGATCAGCGTGGGCCGGAAACCGGCCAGCTCATCGGTGAGGTTCTTGATGTCCGGGGCGCAGCCCAGCTTGATCGGCGCCATCGCGGGCGCGATCGCGACCATCCGGCCGAAGACGTGCGCGGCGGGCAGGAACAGCAGCACGGAACTGTGGCCCGTACGGAACAGCGGCCGCAGGCGCTCGACCAGGTTGCCGCACTCCGCGAAGAAGGCGCGGTGGGTGAGCACACAGCCCTTGGGGCGGCCGGTGGTGCCCGAGGTGTAGACGATCGTCGCCGGGTCGTCGGCCTTGGCGATCGCGCTGCGCTCGTCGACCAGCGCGTCGCTCACCTCGGCGCCGGCCGCGGTCAGCTCGTCGATCGCGCCTCGCTCGATCTGCCAGACCTGCTTGAGGGCGGGCAGCTCGGCCCGCACCGACTCCAGCGCCTCGGTGTGCGCGTCGCTTTCCACGACGACCGCGACCGCACCGGAGTCGCCGAGGATCCAGCGCACCTGCTCGGGCGAGCTGGTCTCGTAGACCGGCACGGTGACACCGCCGGCGCTCCAGATCGCGAAGTCGAGCTGGATCCACTCGTAGCGGGTGCGGGACATCAGCGCGACCCGGTCGCCGGGCTGGATGCCCGCGGCGATCAGACCCTTGGCGGCGGCCCGCACCTCGGCCAGGAACTGGGTGGCGGTGACATCCGTCCAGGTGTCCCCGACCTTTCGGCCCATGACGGCGACATCCGGATGCTGGGTGGCATTTCGGCGGATGAGATCCGTCAGGTTTCCGTCCGTGGGGACCTCGTACAGGGCCGGAAGGCTGAACTCACGCAAGACTGCTGCTCCTCATCGGGCGCCGGCGCCACGGCTCTGTGTACGCACCGGGACTGCCCGGACGTTACCGACCAGTACTTGGTTCCGGATAGGGGTTCCCGGTCAGATGTTCGCTGCGTCACATGTGCGTGGCGCCGCATCGCGAACCCTATGACACCCTCTCCCCGCCCGCGAAGTTCGTGCAGGTCCGACCCCCTCTATCCAGTGTGGGCTGTTCGATTTAGGGTGATCGCGGGGTGATGTGAATGCGCGTTCACGTGGTCAGCGACGTACATGGGAACACCAGGGACCTGGCCAGGGCAGGCGACGGGGCCGACGCCCTGATCTGCCTCGGTGACCTGGTGCTCTTCCTGGACTACGCCGATCACTCGCGCGGGATCTTCCCCGATCTCTTCGGGGTCGCGAACGCCGATCTGATCGTCGAGCTGCGCACCGCGCGCCGCTTCGACGAGGCCAGGGATCTCGGCCGGCGGTTGTGGGCCGGCCTGGACCGCGACGCCGCGATCCTCGCCGCCGTGCGCAAGCAGTACGCCGAGATGTTCGCAGCCTTCCCGGCACCGACGTACGCGACCTACGGAAACGTCGACATCCCCTCCCTCTGGCCGGAGTACGCCCGCCCCGGGACCACGGTGCTCGACGGCGAGCGCGTCGAGCTCGACGGCCGGGTCTTCGGATTCGTCGGCGGCGGACTGCGCACCCCCATGCGCACCCCCTTCGAGATCTCCGACGAGGAGTACGCGGCGAAGGTCGAGGCACTCGGCGAGGTCGACGTGCTGTGCTCGCACATCCCACCGGACGTGCCCGAACTGACCTACGACGTCGTCCCGCGCCGCTTCGAGCGCGGGAGCCGCGCCCTGCTGGAGGCCATCCGGCGCACCCGGCCGCGGTACGCCCTGTTCGGACACGTCCACCAGCCGATGGCCCGGCGGATGCGGATCGGCACCACCGAGTGCGTGAACGTCGGGCACTTCGCCGCCACGGGGCGGCCCTGGGCCCTGGAATGGTGACCGGTACGGTCACGGTAGATTGCATACCGCAACCTTGTCCGGACAGCACCGGAGAGCACTGGAGGAGCCCGGCGATGGCGGAACACACCAGCTCGAGCATCACCATCGACGCGGCACCCGCCGACGTCATGGGGGTGATCGCCGACTTCGCGCGCTACCCCGAGTGGACCGGCGAAGTGAAGGAGACCGAGGTCCTGGAGAAGGACGACCAGGGCCGTGCGGTACGGGTCCGGCTCGTGCTGGACGCCGGTGCGATCAAGGACGACCACACCCTCGCGTACACCTGGACCGGCGCGAACCAGGTGGCCTGGACCCTGGTCAAGTCGCAGATGCTGCGGGAACTCGACGGCTCGTACACGCTGGCGCCGGTCGACGGCGGCAAGCGCACGGAGGTCACCTACCAGCTCACCGTGGACGTCAAGATCCCGATGCTCGGCATGATCAAGCGCAAGGCGGAGAAGGTCATCATCGACCGCGCCCTCGCGGGTCTGAAGAAGCGCGTCGAGTCCGGCGCGGGCGCCTGACCGCGACTCCCGCTCGGATGCGCATCCTCCTCGTCACCGGGCCCGGAGGCTCGGGCCGCACCACCGTCGCGGCGGCCACCGCGCTCGCCGCGGCCCGCAGCGGCAAGCGCACCCTGCTGCTCACGGCCGATTCCGCCCCGGCCCTGGGGCTCCCCATGGGCACCGGTCCCGGCGAGGTGACCGAGGGTCTCTGGGCCGCCCGTATCGACTCCGGTGCGCACTTCCGCCGCGAGCTGCTCGCCTTCCAGGAGCGCAGCACCGCGGCCCTCGACCTGCTCGGCTCCCGGAAACTGGAGGACGAGGAGCTCACCGAGCTGCCCGGCAGCGAGCAGTTCGCGCTGCTTCGCGGGCTGCGTGACCTGCGCGGCGGCGGCTGGGACGTGGCCGTGGTCGACATGCCCCCGCTCCGCGAGACGATCGCCCTGCTCGGACTGCCCGAGCAGCTCCGCCGCTATCTGCGCCGCCTACTCCCACCGGAACGCCAGGCGGCCCGGGCACTGCGCCCGATGCTGGCCCAGCTCGCCGGCGTACCGATGCCCGCGCAGTGGCTGTACGAGACCGCCGCCCGCTGGGAGACGGAGCTCAGTGCCGTACAGGAGCTGATCGACGACCGGAACACCTCGGTCCGGCTGGTCGCCGAGCCCGGGCCGGCCGCAGAGGACGCCCTGCCCTCCGCACGGCTGGGGCTCGCGCTGTACGGGATGCGGGTGGACGCGCTCGTGGCCAACCGGATCCTGCCGACGGCGTCCCCCGACCTCTGGCTCGCCGGGCTCCAGGCCCAGCAGGAGAAGGTGCTGCGTCGCTGGCACCAGGAGTCCCGGGCACAGTCGGCACCGCTGCTCTCCGTGGCCCATGCGGGCAGGGATCCACGCGGGCTCGACGACCTGGCCGCACTGGTCGGCGACGGCGGCGCCAACGGCCTCGCCGCAGGCCTGGAGCTACGGGCGGCCGGTCCCGTGGACCCCTGGGACATCCGGCGGGCGACCTCGTCGAACAAGGCGCACGAGGACGAGTTCCACTGGGTCCTGCCGCTCCCCGGTGCCCTGAAGGAGGAGCTGGGTCTGGTGCGCCGCGGCGACGAACTGCTGATCTCCGTGGGTCCGTTCCGGCGTGTCCTGTCCCTGCCGTCGGTGCTGCGCCGCTGCACCGTCTCGGGTGCGGGCCTCAGGGACGGAGAGCTCCGGGTCAGGTTCACCCCGGATCCGGCCGTGTGGCCGCAGGGCCGCTGAACGGCGGCGCCCCGTTCGGGTACCGTCGACAGCAAGCAGTCCCGTTCTCCCGTCGAACCAGGAGCGCGCCATGAGCGATGCCACCGAGCGCCCCGATGCCGATGCCGACGCCTGGGCCGAGGCGTGTGCCGAGGACCTGCAGGCCGAGCGGGCCCGCCGCCGGGAGCGGTACGGACACGGCAGCGGCACCGGATCCGCGGCGGAAGAGCTACGCAAGCTGATGGATGCCGTGGCCGACAAGATGTCCTCGTTGCAGAACCCGCTCTTCGGCATGGCGGCACAGGGTGCCGTACAGCAGTTGATCAGCCAGGCCAAGGCGGTCGTGGAGCCGGTCGTCGAACGCAATCCGCAGGTCTTCGACCATCTGGCCGCCGCCGGCAACGAGCTGCTCGCGGCATACCGCTCCGCCGTGGAGGGCCATGAGCGGCGCTGGACCCGTGGTGAGACGCCTGGTGAGGCGCAGGGCGGGGCACCCGGTGACCGGCGTGACGGCCCCGATGACGGGCCGCGCGAGCAGATCGACCTGGACTGAGGCGGGGAGTCCCTCCGGTACCGTTGGCCTTAGCGGGGCACGACCGAAAACTGAGGGACACATGGGACTCACCATCGGCGTCGACATCGGCGGCACCAAGATCGCGGCCGGCGTGGTTGACGAAGAGGGCGCCATTCTCGAGACGCACACGGTGCCCACTCCGCCCACCGCCGACGGGATCGTGGACGCGATCTGCTCGGCCGTCACCGGAGCCGGTAAGGGGCACGACATCGAAGCGGTCGGCATCGGCGCCGCCGGCTATGTCGACGACAAGCGTGCCAACGTCCTCTTCGCGCCGAACATCCACTGGCGCCACGAGCCGCTGAAGGACAAGGTCGAACAGCGCGTCAGCCTCCCCGTCGTCGTGGAGAACGACGCCAACGCGGCGGCGTGGGGCGAGTACCGTTTCGGCGCGGGCCAGGGACACGAAGACGTCATCTGCATCACGCTCGGCACCGGCCTGGGCGGGGGCATCATCATCGGCAACAAACTGCGCCGCGGCCGATTCGGCGTGGCGGCGGAATTCGGGCACATCCGGGTGGTTCCCGACGGACTGCTGTGCGGCTGCGGCAGCCAGGGCTGCTGGGAGCAGTACGCGTCGGGGCGCGCCCTCGTCCGGTACGCCCAGCAGCGTGCGGGCGCGACCCCGGAGAACGCGCGGATCCTGCTCGGCCTCGGCGACGGCACGCCCGGGGGCATCGAGGGCAGGCATGTCAGCGAGGCGGCGCGGCAGGGCGACAAGGTGGCCGTCGACTCCTTCCGTGAGCTGGCGCGCTGGGCCGGTGCGGGGCTCGCCGACCTGGCCTCGCTCTTCGACCCGTCCGCCTTCATCGTCGGCGGCGGTGTCTCGGACGAGGGCGAGCTGGTGCTCGACCCGATCCGTAAGTCCTTCCGACGCTGGCTGATCGGTGCCCAGTGGCGCCCGCACGCCCAGGTGCTCGCCGCCCAGCTCGGCAACAAGGCCGGCATGGTGGGCGCGGCCGACCTGGCCCGCCAGGGCTGACCCACCCGTACGCACGCGTGCCCGCCACCCCTTGAGCAGGGGCGGCGGGCACGCTGCGTGCTCGGGCCCGCGTCGCCGGCTACCGCACCCCCATGCCCCGCTATGTTGACCGCATGCCGACGCCCGAGCCGTACACGCTGCCCAACTCCCGCACCGAACCGGACGGTTCGGCGGTGGTGCGGGTGCTCAGCTACAACGTCCGATCAATGCGGGACGACGAGGACGCGCTCGCCCGGGTGATCCGCGCCTGCCGGCCCGACCTCGTGTTCCTCCAGGAGGCGCCGCGCTTCTTCCGCTGGCGCAAGCACGCCGCACGGCTCG
Organism: Streptomyces sp. NPDC019396; assembly: GCF_040632375.1. NCBI lineage: Bacteria > Bacillati > Actinomycetota > Actinomycetes > Kitasatosporales > Streptomycetaceae > Streptomyces > Streptomyces sp. NPDC019396. The sequence goes on along the minus strand of NZ_JBEYBS010000001.1, from coordinate 357,628 downwards.
CAGCCAAGAGCGAGCTGGTCGTGCTGGGCGGCGGCGCGACCGCGGCGGGACCGCTGCTGCTGTGCTCACTGCGCACGACCGTCGAGCACACCGAGGACGTACTGCTGCCGCTCACCCCGGGGCTGCACCGCCGGGGCTTCGCGACCGCCGTCGTACGGTTCGGCCGGGCCAGGATGGGACTGCTGAACTGCCATCTGAGCCTGGACGGCGACGAGCGCTACGCCCAGACCGGGATGCTGCTGGAGCGGCTCGCGGCCATGGACACACCGCATGCCGTCGTCGCGGGAGACATCAACGAACAACCGGACGGCCCCGGCTTCCGGCGCCTCGCCGCCGAGCTCCGGGACTGCCGGCGGGTACGCCCCTGGGGCGGCGAGTACACCTTCACGACCACCGCCCCGCAGCGGCGCATCGACGCGATCTTCGTGACGCCCGGTGTCGAGGTCCTCGGCTGCGGAGTGCCTTCCGGCCATCCCGGGGTCAGCGCCCAGGACCTGAGGGCCGCGACGGACCATTTGCCGGTGCTGGCGGCCCTGCGCCTCCCGGCCTAGGCCGGGCCGGCTCAGACCACCGCACCGCGCCCGGGGTCGTCGTCCTCGTCGTCCCCGTGTGCCATCCGTGCCACCAGGGTGATGAAGCCACCGACGAATCCGCCGACCCCGAGCGTGGTCAGCCACCACGTCATGTTCCACTCCAGCAGCACGGCGAGCAGCAGCAGCACCGGTCCGCCGATCACGGCGAGCCAGGCGAACTTCGCCGTCGTGTCGGCCTCGGGCAGCGGCGGCGGCTCGGGCGGCACGAAGTGGCCCTCGTCCGACTCGTCGAGGTCGTCGTCGCCGGCCTCCGGCGCCTGGTAGTCCCGCGGGCCCTTGCCGGGGCCCACGCCCGGTGCGAACACGATCGAGCTGCCCAGCGGCCTGGTGGAGCCGGGGCCGCCTTCGTCGTCGTCATCGTCCTCGGATGCGTCGTCCCCGGACGCGGGCGGCGCGCCGTGCCGCGGCTTGTCCGGCTTCTCCACCATGGCCGACTCGTCGGGAAGTGCCAGATCCTCGATGGGCCTGAAGGGTCTGGCGCCCGGCGGGTCGGTCGGCTCCTCGCCGTAGCCCGCGACGATCGCCGCCCAGGCGGCCTCCTCGTCGATCGGCTCCGGCTCCCGGTCGTCCCGGTCCGCATCGTGCTGCTCAGCCACCGGATGTGCTTCCCTTCTTCCCGCCGCTCCCCCCACTCGGTGTACCGCTGGCACCCGGAGCGAGCCGACCGATGAACGCGTAGCTCTCCTCGAAAATCAGCTCCGCATCGTGGTCCAACGTCGCCACGTGGTAGCTCTGTTCCAGCAGGATCTCCTTGACGTCCTGGGACGAGACCCGGCTGAGGATCCGGGCCGAGTCGACCGGCGGCACCACATGGTCCTGCGGGCTGTGCAGCAGCACCATCGGCTGGGTGACCTGGGGCAGCTCCCCGTCGACCAGCTTGAGGAAATTGCGCAGGGAGTGCGCCGCGTGCAGCGGCACCCGGTCGTAGCCGACCTCCTCCGAGCCCCCCATGGAGATATCGCTGGCAATGCCCTTGGTGCTGGGGACCAGATGCCGGGCCACCGGGAGCGCCTTGGCCGCGAGACCGTGCATCTTGTTCGCCGGGTTGACCAGGACGATGCCGCTGATCGCGTCACCGTGCCTGGCCGCGAGCCGCAGCGTCAGCGCACCGCCCATGGAGAGCCCGCAGACGAACACCTGGCTGCACCGCTCCGTGAGCGCGCGCAGCTCCCTGTCCACCTCCGCGTACCAGTCCTGCCAGCCGGTCAGCTGCATGTCCTGCCAGCTGGTGCCATGGCCGGGCAGCAGGGGCAGCGACACGGTCAGACCGCGCTCCGCCAGATACTCAGCCCAGGGGCGCAGCGACTGGGGGGAACCGGTGAATCCGTGGCAGAGAAGGACACCGACTTCGCCGCCCTCGTGGCGGTAGGGCTCAGCTCCAGGCAGTACCGGCACCGGGCGTCTCCTGTTCGTGAGAAGTGCTCGTGAGAGGTCATCGCAAGAAAGAGGTGCAAGGGATCACAAGGGATCGCAGGGGGATCTGTGAGCACCGGACCGGGTCCCGGGGCCGGGCGCGATTCCCGAGCCGGTCCGAACCTGGTCCGAACGCCGATCCGACAGCGATCCGAAGGTGCCTTCACGGTACGCGACGGCGCTGACACCGACTAGGTCCGAAGGGGCTTCAGCGCGGCACCAGGCGGCAGGGCGCCACCCCCTTACGGGTTAAGGTCTTTGCGTCGGACACCAGGAAGGCATTCGAGTTGATCTACGGCGCCATGAAGTTCTCCCTCGGAGGGTCACTGAAGCTTGCCTTCAGACCCTGGGTGGAGGGCCTCGAGAACATCCCCGCCGAGGGGCCCGCGATCCTCGCGAGCAACCACCTGTCCTTCTCGGACTCCTTCTTCCTGCCGGCTGTGCTGGACCGCAAGGTCACCTTCATCGCCAAGGCCGAGTACTTCACCTCGCCCGGCCTCAAGGGCAAGCTGACCGCGGCCTTCTTCAAGGGCGTGGGCCAGCTGCCGGTGGACCGTTCCGGTGCGCGGGGCGCGGGTGAGGCGGCCATCAAGAGCGGCATCGACGTGATCCGCAGCGGGGAGCTGTTCGGTATCTACCCCGAGGGGACCCGCTCGCCCGACGGCCGGCTCTACCGCGGCAAGCCGGGCGGCCTCGCGCGGGTGGCGCTGGCGACGGGCGCGCCCGTCATTCCGGTGGCCATGATCGACACGGAGAAGATCCAGCCCCCCGGCAAGGTCGTCCCCAAGCTGATGCGTCCCGGTATCCGGATCGGCAAGCCGCTCGACTTCAGCCGCTACCACGGCATGGACCACGACCGCTTCATCCTGCGCTCGGTGACCGACGAGGTCATGTACGAGATCATGAAGCTTTCCGGCCAGGAGTACGTCGACATCTACGCCACCGCCGCCAAGCGCCAGATGGCGGAGGCGAAAGCGGCGGCGAAGGCTGCGGCGAAGGACGCCACCGCGGAGCGGCACGGCGCCGAGTAGCGCCGTCCGCCCGTGCCGCACCCGGAGTCGGGCGAGGACAGGCGAGGGAGGGGGGACATGCCCAGACGTGAGCGGGTCGTCCGGATGTCGGTCGAGCTGCCGCTGTGGCGCGCCCTGACCGCGTACCGTCTGCTGACGGCGGGCTACGCGGTGCTGCTGTTCGTCTTCGGCCGCGTCAGGTTCGAGCACCCGTGGGTCGCCATCGGCTATCTCGCCGTCCTGGGGCTGTGGACCCTCGCTACCCTCCCGAAGGTGGCGAACGCGGCGAGCTGCACCAAGCGCTTCCTCGCCGCCGACATCGCCATCGCTCTCACCGGCATCCTTCTCACACCGCTCGCCGACACCGACGCCCAGCGGATGGACCTGCCGACGCTGCCGTCGATCTGGACGGCCGGTGCGGTCCTCGCCTTCGCGATCAAGGGCGGCTGGCGCTGGGCCGGTTTCGCCTCATCGCTTGTCGCCGTGGCCAACATCATCGAGCGCGGCGAGCCCAGCCGCGACACCTTCCACAACGTGCTGCTGGTGTGGGTCGCCTCCATAGGCATCGGATACGTCGTCGAGATCGCCCGCGCGTCGGAGCGCACCCTGGCTCGCGCCCTGGAGATCGAGGCGACCACCCGGGAACGGGAGCGGCTGGCCCGCGACATCCACGACAGTGTGCTCCAGGTGCTGGCCATGGTGCAGCGCCGCGGCACCGCGCTCGGCGGCGAGGCCGCCGAGCTGGGCAGGATGGCGGGCGAACAGGAAGTCGCCTTGCGGACCCTGGTCGCGGGGGGTCTGCTGCCCGCCTCTCGGGTCTCGGAGGACGAGACACAGGGCGCGTTCGTACGGGTCGTGAACGAGCCGGGTGGGCAGGCGGACGAGGGCCCGGGAGCCGACGGCGACGGGGTCCCGCGCGATCTGCGCACCCTGCTCACGCCGTATGCCGGTGCCAGTGTCACCCTGTCCGAACCCGGGTCCCCCGTGCTGCTGCCGCCGCGCGAGGCGCGGGAGCTCGCGGCCGCTGTCGGTGCCGCCCTGGACAATGTCCGCAGGCACGCCGGTGACGGAGCCCAGGCCTGGATCCTGCTGGAGGACTGGTCGCACGAGGTGATCGTGACCGTGCGGGACGACGGCCCGGGCATCCCGGACGGACGGCTGGCGCAGGCCGAGGGCGAGGGCAGGCTCGGAGTGGCACAGTCGATCCGCGGCCGGCTGCGGGACATCGGCGGCACGGCCGAGCTGATCTCGGTGCCGGGGCAGGGAACGGAAGTCGAGCTCAAGGTCCCGCGCGGGACACGGGGGAAGGCGAAACGATGACGAACACGACAGGCGGGCCGGACGCGACGGATCCGGCAGGGGCCGCCGACACGCCGATCCGGGTCATGGTCGTGGACGACCACCCGATGTGGCGGGACGCGGTCGCCCGCGACCTGGCGGCGGCCGGCTGCGATGTGGTGGCGACGGCGGGCGACGGCCCGCAGGCGGTCCGCCGCGCCCGGGCCGTGTCCCCCGATGTCATCGTCCTCGACCTGAATCTGCCCGGAATGCCCGGCGTCCAGGTCTGCAAGGAAGTGGTGGCGGCGAACCCGGCCCTGAGGGTGCTGGTGCTGTCGGCGAGCGGTGAGCACGCCGACGTACTGGAAGCGGTGAAGTCGGGCGCGACCGGCTATCTGCTGAAGTCGGCCAGCACGGACGAGCTGATCGACGCCGTGCGGCGGACCTCCGTCGGCGACCCTGTGTTCACGCCCGGGCTCGCCGGGCTGGTTCTGGGGGAGTACCGGCGACTGGCCGCGGAGCCCACGCCCCTGGCCGGCACGGACGAGCCGAAGGCGCCCCAGCTCACCGAGCGCGAGACCGAGGTGCTGCGGCTGGTCGCCAAGGGGCTCTCGTACAAGCAGATCGCCGAGCGGCTCGTGATCTCCCACCGCACCGTGCAGAACCACGTGCAGAACACCCTCGGCAAGCTCCAGCTGCACAACCGCGTGGAGCTGGTGCGCTACGCGATCGAGCGCGGGCTCGACGACGCCTGATCCCCACCCTCCACCGATTCACTCCTCGGAGTGAATCGGGGTGAACTGACGGACGCCAACTTCCCCCTGTCGTACTGGAATTAACCTGACGCGCCGTCCCGCAGTGACCTGGGTCACTACTAGCGTGGTTCCCCTATGCCACCACCGACGGCGAAGGGAACTTCCATGCGGGTCGGAGTACTGACCGGGGGCGGCGACTGCCCCGGCCTCAACGCGGTCATCCGCGGCATCGTCCGCAAGGGCGTCCAGGAGTACGGATACGAGTTCACGGGCTACCGTGACGGCTGGCGCGGACCGCTGGAAGGCGACACCGTGCAGCTCGACATCCCCGCCGTGCGCGGCATCCTGCCCAGGGGCGGCACGATCCTCGGCTCGTCCCGCACCAATCCCCTCAAGCAGAGCGACGGCATCCGCCGGATCAAGGAGAATCTCGCCAAGCACGAGGTGGAGGCCCTGGTCGCGATCGGTGGCGAGGACACCCTCGGGGTCGCGGCCCGCCTCGCCGATGACTACGGGATCAACTGCGTGGGCGTCCCGAAGACCATCGACAACGACCTGTCCGCCACCGACTACACCTTCGGCTTCGACACCGCGGTCGGCATCGCCACCGAGGCCATCGACCGGCTGCACACCACCGCCGAGTCCCACATGCGGGTGCTGGTCGTCGAGGTGATGGGCCGTCACGCGGGTTGGATCGCCCTGCACTCCGGTCTGGCGGGCGGCGCGAACGTCATCCTCATCCCCGAGCAGCGCTTCGACGTGGACCAGGTGTGCGCCTGGGTCACCTCCCGCTTCCGTGCCTCGTACGCGCCGATCGTGGTGGTCGCCGAGGGCGCGGTGCCCGGGGACGGCGACATGGTCCTCAAGGACGAGTCGCGCGACTCCTTCGGCCATGTGCGGCTCTCGGGCGTCGGCGAGTGGCTCGCCAAGGAGATCGAGCGACGCACCGGCAAGGAGGCGAGGACGACCGTCCTGGGCCATGTCCAGCGCGGCGGCACCCCCAGCGCCTTCGACCGCTGGCTCGCGACCCGCTTCGGCCTGCACGCGATCGACGCGGTGCGCGACGGCGACTACGGAAAGATGGTCGCGCTGCGCGGCACGGACATCGTCCGCGTCCCGATCTCCGAGGCGACGGCCAAGCTGAAGACGGTCGACCCCTCGCTGTACCGGGAGGCCGGCGTCTTCTTCGGCTGAGCACGTCTTCGCAGTCGGCCTCCGGGCCCGCCCGCAGCCGCCGGGCCGGCCCGGGGGCGCGTCGTCAGTCCTGTGCCGAAGGCTCCCGGACCAGACCCCTCAGCAGCGAGCGCACGATCTCGGGGCCCCGCAGAGTCAGCACCGACTCCGGGTGGAACTGGATCCCCGCGAAGCCGTCCCCGCGCAGCGCATGGACCTCGTGGGTCAGGGCGTCGCGGCTGACCTCGGTACCGCGGGCCGACAGCCGCGCCCGCGCTGCCTCGTCGCACACCGCGGTGAAGCTGTTGTAGAAGCCGACAGTCTCCTCGCCGCCGAAGAGCCCGATCCGCACCTGGGCGCCCTGGAAGGGGGTCTCCTTGCGAGTGATCGGCAGGCCGAGTTCCGCCGCGATCAGCTCGTGCCCCAGGCAGACACCGAGCAGCCCGTGCGGCGCCGGGTCACGGGCCAGCAGTCCCGCGGTCAGCGAGCGCAGGACGCGCATCTTGGGGTCGGTGCCGTCCGAGGGGTCGCCCGGTCCCGGGCCGAGTACCACCGGCCCCTCGTGAGCGAGGGCAGCGTCCCGTACGCCGGGATCGTCGTAGCGGCGAACGGTCACCTCCAGGCCCGCCCCGCGCAGCACATGGGCCAGCATCGCGGTGAAGGTGTCCTCGCCGTCGACCACCAGGGCGTGCCCGGTGACTTCCGGAGGCAGGGACTGCATCCGCAGCCAGAACGGCGCCAGGCTGTCCCTGCGTGCGTCGAGCGCCGCCCGCACCCGGGCGTCGGCGGCCAGCCGGGGCCGTACCGCCCCGGCCTTTCCGGCGGCCGCCCCGGGACGAACCACACCCAGGGCGGCCAGCACCGCCGCCGCCTTGGCATGGGTCTCCGCGACCTCGGACAGCGGGTCGGAGTGCCGGACCAGCGTCGCGCCGACCGGCACGCGCAGGGCGCCGGACGCCGCGATGTCCGCGGTGCGGATCAGGATGGGGGAGTCCAGCGTCTGTGCCCCGTTCGCGTCCTGCCCGAGCAGTGCCAGGGCCCCCGCGTAGTAGCCGCGGCCCGTGGGCTCGTGGCGGGCGATCACCCGGCAGGCGTTCTGCACCGGGGAGCCGGTGACCGTCGCGGCGAACATGGTCTCGCGCAGCACGTCCCGTACGTCGAGCGAGGAGCGCCCGCGCAGCTCGTACTCGGTGTGTGCGAGGTGCGCCATCTCCTTGAGCCGCGGGCCGACCACCACACCGCCCTTGTCGCCGACCGTGCACATCATCTTCAGTTCCTCGTCCACGACCATGGAGAGCTCGTCGGTCTCCTTGCGGTCGGCGAGGAAGTCCAGCAGCCCCTCCACGGAAGGGCCGGCGGACGGATAGCGGTAGGTGCCGCTGATCGGGTTCATCACGACGGTCCCGCCCGACATCCGGACGTGCACCTCGGGGCTCGCCCCCACCAGCGTGCGGTCACCGGTGTGCACGACGAACGTCCAGTAAGCGCCCCGCTCGCCCTCGAGCAGCCGCCTGAACAGGGCGAGCGCGTCGGACCGGGTGAAGCCTGGGATCTCGCCCGTGAACGTGCGCCGGACGACGAAGTTCGCCCCCTCACCCCGCCCGATCTCGTCCTCGACGACCCGGCGCACCGTGCGGGCGTACTCCTCGTCGCCGATGTCGAAGCCACCGCCCTCGACGTGGACCTCGTGCCCGGGCAGCCGGTCGAGCAGCTCGTCCGTCGGCAGCTCGTACGCCTCGTCCGCGACCAGCACCGCGAGCGGGGTGCCGTCGTCCCGCACCTCGAAGCCGCGCTCCCTGATCTGCCGGAACGGCACCAGAGCGAGGGAGGGCAGGCCGCCCACCGGGATGTCCGCGAGCCGCTGAGCCTCGTGGACCGGGCCGATCAGCACATCGACGGTGTCCCGGTCGCGGCCCGGGGTGCGCCTGCGAAGCAGGGCGAAGGGGCGGGAGTGGGCGTCGTCGTCCAGGAGTCTGCTGATGATGTCCATCGGTGCGTTCCTTCCGTGGCGGGGGTGCGTCAGGGAGGAACGGCCGTGGAAACGGAAGAAGGCCGCCCCTCGGGCGGCCTTCGCGGTGATCGGTCAGATCGTTTTCAGATCGTCAGTGGGCACGCGCGATGGAGTGGGCCGCCGGTTCAGCGGGCCACCACCAGTTCCGGTCGGTCGGCGCGTACATACGAGGCACCTTAGCAGCGCGCTCAGAACAGGGCGACGACGATCGATGTCAGCAGCTGGACCACCAGACCCAGCAGCAGCACGCCGATACCGCCGACGAAGACCAGCAGGGCGTAGCCGCCGGGCGTCCCCGGAGCCGTGCCGCGCCAGGCGACGACGGACATCCACAGACAGGCGACCGCCCCCGGTGTGAGCAGCAGTGCCGCCCAGGTCGCGTAGGTGACGAACTCCACGGGCGAGGGCTCGAAGGCCGCTCCGTCGGTCAGCCGCACCTCGACCCGGCTGCCCGCCGGGTAGTCCTCGTCGGCCCCGACCAGCACCACGTTGTCCCGGGACGCGGGTCCGCGGCTCCCCGTGGCGGCGAAGGCGCCCTCGCAGTCCACGCCGAGCAGACTGGCCCCGATGTCGTGGTTGCCATGACACTCCGACACCGTGAGGACGCCGTCGGCCGGACCCGACCCCGTCACCGCGGTCAACCGGGCGCCGAAGACCAGCCAGACCCCCCAGATCGACATACCGAGGCACAGCACTGCCCCGGTGATCGCCGTTGCTGTCCGCGCCCCTCGCACGTCGCCCTAACCGCCCACGCCGCCGGTGTCCATTGTCAGTCCCCCATCCGCGGGAGAGCGTATACGGAGTGCTCCGGCCCATGGTCTCCGGGCTTCGCCCGAGCAGCGGAGACGATCATGGATTGGCGAGGGTTGTCTCAAAAAATGAGCAGAGGTCTGGACTCCGCGTGCGACCCCGTAATGTTGTCGGGGTGACCGTGAACGCTAAGACCACCGACACCGGTGGCAACACCTGGCGAAACCTGCCCGCGGCGCAGCAGCCCGAGTACCCCGATGCCGAGGCTCTGCGCGATGTGATCGCGGACCTCGAGTCGTATCCGCCGCTCGTCTTCGCGGGCGAGTGCGATCAGCTGCGCGCCCGGATGGGAGCCGTCGCCAGGGGCGAGGCGTTCCTGCTCCAGGGCGGCGACTGCGCGGAGGCGTTCGACGCCGTGTCCGCCGAGCACATCCGCAACAAGCTCAAGACCCTGCTCCAGATGGGCGCGGTGCTGACGTACGCCGCGTCGGTGCCGGTCGTCAAGGTGGGCAGGATCGCCGGCCAGTACTCGAAGCCGCGCTCCAAGCCCAACGAGACCCGCGACGGTGTGACCCTCCCGACCTACCGGGGCGACTCCGTCAACGGCTTCGACTTCACCGAAGAGGCCCGCATCCCGGACCCCGAGCGCCTGAAGCGGATGTACCACGCCTCCGCTTCGACGCTGAACCTGGTGCGCGCCTTCACCACCGGTGGTTACGCCGACCTGCGCCAGGTGCACGCCTGGAACCAGGACTTCGTGAAGTCGTCCCCGTCGGGGCAGCGCTACGAGCAACTCGCGCGCGAGATCGACAACGCGCTGAACTTCATGAAGGCCTGCGGTACCGACCCGGCCGAGTTCCGCACCGTCGAGTTCTTCGCCTCCCACGAGGCCCTGCTCCTGGACTACGAGTCGGCGCTGACCCGTACCGACTCCCGTACCGGACAGCTCTACGACGTCTCGGGCCACATGCTGTGGATCGGTGAGCGCACCCGGCAGATGGACGGTGCGCACATCGAGTTCGCGTCGAAGGTCCGCAACCCCATCGGTGTGAAGCTCGGCCCGACCACCACGGTCGACGAGGCCCTGCGGTACATCGACAAGCTGGACCCGGAGCGCGAGCCCGGCCGGCTGACCTTCATCGTCCGCATGGGCGCCGACAAGGTCCGTGACCGGCTCCCCGAGCTGGTCGAGAAGGTGACGGCATCCGGTGCCACGGTGGCCTGGGTGACCGACCCGATGCACGGCAACACCTTCGAGGCGGCTTCCGGGCACAAGACCCGCCGCTTCGACGATGTGCTGGACGAGGTCAAGGGCTTCTTCGAGGTCCACAAGGCCCTCGGTACGCACCCCGGTGGCATCCATGTCGAGCTCACCGGCGATGACGTCACCGAGTGTGTGGGCGGCGGTGACGAGATCTTCGTGGACGACCTGCACCAGCGCTACGAGACGGCCTGCGACCCGCGGCTCAACCGCAGCCAGTCGCTGGACCTGGCCTTCCTGGTGGCGGAGATGTACCGGGACCAGTAGTGACCTGTATGCACGGCTGTACACGACTGTGGGGCGCGGATCCTTGTGATCCGCGCCCCACAGTCGCGTCCGGGGCTTTTGCCACCCAGGGGCGGCAGGTAAGGTTAGGTTAGCCTCACCGATCATCGGGGACGGCGCCACTATCGATCCGATCCGACGATCCGATCCCATCGGGAGGTGAACCGCGTGTACGTCTGCTCGTGCTTCGGCATCACCGAGAAGCAGGTCAAGGAGCACGCGGAGGCCGGTGCCTGCACCCCCCGCCAGATCGCCTCGGTATCCAAAGCGGGCACGGACTGCGGATCGTGCGTCCGGCGCATCCAGGGGCTTCTCGGCCGTGGCGCGTGCCCCCGCCGCGAGCTTCTCGAGAAGGGCGACCGCACCGCCGCGCTGTCGCTCGGCCACGACGCGACGCTTGGCGCCTCGGACGACCCGTCGGCCGAGACACCGGACATCCCGCAGGCACTGCCCGAAGCCGCCTGAGTTCCCTGCGGCCCTCGGCCCTCAGCTCTCGGGCTGCTCGATCAGCTGGGCGATGTACAGCGGCTCCCCGAGCTTCTCGACCAGCTCCAGCTGCGTGTCGAGATAGTCGATGTGGTGCTCCTCGTCGGCCAGGATCGACTCGAAGATGTTGGCCGACGTGATGTCGCCCTTGTTCCGCATGACCTCGATCCCGCGCCGCAGCCGGTCGATGGCCTCGACCTCGACCTGCCGGTCGGCCTGGAACATCTCGGTGACCGTCTGCCCGATCCGCACGTGGAAGAGCCGCTGGTAGTTCGGGAGGCCCTCCAGGAACAGGATCCGGTCGGTCAGCACCTCCGCGTGCTTCATCTCGTCGAACGATTCGGCCCGGGTGTACTTGGCGAGCTTGGTCCAGCCGAAGTTCTCCTGCATCTTCGCGTGCAGGAAGTACTGGTTGATCGCGGTCAATTCGGCAGTCAGCTGCTCATTGAGGAACTCGATGACCTCAGGGTCGCCCTGCATCGCAGAGGCTCCTTCCGCGCGTGTGACTGGGGCAGGATGGCCGCATCCTCGCACCGTGATCCATGACCGTCCAGTAAGTGCATGCTTAGTAGGAGTTGCCCGAATCGGCCCAGACCTGGTCATGACCACCCCTCCCGGTCTGTCACCATGGATGGCATGGGTCAGCCGGAGAGCCGGGAGATACGCGAGTCCGAGCAGTCCGGGCTCCCTCCGGGGCAGCGAATGCAGCGTGGCTGGCCCGTCACCCACTACGGTCCCGTCCCCAAGTTCAGGGCCGAGCGCTGGGAGTTCCGGGTTTTCGGCGCCACAGCGGACGGCGAGAAGCACTGCTGGAACCACGAGGAGTTCTCGGCCCTGCCGTTCGCCACGATCGTGGCCGATCTGCACTGCGTGACGAAATTCAGCATGCTCGGGGCCGAATGGGGTGGGGTCCCCGCCCGGACCATCGTCGAGCTGGCCCCGCCCGCACCGTCCGTCACCCATGTCATGGTCTGGGCCGAGTACGGCTACAGCGCCAATCTCCGGCTCGCCGACTTCTTCTCCGACCGCGCGATCTTCGCCACCCACAAGGACGGTGAGCTGCTCACCGCCGAACACGGTTTCCCGCTGCGGCTCGTCGTACCGCATCTGTACGCGTGGAAGGGACCGAAGTGGGTGCGGGGCGTGGAGTACATGACCACGGACCGCCGGGGCTTCTGGGAGGAACGGGGCTACCACAACATCGGCGACCCCTGGCGGGAGCAGCGCTACTCCTACCAGGAGCAGCCCGGGGACGGCCCCGAGCTCTGACGACGAGCTGACGGTGACCGGCCGGGGCCGGTTCGGCGTCACCCGTCAGGGCAGGCGCAGGCCCTTCAGCCGTGCCACATCGGCCGCGTAGGCGTCCTTCGGCCCCGGGGTCTCGATGATCAGCGGCACCCCGTCGGCGGCGGGATGCGCCATCAGCTCCCGGAACGCCTCCTCGCCGATATGGCCCGCGCCGATGTTCGCGTGCCGGTCCCGGTGCGACCCCCACGGCTCCTTCGAATCATTGGCGTGGACCAGCTTCAGCCTTCCCTCGCCCACCGTCTCCACCATCAGATCCAGGGTCTCCTTGACCCCGCCCGGCGCGGACAGGTCGTGCCCGGCGGCGAAGACATGACACGTGTCGAGGCAGACGCCCAGCTTCGGGTGGGCGTCCAGCGCCGCGAAATACGGCCCGAGGTCCTCGATCGTGGCACAGAGCGAGAAGCCCTGTCCGGCGGTGGACTCCAGCAGCAGCACCGGATCCTCGTCGTGCGTGAGCTCGTCGAGCAGCGGCAGCACCAGGTCGCGCACCTGCCGCAACGCCACCTCCCGCGAGCGGCCCCCGGTGGCCGAACCCGTGTGCACGACCACGCCCAGCGCCCCGATCTCCCGGCCCCGGCGCAGCGAGTGCCGCATCGACTCCACGGAGCTCTCGGCGGTCGCAGGGGTGTGCGAGCCGAAGTTGATCAGATACGGGGCGTGTACGTACACCGGTATCCCCGCGGCCGCGCAGTCGGCGCGAAAGCGCTCGTCCTGCGCGGGATTCCCGGGAGGCGTCGCCCAGCCGCGCGGATTGGCCACGAAGACCTGGACGGTCTCGGCGCCGATCTCGCGCGCGTACGCCAGGCCCGTCCTGGCGAGGCCGCCGGCTACGGGAACGTGGGCGCCGACGGGGTTGTGCATCGTCTCTCAGAGTCCCTTGGTCTTGATGGTGATGGTGCTGCCCTCGGGTGCCTGCTCGCCCCCGGCCACGGACTGGCTCTCGATCTCGTTGCCCAGGAAGGGGAAGCTGCGCTCGACCTTCACCTCGAAGCCGGCCTTCTTGAGCTCGCTGGTCGCCGACTCGACGTTGTCGCCGGTGACATCCGGCACCTCGACCATGCGCGGGCCCTTGGAGACGGTGAGGTTGATCGTGTCGCCCGCGGCCACCTGGCCGCCCTCAGCAGGGGACTGAGCGGCGACGGTACCGGCCTCCTCGGGGGAGTGGACCTGCCGCGGGGCGACCTTGACCTTCAGTCCCGCCTCCTCGAGCGCGGCCGTGGCGTCCTCGACGGTCTCGCCGACGACCCCGGGGGTGTCGATCGGCGCACCCTTGCTCACGACCAGCGCGACGGCGGAGTCCGGGCGCGCTCCGGTGCCGGTCACCGGATCCGAGCCGGTGACGGTGCCCTGGGCGGCCTCTTCGTCGAACTCCCTGGTGACCACGCCCGGAGCCAGACCCACCTTGCGCAGGGCGCTGCGCGCTTCGGAGAGGCTCAGCCCCTCCAGCTCGGGCACCTTGACGATCTCGGGGCCCCGGGAGATCGTCAGCGTCACCGAGCCGTTGTGCCGGATGCGCTTGCCCTGCTCGGGGTCGGCGGCCATGACGGTCCCGCGCTTGAAGACCTCGCTGTAGTCCTTCTTGGACGGCTCCACCTCGAGTCCGGCGTCGATGAGGCGCTTCCTGGCCTCCGACTCGGTCTTGCCGAGCACGGAGGGCACCCTCGTGAACTGCCCGGAATTGATGTACCAGACCCCGGTGCCGACCCCGAGCAGGAGCAGCGCGGCCACGACAGCCGCGAGCACTCCCCGGCGGGGCCGCCGCGGGCGCGAGTGTCCGTGCCCCGAAGGCTGGAACCCCTCCGGGGCATCGGCCGGCAGCTCCAGGCGGCTGGTGTGCTCCACGACCCCGGGCGCTGCCGTGGTGTGCGTCGCTGACGGGACGGCACGCGGGATCACACTCGTACGGTCGTCGGCGCCGTCGTGCGCGGCGGTCCTGGACTGCGGCGGTACGGCGTCGAGCTGCGCGTCGCTGAGGGCGGCACGCGCCTCGCGGGCGTGGGCCAGCAGCGCGACGGCGTCGGCCGGGCGCTGCTCCGGAGCGCGGGCGGTGGCCCCCGCGACCAGGCCGTCCAGCTCGGCGGCGAGCCCGGGTACGGCGGCGGACGGTGCGGGCACGTCCTCGTGCAGATGCTGGTAGAGCACCTGCGCGGGGGAGTCCCCGGTGTGCGGCTTGTCGCCGGTCAGCATCTCGTAGAGGACCACCCCGCAGGCGTAGACATCGGCCTGGGTGCCGGCGGTGCCGGACTCGATCTGCTCCGGTGCGAGATAGGACACTGTCCCGAGCACCGAGCCCGTGGTGTTCGTCACCGACCCCACGGCCCTGACAAGCCCGAAGTCGGCCACCTTGACCCGGCCGTCATCGCCTATCAGCACGTTTTCCGGCTTCATGTCCCGGTGCACGAACCCGGCCCTGTGCGCCGCCCCCAGCGCCGCCAGCACCGGCTCCAGGATGTCGAGCGCGGCCCGCGGCTGGAGCGCGCCCCGCTCGCGCAGCACATCGCGCAGATTGCATCCCGGGACGTACTCCATCGCCAGATAGACGTAAGCGCCCTGTGCCCCCTGGTCGTACACCCCCACCACATTGGGGTGGGACAGCCGGGCCACGGACTTGGCCTCACGGATGAAGCGCTCCACGAAGGACGCGTCCGCCGCGAGCTCCGGGTGCATCACCTTGAGGGCGAGCACCCGGTCGAGCCGGATGTCCACGGCCCGGTAGACCGTGGCCATCCCGCCGACGGCGATACGCGCGTCGACGCGGTAGCGGCCGTCGAGCAGCTGCCCGACGAGGGGGTCCTGAAGGGTCGTATCCACGCAGGCGAGTCTACGAGCCGGACGAGGGGCCGTTGTCCCCCAGGACCATCCCCGGAACCGTACTGAAGCGCGGCTGTGACGCGCGGGTGTGAGAAGCCGCTCGCTGGGTAGCATCGCGGCCCGGCGGCGTACTCAGAACGCCGGGCGCTCCGGGTCCAGCACCGCCCGCCCGCCGACCGGTGAGGACGCCTGGGCGAAATGGCGGCGCGGGATCCTGCCGGCGCGGTGTGCCAGGCGGCCCGCCTCGACCGCGTGGCGCATCGCGGAGGCCATCAGCGCCGGCTCCTGGGCCCGGGTGACCGCAGAGGCGAGCATCACCGCCTCGCAGCCCAGCTCCATCGCCAGGGCCGCGTCCGACGCGGTGCCCGCCCCGGCGTCCAGGATCACCGGGACACCGGCCTGCTCGGTGATGAGCTGGAAGTTGTGCGGGTTGCGGATGCCGAGCCCGGATCCGATCGGGGAACCCAGCGGCATGATCGCCGCGCAGCCCACCTCCTCCAGCTTCCGGGCGAGGACCGGATCGTCGCTGGTGTACGGCAGCACGACGAAGCCGTCGTCCACCAGTACCTCGGCGGCGTCCAGCAGCTCCACCGGGTCGGGCAGCAGAGTGCGCTCGTCGGCGACCACCTCGAGCTTGATCCAGTGCGTGCCCAGCGCCTCGCGGGCCAGCCGTGCCGTGAGCACGGCCTCGCCCGCCGTGAAGCAGCCCGCGGTGTTGGGCAGCACCCGGATGCCCAGCCGGTCGAGCACCGACAGCACGGAGCCCCGCACGGTCGGATCCAGCCGCCGCATCGCCACCGTCGTGAGCTCCGTACCGCTGGCGACCAGCGCGCGCTCCAGGACGTCGAGGCTCGGCGCCCCGCCCGTACCCATGATCAGCCGGGACGAGAACTCCACCCCGCCCAGCACGAAACGGTCGTCTGCCATGAGCCCGGTCACCCGCCCTGCACCGCGGTGAGGATCTCGACCCGGTCGCCGTCACCGAGCGGGGTCCCCGGCCACTCGCTGCGCGGGACGACCGACTCGTTCACCGCGGCCGCGACGCCGGAGCGAGCCGCGGTCAGTGTCGCGACCAGCGTGCCGAGGCTCGTACCCGCCGCGATTTCCCGCGGCTCCCCGTTGACGGAGACGGTCGGATTCACGGTCGTGCTCATACGGACGCCTCCTGGCGTGCGGGAGAGAAGCGATGAGGAGCGAAGGGGCGGGCCTCTTCCGGCAGTTCCCCCGTGACCAGGGCGTCGGCCAGGGCGTCGCCGGTCACCGGGGTCAGCAGTACACCGTTGCGGTAGTGCCCGGTGGCGAGCAGCAGCCCGGGCAGCTCCGTAGGTCCGAGCAGCGGCGCGTTGTCCGGCGAGCCGGGCCGCAGGCCCGCACGGGTCTCGGTGAGCGGCAGTTCGGTGATGCCCGGCACCAGCTCATGGGCGTCGCGCAGCAGCTCGTACACCCCGCCCGCCGTGACCGTGGTGTCCCAGCCCAGCTCCTCGCTCGTGGCGCCCACGACCAGCTCGCCGTTCTCACGGGGCACCAGGTACACCTGGCTGCCCCGCACCACGGCCCGTACCGTCCGCGACAGGAACGGGGCGCGCGGACCCGGCACCGTCAGCCGCAGCACCTGCCCCTTCACCGGCCGCACCGGAGGCAGGACCTCGTCGGGCACACCGGCCAGCCGGCCGCTGAGACTGCCCGCGGCCAGCACCACCTGATCCGCGACCACCTCATGGGCAGCTCCGGGGCCGTCGGCGGTGGGAGCCCCGGGCGGGCCGAGCACCGCCCCGGTGGCGCGGTCGCCCTCGACCGTGAGTCCGGCCGCCCATGTGCGGTGGAAGACCACCCCCGCCCGCTCGCAGGCCACCACCAGCGCACTCGCCAGCCGCCGCGGGTCGATCTGATGATCACCGTCGACCCGCAGTCCGCCTCTGACGCCCGGGGCGAGCATCGGTTCGAGCCGGCGGCACTCGCGTCCGGTGAGCCACACCGACTCCAGCCCGCAGCGGCGCTGGAGCGCGTGCAGCTCGCGCAGATGAGCCCGGTCGTCCGCGTCCAGCGCGACCGCGAGCGTCCCGCAGGCCCGGTAACCGGTGTCCTGGCCGCTCGCCTCCTCAAGCTCCGCGACGAAGTCCGGATAGCGCCGGGCGGAGGCGAGATTGAGGCCGAGGAGCGTCTCCTCGCCGTAGTGCAGCTCGGTGACGGCTGCCAGCATGCCGGCAGCGACCTGTGCGGCCCCGCCGCCCGGATCGGGGTCGGCGAGCGCCGTACGCAGTCCGCGCTGCGCCGACCGCCAGGCCGTGACCAGGCCGATGATTCCGCCCCCGACGACAAGGACGTCGGCGGACGTCCGTGGATGCACGGGCATCCGGACCCTCCCTTCGCCGGCATGACCCGGATCAGGTTCGTACGGTCGGAGGCCGCCTCAGCCTCCCTCTCAGCCCGGTGCGGCCGGGCTCCCGCGAGTAGCAGTACGGTGGTCAGCCTAACTCCGGTCATCAACTCGCAGTAAGGGAGCCCGCACCGTGACCCGCTCGCTCGACGGACTCGTCCTCGCCCCTGTGGCGGACCAGGCCCCGGGCCAGGTGGGCATTCGGACCCGGTTCGCCTACCACGAGCGGGACGGCCAGGTGTGGGCCGAGTACGAGGGCGGGGACGTGGTCCGCGGGCGCCTCGTCGGCACCCGGGACGGCGACCGGCTGGACTTCCGCTATGTCCAGCTCAAGCGGGACGGAACGACGGCATCCGGGCACTGCGTCTCCACGGTGGTCCAACTCCCGGACGGGCGGGTGCGCCTTGAGGAGACTTGGGAGTGGGAGTCCCGGGACGGCAGGGGCACCAGCGTCGTCGAAGAGCTCCCGGCCGGGACTCCGGCCGACCGCCAAGCTTCCTGACGGCTCGTCAGATGATTAGGCTGGCCTGGTGAACGAGCACACCACGCAGCGTCGAGTCGTCATCGCCGGGGCCGGGATGGCCGGGGTGCAGACCGCGGTGGCCCTGCGCGAACAGGGCTACACCGGCGGCCTCACTCTGATCGGCGCCGAGCCGCACCAGCCCTATGACCGGCCTCCGCTCTCCAAGGCCGTGCTGCTCGGCACCGCAGAGGGCTCCGCACTCGACGTCGACTTCGACGCGCTCGACATCGACCTCCGGCTGGGCCGCGAGGTCACCGGGCTGCGCCCGGACGCTCATGAGCTCGACACCGAGGCGGGCCCCGTCCCGTACGACACCCTGGTGATCGCCACCGGCGCCGAGCCCCTCACCCTGCCCGGCACCGAAGGCGTCCAGGGCGTCCATCTGCTGCGCACCCTCGACGACGCACGGCGGCTGCGCCCCGTGCTGGAGCGGCAGCACGACATCGTGGTGGTCGGCGCGGGCTGGATCGGAGCGGAGTTCGCCACCGCCGCGCGCCAGGCCGGCTGCGCGGTCACCGTGGTGGAGGCGGCCGACCGGCCCCTCGCGGGTGCCCTGCCCGCCGAGGTGACCGGGCCGATGGCCGACTGGTACGCCGAGAGCGGAGCCGCCCTCCTCACGGACGCACGTGTCGCCGCCGTCGAGCCCGGGGCGGTCGTCATCGCCGAGGGCGCAGAGGCCGGGGGCGGGGAGGTCCGGCGGCTGACGGCAGGCGCCGTCGTCGTGGGCATCGGCGCGCGTCCGGCGACCGGCTGGCTCGCCGGCTCGGGCATCGGCCTCGGGCCGGACGGATCGATCACCGCCGACGCTCAGCTGCACACCACGCTGCCGGACGTGTACGCGGTGGGCGACTGCGCCTCCTTCCCCTCACGGCGCTACGGCGGACGGCTCCTCGTGCACCACTGGGACAACGCCCTCCAGGGCCCGCGCGCGGTCGCAGCCAATGTGCTGCGGGCGCTGCACGGCGCTGAGGGCGAGCCGCCGCTGACCTATGACCCGGTGCCGTACTTCTGGTCCGAGCAGTTCGGCCGCTTCGTGCAGTACGCGGGCCACCACGAGGGCGCCGGGACACTCATTCGGCGGGGTGACCCCGCGGCGGATTCCGGCTGGTCCGTGCTGTGGCTGAAAGACGGCGCACTGGCCGCGGTCCTGGCGGTCGGCAGGCCCCGTGACGTGACCCAGGGCCGCCGCCTCATCGAGGCGGGCGCCCGCCTGGACCCCGCCCGTGCGGGGGATCCCGGGGTCCCTCTGAAGGCGGCAGTCGCATAGGGCCCGGCTACCGGCTGTCAGTGCGGGATGGCAGGCTTGTCCTGTGACCGAGATTGACGCAAAGATCGATGCTCTCGTCCCCGCCTGGCTCCACCTGCCGGACATCGCGGAAATGCTCGATGTCGAGGTGACGCGCGTGCGCCAGCTCGTCAAGGAGGGGCAGCTGATCGCCGTGCGCCGTGGTGAGAACCGGACGCTCCAGGTGCCGGCCGCCTTCATCCAGGGCGACAAGGTGGTCAAGGGCCTGTCCGGCACCTTGACGCTCCTGAGGGACGACGGCTTCACCGACGAAGAGATGCTCGAGTGGCTCTTCACACCAGACCCCACCCTGCCGGGCACCCCCGCGGAGGCACTCAGCGAGAATCGCGGCACGGAGGTGAAGCGCCGGGCCCAGGCGCTCGCCGTCTGACGTTCCGAACCCTGAACCACACCAGCGGCAGCGGTGTACGACCGGCCGCCCGGGCAGCCATGCGCCCGGCGCGACCGGTTTCGTACACCGCTGCCGCCCGGCAAGCCGACGAACCACGGGGGAGCAGCCCATGTCCACCGCACGCGCCCGTCTGTCCGACGCGCGGCTCTATCTCTGCACCGATGCCCGCAGAAGCCAGGGCGACCTCCCCCAGTTCCTGGACGCGGTGCTCTCCTCCGGTGTGGACATCGTGCAGCTCCGGGACAAGGGCATGGAGGCCGGTGAGGAGCTCGAGCACCTGGCCGTCTTCGCCGATGCCTGCCGCCGCCACGGAAAACTGCTCGCGGTGAACGACCGGGCCGATGTCGCCCATGCCATCGGGTCCGGCGTGCTGCACCTGGGCCAGGGCGATCTGCCCGTCCCGGCGGCCCGGGCCATCCTCGGTGACGAGGTGCTCATCGGGCGTTCCACCCACGCCCCGGAGGAGGTCGCTGCGGCGGCCGTCCAGCCTGGCGTCGACTACTACTGCACGGGGCCCTGCTGGCCCACCCCCACCAAGCCGGGACGCCCGGCACCCGGGCTCGACCTGGTGCGCTATGCCGCCTCGCTCCCGCAGGACCGCCCCTGGTTCGCGATCGGCGGGATCGACGCGGGCAATCTGGAGCAGGTGCTGGAAGCGGGAGCCCGTCGTGTCGTCGTCGTCCGGGCGATCACCGAGGCCGACGACCCCGGCGCTGCGGCGGCCGATCTCAGCATGCGGATACGTGGATGCGGTGATTCAGGGGTCTAGGCTGAATGCGAACAGTTCCTGTCCGAAAAGTGGACATCGGTTGGGTCCCCCGGTAGCCCCGGCTAACCTGCGAATATGGCCCTTGGTACAGCTTCGACCAGGACGGACCGCGCCCACACCGTGCGCGAGCTGCTGGCGACCGGCAAGACCTCGTACTCCTTTGAGTTCTGGGCGCCCAAGACGGAGAGAGGCGAGCGCAATCTCTGGAACGCGCTGCGCAGAGTCGAGGCGGTACGCCCGAGCTTTGTCTCCGTGACCTACGGTGCCGGGGGCTCGACCCGCTCCGGCACGGTCAAGGCCACCCAGGAGATCGCCGCGGACAGCACCCTGACCCCGGTCGCCCACCTCACCGCGGTGGGCCATTCCATCGCCGAACTGCGCAATATGATCGGCCAGTTCGCCGACGCGGGTATCCGCAACATGCTGGCCCTGCGCGGCGACCCGCCCGGTGACCCCATGGGCGAATGGGTCGATCACCCGGACGGTGTCACCCATGCCGCCGATCTGGTCCGGCTGATCAAGGACGCCGGCGACTTCTGTGTCGGTGTCGCCGCCTTCCCCGAGATGCATCCGCGATCCACCGACTGGGACACGGACGTCAAGCACTTCGTGGCCAAGTGCCGGGCCGGTGCCGACTATGCGATCACCCAGATGTTCTTCGACCCTGACGACTACTTCCGACTGTGTGACCGAGTCGCCGCGGCGGGCTGTTCGACCCCGATCATTCCCGAGATCATGCCCGTGACCAGCGTGAAGCAGATCGAGCGGTTCCGTCAGCTGAGCAATGCGGCCTTTCCCGCCGCGCTCGAGGAGAGGATGCGCGCGGTCGGCGACGACCCCGCCGCTGTACGCTCCATTGGCATCGAGTTCGCGACGGAGTTCGGTGCACGACTGCTGTCCGAGGGTGTCCCCGGTCTGCATTTCATTACGCTCAACAACTCCACCGCGACACTGGAAATCTACGAGAATCTCGGACTGCACGAGCAGTCGTAACCGGCCACACCCCGCCTACACCCCCGGCGGCGGCCGATGAGGAGGGGCGGGCATGGGCTGGACGGCGCTCTACATCGCGTTCGGCATTGTCGCGCTATGGCTGCTGGGCGAGGTTCTGCTCCAGTACAAGGCGCGGCTGCGCTGGCGCCTGCTCGCGTTCGTCGGGTTCCTCGGCGTCGTCCTGGGCGTGCTGCTGCCGAACGTGATCGTCATCGGGGTCGGCGCGGTGTGCTTCGCGGTCGGTCAGACATATGTGACGTTGTCCTTCCGGCGAGGGTTCTCGACGGGCTGGGCCATAGGGGGGAAGCCGGGGGCAAGCCGCCGCCGCAAGGCCTCCGGAGCTGGTGCCGCGGCCCAGCGTGAGCCCACGCTCGAGGTCTCGGACCTCGCGTACGAGCCGGGAGCCGATGAGCAGTACGAGCCGTACGAACCGCGTGAGCCGCACGAGGGTGTGAAGCCGGTGTACGAACCGGTGCCGTTGCCGGATGACACGAGCCAGTACGGCGTCTACGAGGGCTACGGCAGCTACAGCTCCCCGTACGAGCAGCCGAGCGCGGCGCAGGCGCAGGACGCATACGCCGCGCAGTACGACTACGGCGCTGGTCAGCAGCAGTACGCCGCATACTCCGACCCGTACGTCGGCACCCCCAGCTACGGGTCGTACGACGACCCTTATGCCGCGCAGCAGAGCCAGCAGCAGTACGGCGACCCCTACGCCACCCAGCAGGGCTACCAGGAGACCCCGCCGGGCGGAGTCTGGGTGCCCCAGCAGCGCGACGGAGACCAGGAGCCTCAGGCACCGCAGCAGTCGTACGGCTACCCGAACACGGGTTACGAATACGGCTACGACGGTTACGAGAACGGCCAGCAGCAGCCGTACCGCTACTAAGGCGTGTTGCGAGCCCCGCCTGGCACGCGGCGTCTGGTACGCACACTCGCTGCGTTGTCGGACTCAGCCAAGTACGTCCAGTACGAGGATGACCCTCCGCCTTGCGATCGCACGCACCAGACGCCGCGAGCCCCACCCTCCGGGCGGACGGCGCTACTTTCGCAACAACGCCCCAGGACAGACCGGGCCTGCCCGCCCGGCACCGTGGAGTGGCCGCGCCGACAGCCCGGCGCATGCTCACTGCGAGCCGCGGAAGTCCTCGCCCTCCACGATCAGGCCTGCCACCAGCGCACCCGACATGCCCGCGTGGGCCAGGCCGCCGCCCGGGTGGGACCAGCCGCCTGCCAGGTGGAGGCCGGGCAAGGCGGTGCTGTTCGAGGGGCGGAGGTACGCACCGCCTTCGCCCGCCAGCGCGGGCGGGCGGACCCGGCCCGTCTCGGCCGGGGTGAGGACCTCGCGCCAGAGCAGGCGCTCCCGTAGGTCCGGGATCACCCGCTCCGCGGCGGTGATCAGGGTGTCCGCACAGCGCTCGCGCACCGCCCCATCCGCCCAGCGCGCCGGATCGCCCGAGACCGTCGCGGTCAGGGTGACCGCCTCGTGGGCGTCGTCCGGACGGTTCGCCGGGTCGTCCGGACGCAGCACGGTGACCGTCGGGTGCGCGGTCGGCCCATCGCCGAAGACCGCCGCGGCCTCGGCCGCGGTGTCGGGGGAGTGCACCACGGCTCGGTGCGCGGCTCCCGCGGGGCGGGCTCCGCGCAGGGCCAGCAGCACCGTGAACCGGCCAGGGTCCGTGTCCGCCGCGGTGGGCCGGACCTCGCCGTCACGCCACAGCTTCCGCTCGCCGAGCCCGCCGCGCCCGGCAGCCGCCACCACCTGGTCCGCCTCGACCGTGGAGCCGTCGGCGAGCTCCAGGCCGGCGGCCCTGCCGTCCCGTTCGAGGACGCCGGTCACCTCGCTGCTGAAGACGAACTCCACCCCGCGCTCCAGGCAGCGCTCGTACACCGCCCGCGCGAGGGACCGCATCCCACCGCGGACATACCAGGCCCCGAACGCCTGCTCCATGTACGGAAGCAGCGCGGCACTGGCCGGGACCCGCCTCGGGTCGAGTCCGTACGACAGGGCGCATGCGTCGAGCAGGGTCGCGAGCCGGGGATCGTCCAGCTCCCAGGCACCGACCTGGGCCAGCGTGGCGGCCTGCCGGACACGCAGCAACCGGCGCTGCCGCAGCGCCGGATACGGCTCACGGCCCAGCACCTGCCAGTTGGGCCACAGCGGCTCCTCGAGCAGGGGGCGGCGTGAGCGGTCCCAGCACTCGCGCGCGCGCTTCAGGAAATCGCCCCACCGTTCACCGGCCCCTGAGCCGAGCGCCGAGTCCAGCGCGGCGACGGCGCCACCGTGTGAGGCGTTCGGCAGGGACACCTCCGTGCCGTCGGCGAACAGATGGCGGCTCGCCGGTTCCACCTGGGCCATCTCGACCAGGCTCTCCAGCGGTTGTTTGCCGGTCTTCAGGAACAGATCGCGGTACACCGCGGGCAGGTGCAGCAGACCGGGGCCCGTGTCGAAGGCGAAGCCGTCCCGCTCGAATCCGCCCACCGCACCGCCGAAGGTCTCCGAGCGCTCGTGGACCGTCACCCGGTGCCCTGCCACCGCGAGCCGGGCCGCCGCCGCCATGGCGCCCATCCCCGCGCCGATCACCGCAATCCGTGCCATGTCAGGGACTGTATCGGCAGGCACTGACAGCGGACCGCGCCGGGGAGCGGCCTGGGGATGAGCACGGGGCTCTGAGTATCCGTACCTAGGCCGCGAGATGAGTAGGCGCGCGGATGGGGTCCCACCTGCGCGGAAGGAAGAGTGGGGGCCATGGAAAGGGCGCGGCGCCGCACCGCCGGCACGGGGCGGCGGAACGGCGCGGCGTACCGGTCCGACGGGGTTGCCCGGATCCGGGGGAAACAGGGGAACGGGGGCCGTGGTCCCGGGCAACGCCACGGGGGAGACGGGGAGAACGGGGGAACAGGGGACGGGGGGACACGGGGGGAGCGGGGGGAAACGCCGGTCCGGCGAAGCTCAGGGGGATCGAGCTTCGCCGGACCGGTTTCTCGTTTCTCCAGCCGGCCCGGGGGCCGTGCTCAGCGCCCGCTGACCCGCCCGTGCAGCAGCCGGGACAGCGCCGAGTGGACATCGTCGATCGACCGCTCCGGCTGGAACGCCTGCCAGTCGAGCGCGGCCACCAGCACCATCCCGACGAGCGCGGCCGCGGTGAGCTGCACATCGATATCCTCGCTCAGCTCGCCGCGATCGACGCCCTCCCGCAGCACGGTCTCCACCACGGCCACCGCCTGCTGGCGCACCACCATCAGCGTCGACTGCCAGGCACGGTTGGTGCGCCACAGCTCGGCGACGTACAGCTGGGTGAAGGCGGGGTAGCGGTCGATGAAGACCAGGCCTGCCCTGACCATCGCGTCCAGGGCCTCGACACGGGTGCCGCCCCGCTCCTCCGTCTCCTCCGCCGCCGCCTGCAGGGACGCGGTGAGCAGGCCCACCCCGTACCGCAGCAGCTCCTCGAAGAGCTCGGTCTTGCTCTTGAAGTTGTAGTAGACCGTGCCCTTCGCGACCCCCGCCCGCTCGGCGATCTCGTCGACGGTCGTCGCGGAGAATCCCTGTTCGGCGATGAGGGTCACGGCGGCTTCGTAGAGCTTGGCGCGCGTCGCCTGCCGCCGGGTGCTGCTGCTGTTCATGGCGTTGATTCTCACAGGTCCGGTGATCTCACATGCTCAGCTCGGGATGGAGGCGGTCGAACGTCCACACCTGCTTGTTCCGCGCGGCGAGCGCGGTGAGCGCCAGCGCCCCGATGGTGAAGGCGAGCAGCACGGCGCACGCGCCCCAGACGGAGCCGATCCCGCCGCCCGTGATCAGCCGGCGCAGCGACTCGACGACATAGGTCATCGGCAGATAGGGGTGGACGGTGTTGAAGAAGCCGGGGCTGGTCTGGACCGGGTAGGTGCCTCCGGCCGAGGTGAGCTGGAGCATCAGCAGGGCGAGTACGAGGATCCGGCCCGCCGCGCCGAATCGGGCGTTGAGCCACTGGATGATCGCGGCGAAGCAGAGCACCGTCAGCGCCAGGAACCCGATCGTGCCTGCCGCGTGGGCCATTTCGAGACCGAGCCCCCAGTGGAGCACGGACATCAGGGCGCCGACCTGGAGCAGTCCGATCGCGGCGACCGGGAGCCAGCCCGCGAGGGCGATGCGCCAGGCCGGGGATCCGGCGGCGAGCGCGCGCCGGTTGAGCGGCTGGATCAGCATGTACGCGACCATCGCACCCACCCACAGGGAGAGCGGGATGAAGTAGGGGGCGAAGCCGGTACCGTAGTTGGACGCCTTGTGCAGTGACTGGGACGCGAGCTGGACGGGGTCGGACATGACCTCGGTACGGCGGTCGCGCTCGGTCTTGTCGTAGTCGGGAATCTTGTCCACGCCGTCGCTGAGTCCCCCGGCGAGCTCTGTCGAGCCGTCGACCAGCTTGAACATCCCGCCGTCGAGGTCCTGGGCACCGGTCCACAGCCGGCCGACCCCGGTGTCGAGTTTGGCGGAGCCGGTCTGCGCCCCTGCAAGACCGCTGTGGATCCGGTCCGCCCCCTTGGCGACCTGCTGCGCTCCGGAGTTGAGCCGGTTGATGTCGCGGACGGCCTTCGCCACATCCTCGTCCAGGTGCGGGGAGCGCTTGGCGAGGTCCTTCGCCTGGGTCTGCAAGGTGTCGAGCTGCTTGTCCAGCGTCTTCAGGTCGCTGTCGTTGTCCTTGAGCAGCTCGTTGAGGTCGGCGGCGATCTCGGCGACATCCTCGGCGTCCGTCTTGGCGTGCCCCAGGACATCGCACAGGCGCTTGTCGGGCAGCAGCGCGTCCTCGCAGCGCTCCTCGTAGTACCCCGCCAGGGCGTCCGCGGCCTTCCGTGATCCGGCGGCGGCCGCGGGAGCCCGTTTCACGAGATCGTCCAGGTGCCGCTGCGTCGCCCGGGCCGCGTCATCGGCAAGGCGCGCGGTGTCCCCGATCATCTTGCCGTTGTCCTTGAAGTACGGCTGGATGGCGTCGGAGATGCCGTTGACCTGGTCGGCCAGCTTCTGCGTGCCGCCAGCGACCTTCCGGGCACCCTTCTCCAGGTCGCCCGCTCCCTCGTTGAGGCGGCCGATGCCGCCCTTGAGCTTTCCGCTGCCGTCCTTGGCGTTCTCGAGGCCGTCGGCGAGGTCCTTGGAGCCTTCCTTGGCCTGGCCGATGCCGCCCTTGAGCTTGTCCGCGCCGTCGGCGGCCTTCTCCGTCGCGTCATGGATGTCGGAGAAGGAGATGAAGATCTTGTCGAGGATGGACCGGGAGGCGTTCTGCGACGCGGACTTGCGCACCTCGGAGAAGACCGACCGGGATATCTGGCCGACGACGTAGTTGTTCGCGTCGTTGGTACGCACCTGCAGGGCGCCGGTCTCCGGGGAGTCACCGGAGCTGGAGGCGATGCGCTCGCTGAAGTCGGACGGCATGGTCAGCGAGAGGTAGTACGTTCCGTCCTCCACGCCCTTGCGGGCCTCGGAATCGCGCACCTGGTGCCACTCGAAGACCTTGCTCTCGAGCAGCCCTTGGGTGATCTCGTCACCCGCGGTGAGCTTCTTGCCCGAGACGGTGGCGCCCTTGTCGTCGTTGACGAGAGCCACGGGTATCCGGTCGAGACGGCTGTAGGGGTCCCAGAACGACGCCAGGTAAAGGGCGCCGTAGAGCAGCGGCAGCAGGAGCACCGATACCAGTGCGGCCATCGGCAGTTTCCCCCTGCCGAACCGCTTCAGCTCAAGCGCGGCCAGTTTCGGCGAGCGCATCGTCAGCCCCCTCCTTGGTGTCCCCGGTGCCCTCGACGGTGCCGGTGGTCTCGGCGTTCTTGGTGTCCTCGGCGGCCTCGGTCGGATCGGCCGTTCCGGTGGACTTGGTCGTTCTGGTGGCCCCGGTGGCCCCTGTGGTGCCGGTCGCCCCCGTGGTCCCGGTCGTTCCGGTGGTCTCGAGGTCGGCGTCCGCGCCGGTGGCAGCGGTGTCGCCGTCGGCCGTGCGGGCGTCCTCAGGGGTCGTGCCGGCCTCACCGGTCGCCTCGGCCGGCTTCGTCTCCGTACGGATCAGCACCGCGTCACCAGGAGCGTGGCTGCACGCAGCGAGGACCGTCGTGCCCTGCGCGGCGATGCCCCGCAGCAGCGCCCAGGCCTCGGCCCGGTCCGCTTCGGAGAGCTTGAGGTCGACATCGTCGACAGCCAGCAGCCGCGGCCGCCCGATCAGCGCGAGCGCGATCGACAGGCGCAGGGCTTCCAGGCGCTCCAGGTCCCGCACGGACGTGCGGTCCCCCTTCGGCAGTGTCTCCACAACGAGGCCCGCGGCCTTCAGCGCCTCCTCGACCCGGCTGAGGGCCGCTGCCCGCTGCTCACGGCGCGGACGCAGCAGGGCCCGCAGTGAGCCTTCGTACCGCCGCTCGAGCATCGCCCGCTCCCGGAGGTGCTCGGCGACGGTGAGGGAGGGGTCGAGCTCACTGACACCCTGGACGGGTCCCAGGGCGGTGACCTGGCGTACGGCGGACATCTTGCCGGGCAGCCGCAGCCCGCCGATCTCGGCGTGCCCCTCCGACGGTTTCATCCTGCCGGTGAGGGCGAGAAGCAGACACGTGCGGCCTGAGGCGGACGGGCCTTCGACCGCGATCAGCGATCCCGGCGCGGCCTTGACGTCCATCCCCCGGAAGGCCCAGCCGCGTGGGCCCTTGAGCCCGAAGTTCTCGGCGGTGACGGCCGCCCCGTGCGTTTCCACGGACCCCCTCCAACTTTTAGACTGACTGGTCAGTCCAAAAGCTAGCGCGGGATCACCGCGGAAACAAATCAGCTGCCGACAGGGCCCGTTCACCCGTCCCGGTCACCAGGACTACCAGGGTTTCCTGTGCTCCCCGGGCTACCGGGCTCGATGTGCGCGACCATCTCCTCCAGCCGCCTGCAGACCCGTTTGATCTCCTCATGGGTCTCGTTCCGCTCGGCGATGACCGCCGCGAGCAGCAGGGCCACCAGCGCGGTGGAGCCGTTGAAGGCCTGGAGCGTGACCATACTGGCGAAAAGGTCCTGATCCGCGAACGGGCCTGCCTGCCGGGTCGCCGCGAGGATGGCCAGCGTCGAGACGCCGAGAGCGCAGGGCGCCGCGCCGGCCAGCTGGAATCTGAACGCCGCCCAGATCAGCACGGGGAACACCAGGAACAGCAGCGAGGAGCTGCGGGACTGCGTCGCCAGCAACGTGGCCGCGATGGCGCAGAGCGTCAGCGCCACCGCCTCCACCCAGCGGGCCGGTCGGGCCCGCACCGGCCACCGCAGTCTGCGCAGCACCAGCAGGAACGGTGTGACCACCAGCACGCCCATGGCGTCCCCCGTCCACCACACCGACCACGTGGGCCAGAAGGCGCCCGGGGTCACCGCCCCGGACAGCATCAGCACACTGCTGCCCACCGTGGAGCTGATCAGCATCCCGGTCAGCGCGCCGAGGAACACCAGGAGCAGCCCGTCGCGCAGCCGGTCGAGCTCGGAGCGGAAGCCCGCACGGCGCAGCAGGAGGTAGGCGACCACAGGGGCCAGGGTGTTCCCGGCGACGATGACCAGGACGGCGAGGGGCGAGGGGCCGATGGACACGTTGGCCAGGAAGGCGCCCAGCGCGATTCCGGGCCACACACGCAACCCGAGCAGCAGCAGTGCGGCCAGGGCGAGCCCGGTCGGCGGCCACAGGGGAGTGACCTGACCCCGCACCAGTTGCTGGAGGAGGCCCAGTTCAGCGGATCCGTAGTAGACGGCGGCGACAGCGAGAATCCACAGCACCGCGATCCCGTGGTCCCGGACCTCCTCCTTGTGCACCACAGCAGTCTGCGCCGCCGCCCGCGGCACGGCGAGTCGGACAGCCGGGGCGGTCAGCGCTCACAGGGGCCGTCGTACCGGGCGACCAGCACGGCGGCGTCGTCACGGTGGCCGGTCAGCTCCGCCACCTTGATCACGGCGGAGGCGAGCACATCGGGGTCGGCGTCGAACCCCGCACGCACCAGCCTGACCACCTCGGCCAGCCCGGCCTCCATCGGGTAGTCCGGCCCCTCCACCACGCCGTCGGTGATCAGCACGAGCACTCCGGCCTCGGTGAGCCGCCGGTGCGTCACCGGATAGCGCTCTCCCGGGACGATGCCGAGCGGGGGGCCGCCGCGGTCCAGGGCGATACCCGAATGGCCACTGGCAGCGGCCCACACCATCGGGACGTGCCCGGCGCGGGACACGGTGAGGTTTCTGCTGACCGGGTCGAAGCGCAGGAAGCAGCAGGTCGCGAAGAGGCCGAAGCCCATGGAGATCAGCAGGTCATTGGTCCGGCTCAGCACCTCACTGGGATCGCTCGTCGCCTCGGCGAGCGCCCGCAGGCTGGTCCGGACCTGGCCCATGAACGCGACGGCCTCGGCGTCGTGGCCCTGTACGTCCCCGATGGCGAGCCCGAGCGATCCGTCCAGCATCAGGAACGCGTCGTACCAGTCGCCTCCCACGGCGAGTCCGTCCCGCGAGGGCGCGTAGCGGGCCGCGATTTGCACACCGGGGAGCTTCGGAAGCTCGGGCGGGAGCATATGTCGCTGGAGCGCCATCGCGAGCTCGACCCTGGCCCGCTGGAGCTTGATCCGCTCCACGGCCTGGTCGACGAGGCGCCCGAGGGTCAGCAGGAGCTGCTGCGCGTCGTCGGGCGGGTCCGAGTGATGTCCCCGCATGACCGCTCCGAAGGTCCCACCTGAGCCCCCCACTCACCTTAGCTGCCGTCGCCATACCTCACCTCCACAGGCGAAAGTGCAGGTCAGGCCGATTGTCAGTGGCGCCGTCCACCATGGACACATACGGCCACGATGCCGTAACACGACGACAGGAGGTTCGTCATGGCCAGCTCCCACGCCGCCGCCGCACGGCGGCTCCGCACAGACGGCCCTGCCCCCTCACTGCCCGGGTCCTCGCAGAGAGGCCCCGCGAGCGACATCCACCCGGTCATGCGGCGCGCATCCGCGCCGCCGGCCGCTGTCGAACTGCTCGCCCAGGCCCGTGCCGGCCTTGAAGAAGCCGCCGGACTGCCCACCCCCAACGAACGCTATGCCACCGCCCACCTCGCCGCCCTGCGCACCGCGGCGGCCGTGCTCGCCGTCCGCGGCCGTCCCGAGACCAGTGCGCGGCGCCGGGCCCGGATACGGTCCGCCTGGGAGGTGCTCCCGGAGACAACCCCGGAGCTCACCGAGTGGAGCGCGCTCTTCGCCTCCGGCGCGGCACGCAGGGCGCGTGCGGAGGCGGGTATCCAGGGTGCCGCAAGTGCACGCGACGCCGACGATCTGCTGCGTGACGCAGCCATGTTCCTCCGGCTCGTCGAACGGATGCTGGTGCTCCAGCCGGTGCTGCCGGCCGCCAGGGCCGAGCCCGGGGCCACCGGGCCTGAGGCCACCGGAGCCGGGGAGCCCGGGTCAGTGGCGGGGGAGAGCGCCTCCGGCCGGGGTGGTACGGGGAATGCCGTGGGGTGACGGGGAGGCAGGGCTGAGGCAATAGGGTGGGAAGGCCGTGCATGAGAACCGTGCCGTGTTCCAGGAACCAGCGCCGCCCGTCGAGCCAGGCGGGATTTCTCAGGTCCGGCCCAGCCTGCCACGTCACCCGCCCCGCCCCGCGGGGCGGCACCGCGCCGAGGAGTCAACTGCCGTGCCGGACCAGATGCGCCCCCAGCGGCCCCGCACCGAGGGCAGCCCCTCCCGGGCCTCCCTCCGTACCGCCGTGGTCTGGGATGTCGTCAAGGACGCCCTCGACCGCCGCACCAGGGAGAGCGGGAGGGGCGCGCTGGACGTCCTGGACACCGGCGGCGGCTCCGGCAACTTCGCGGTGCCCGCCGCCCTCCTCGGTCACCGGGTCACGGTGGTCGACCCCAGCCCCAACGCCCTGTTCGCGCTGGAGCGCCGGGCCGCCGAAGCCGGTGTCGCCGACCAGGTGCGCGGAGTCCAGGGCGATGTCCACGGCCTCTTCGACGTGGTCGACCGCGGTGGCTTCGACATCGTGCTCTGCCACGGTGTGCTGGAGTACGTCGACGACCCCGCGGAGGGCGTGCGCAACACGGCGGAGGCCCTGCGCCCGGGCGGCTCGCTCAGTCTGCTCGCCGCCGGCCTGGGTGGAGCCGTCCTGGCCAGGGCGCTGGCCGGACACTTCACCGAGGCCCGGCACGCTCTCGGCGATCCGGCCGGCCGCTGGGGCGAGGGCGACCCCGTGCCGCGCCGCTTCACCGCCGAGCAGCTCGCCGACCTCGTCGCGGCGGCCGGGATGAAGGTCGGCGCCGTGCACGGAGTGCGGGTCTTCGCCGACCTGGTGCCCGGTGTTCTCGTGGACACCGAGCCCGGGGCCGTCGAGGCCCTGCTGAAGCTGGAGGAGGCCGCGGCCGAGCTGCCCGCCTTCCACGCGGTCGCCACTCAGCTCCACGTCCTGGGCGAGAAGCACGGCTGACGCGGGGCTCCGCCCCCGCTGATCAGCACGGCAGCCGCAGACGGAGTACGTCACTCATCCCCCTTTCGGGGCGTCGGCCCCGTATGATCGGGGGACATCGTCCGGCATGACGGATCGGCGGCTGGGGAATCAACGCTTCAGCAGTCGGGCCGCCATGACGGCCCTGTAGCAGCGAATTGGGCACTGGGCGGGTTTCACGGGGGTGATTCCCTGCCTATCCTGAAAGGGCCGTTTACCGGTCGCCCCAGCGACCGACGACTAGGAGGACTCCGTGCCGCTCTCAGAGCACGAGCAGAGAATGCTCGAGCAGATGGAGCGAGCGCTGTACGCCGAAGATCCCAAGTTCGCGACAGCGCTCGAGGGAAGCGGGCTGCGTACGTACACCCGGCGACGGGTCTACCAGGCGATCGCCGGCTTCCTGGTGGGTATCGCGCTCCTCATGGCCGGAATGGTCACCACAGTGATCTGGATCAGTGTGGTGGGCTTTCTCGTCATGCTCGGTTGTGCGGTCCTCGCAGTCACCGGCTGGCGCAAGGCGCCGAAGCCGGGCGAGCAGGGCCCCGGGGCGCAGCAAGCGCGTCGGCAGCCCAGGCAGCGCCGGTCCGTCATGGACCGGATCGAGCAGCGGTGGCAGCGCCGCCGCGATGAGCAGGGCCACTGAGGCCTCCCGCCAATTCCTGATCGTCGCCGCCGGACGCCGCCCACGGCGTCCCGACCGGAAAACCGGCTACGCGAAAACCACATACGACTGAGGGGTGACCGCGTTTCAGCGGTCACCCCTCACCCGTTCGGCGCAGTGCGCCCACTCCTACGGCGCAGCAGACTCTGCGCGGGCCCGGACAGTGTGCTGCTGGGCCCACCCCAGGGTCCGTGTGCTGCCCGGGCGATCTTCTCGGGCCCCTCGAAGCCAGATCGTCCGGGCAGGACCCAGGAGTGCACCTACGCCCCCCGGGCCGTGTGTGAGCACTACCGCCTGGCTCGCGACTCCCCAGAACTCCGCCTGGGAGGTGCCCCCAGCACGCACACTCGCCGCGTTGTCGAGAGCGTCCCGGTACACCCGGGACGAGGACCGTCCCCCGACCTTCGGTGGGAGCCCCCACCGCCTCGCGATGGCACGCACCAGACGCCGCGAGCCCCGCCCTCCGGGCGGACGGCGCCAGTTCTCACACCCGGCCTAGCCGCGCTGACGTGCGAGGCGGCGGAGGCGGTCCGTGACCGGGGCCAGGACACGGTCACGGGCGGCTGCCCACCGGTCCGCGGCCGCGGACCACTGGCCGGACAACGCCCACATGACCCGCGCGGACGAGCGCGGCAGCAGCAGGGCGCGAAGGCGCCCGACCCGGCTCGACCGGGCGGACAGCCCCGAGCGGACTCGCCGCACATCCTCCACCAGTCCGGTCGCCGGACCCGGGACCGGCGCATACAGCACCTGCTCCACTGCCCTGGCCACCCGGTGAACGGCGTCGGTGGCGCCGTCGGCACCGCCGACCGTGTTGTCGTCGAGCTGCCCGAGCCGGACGATCCGCGCCGCCGCCCTGCGCGGCGTCTGTGAATCGTCCGGTGGGATGCCGTGGTCCCAGGCCGAGTCGCAGATCTCCCGCCAGGCGGCCAGCACACGCGCGGAGGCATCCACGCTGTCGCCGGGCCCGTCCTGCGTGGCCGTCGATCTCGCGTCCGGCTCCACGAGTGGCTCATCCGAAGACCCCGGAGCCCGTCCACCGGCCTTTCCTCCCGTGCGGACATGCCGGTCCGAGCCGAGCCGGCGCGCCCGCACCCGCATCCGCCACAGCATCGGCAGCAGCGGCACGAGCACGATCGCGACACCGGCGAGGCCCCACCCCAGGACCGCCTGGAGCGACGGACCCTGGTCCGCGGCCCCCGCTGTGTCCTGGGGCGCCGCGGCCCCGCAGTCCCCGAGCCGCAGGTCCCCGGCCGCGCAGCTCGACGAGCTGGACGGGGCGGTCGACGCCGCCGCCGAGCTGCTCGCCTCGGGCTGTGCCGGAGCGCTGGGCGTGTCGGACGGCGCCTGCGCCCTGGTGTAGTCAGGCGCGCTGCCCCGCGTAGGGGTGGGCTCGAACCGGGTCCAACCGGCGCCCTCGAAGTACAGCTCAGGCCAGGCATGGGCATCGCGGTTGGTGACCGACACGGCCCCGTCCGCCACCGGCGAACCAGGAGTGAAGCCCACCGCGACCCGTGCCGGGATGCCCAGCGTCCGTGCCATCGCGGCCATCGAGAACGAGAAGTGGACGCAGAAGCCCTCCTTGCTCTTCAGGAACCGCGAGATGCCCTCCGCGCCTCCGCCCGACTGCACCCGGGTCGAATAGGTGAAGCCGCCCTTCGACGCGAACCAGTCCTGGAGCTTCACCGCCCGCTCGTAGTCGCTCGTGGCGCCCTTGGTCACCTGCACCGCGGTCTCCCGCACATCGGCGGGGAGCTGCGCCGGCACCTGGGTGTATTCCTTCAGCAGCTCCGCGGGAGCCCTGGGAGCTTCGGCGAGCTGTTCACGGGTCGGCTTCACCTGGAGACTGGTGACGTTGTACTGAAGTCCGCTCGTGGTCTGACCGTGGTCGCCGATGATCGTCCGGCGCGCTGGGTCGAACCGCCACTTCCCGCCGACCTCCACCTTCGTCGCGGGATACGGCATCGGCAGCCAGCCCTGCTGGTAGGAACCGGCGACGGAGATGCTGGTACGGACCTCCGTCGTGGCCACGGAGTCGCTGAGCCCCTCGGGCCGGGGCAGCTCGCCGGGGATGTCGGTCACCGAACGCTGGGAGAACTTCCAGGAGTCCCCGTCGAACTGGTTCAGCGCGAGCAGCCGCAGATACATCCCGTTGGTGTCGTCCGCGTTGGTCTTGTACTTCAGCCACTCGCTCAGCCCGGGCTGGTTGAGCGTGTCCTGAAGAGTCACCACCGGGTTGACCGCGTTGATCGTGCCGCCGCGCCCACCGCCCGCACCGGGCCCGTTGCCCGCTCCTCCCAGCAGTCCGCCGTTCAGGGAGGGAAGCACGACCGGGACGGCCAGCGCGACCGCGAGTGCGAGCGCACCGATCCTGCGGCCGGTGCGCACCGGCGCCTGCGGCCCGCCGCCGCCCAGCTCGAAGCCTCCCGTCCCGGCGCCCGATGCTCCCGGCGCACCGCCGAAGACCCGGCCCCACTGCGACAGACGGTCCCTGCCCTCCGCGAGCAGCAGCAGCAGATAGCCCACCGCCGCCAGGAGGAACCACAGCCAGCTCGCATCACCACCGGACAGCGCAGCGGCCACCGAGTACAGCGCCAGCAGCGGCAGACCGGCCGGGGCCGCACTGCGGAAGGTGACCGCGAGCGCGTCCACCAGGAGACCGATCAGCAGCACCCCGCCGACCAGCATCAGCCTGATCCCGTCGGTGGCCGGCGCGGGCGCCGCGTAGCGTCCGACATCCTGGACGCCGGACGTCAGCAGATCGCTGAAGTGCACCCAGGCGTCCGGCCCCGGGATCAGTCCCAGCAGCGCCTGCTCCCGGGCGAAGCACAGCGTGAGCAGCAGCAGCGCCACGACCGCCTGCACGGCCACCGTCAGCGGCCGGGCCAGCGGCACCCGCCGGGTCAGTGCGCCGACCCCGCTCTGCACGGCCACCAGCAGCGCCGCCAGCACGATCCAGGTCGCCGGATCGACCAGCGGCATCAGGGCGCCCGACGCCATCACCGTGGCGGCGTAGGCGCACAGGGCCAGTCTCGTGCGACCGCTCATGAACGTCCCCCCGAAAAGCCGCTCGCACTCACGCTCGAACCACGGGACGAGTCGGCCGACGTACCACCCGGAGCAGCCGCGGAATCCGATACCGGCCGCTCTCCGGCCGCAAGACGCCACAGCTCGGGCAGCGCCGCACCGGCCGGCACGGCCACCGTGGTCCACCCCGACTCACGCAGCCCGCGCAGCCGCTCCTCGATCGCACCCGGCACCGCGCCGCCCGTCAGCCAGGTGCCGCTGTCCAGGACGAACGCCACCGCGGCGCCGCAGCGCTGCCGCATCCGGGCGGCGATCGCCGCCTGTTCCTCGTCGAGATCCCCGAAGAAGGCGACCAGCAGGCCTTCGTTACCACTCCGCAGCACGTCGTACGCCCGGGACAGACCCGCACCGTCCGAATGGTCCACGACCGCGAGGGTGTCCAGCATCAATCCCGCTGAGTCCGCGGAGTTCTGCGTGCCCCCGGCGTATCCCTCGGAGCCCGCACCGGGCACCGAACTCCCGGTGTCGGTCAGCAGCCGCACCGCGAAGCCCCGCTCCAGCATGTGCACCAGCACCGACGCCGTCGCCGAGACCGCCCACTCGAAGGCCGAGTCAGGACCCGCGCCCTGGTAGGCGAGGCCACGGGTATCCAGCAGCACCGTGCACCTGGTCCGCTGGGGCTGCTCCTCACGGCGGACCATCAGCTCGCCGTAGCGCGCCGTGGAACGCCAGTGCACCCGGCGGAGATCGTCGCCGTGCCGGTACGCGCGCGGGATGATGTCGTCGTCGCCCGCGAGAGCCAGCGACCGCTGCCGTCCGTCCCCGTGCCCGGCGGCCTCGCCCGCAAGCCGCACCGGCGGCAGGGGCTCGGTCCGCGGTATCACGGTGAGCAGGTCGGACGCGCTGAACGAGCGGGTCAGCTCGCACATCCCGAACGGATCGCTCAGCCGGAGCTGCAACGGCCCCAGCGGATAGCGCCCCCGCAGATCCGAACGGACCCGGTAGGACACCTCGCGACGCCCGCCGGGCTCCACCCGGTCCAGCACGAAACGCGGCCGCGGGCCGAGCACGTACGGCACATGGTCCTGGAGCATCAGCAGGCCGGTTGGCATCCGCGACACGTTGTCCATCCGCAGATGCACCCGTGCCTCCGACCCGGCAGGTACCCGCGGAGGGGACAGCCTGCGGGTCGCCGCGACCCGGTAGCGCGTGCGGTACAGCACGGCGGTGCAGATCAGCGGAAGCACCGCGAGTAGCAGCCCGACCCGGAGCAGATCGCTCTGTCCCAGCACATACGCGCAGACCGCAGCGGCGATACCGGCCGCGAGGAAGGACCGGCCGCGTGTGGTCAGCCCGCCGAGAGCCGCCCGCAGACCGCTCTTGTCCTCACCCTCCGGGGAAGGGCCACCGATGGCCGCAGGGCTCCCCGACACCATCACAGCCGCCGGGCCCCGGGCTGCTGGTGGCCGTAGAGCCCGCCGGACGGGGAAGGCCGCGTCACGCCGCCGTAGCCGCTGTCGTTGCCCGAGGTGGGCACCGGAATCCGGGCCAGGATCTCCAGGACGACCTGCTCGGCCGTACGGCGGTTGAGCTGCGCCTGGGCGGTCGCCAGCAGCCGGTGCGCCAGCACCGGCACGGCGAGCGACTGCACGTCGTCCGGCAGTACGTAGTCCCGGCCGGACAGCGCCGCGGAAGCCTTCGCGGCCCGCAGCAGATGCAGGGTGGCACGCGGCGACGCACCGAGTCTGAGGTCGGGGTGGTTGCGGGTCGCGGCGACCAGCTCCACCGCGTAGCGCCGCACCGACTCGGCGACATGGACCGTGCGCACCGCGTCGATCAGTTTCACGATGTCGTGGGCGTGGGCCACCGGCTGGAGGTCGTCGAGCGGTGACACCCCGCCGTGCACGTCCAGCATCTGAAGCTCGGCCTCGGGGGTCGGATACCCCATCGACACCCGCGCCATGAAGCGGTCCCGCTGCGCCTCGGGCAGCGGATAGGTGCCCTCCATCTCCACCGGGTTCTGCGTGGCCACCACCATGAACGGGCTGGGCAGTTCATACGTCTGCCCGTCGATGGTGACCTGCCGCTCCTCCATGGACTCCAGCAGCGCCGACTGGGTCTTCGGCGACGCGCGGTTGATCTCGTCGCCGATCACGATCTGCGCGAAGATCGCCCCGGGCTTGAACTCGAAGTCACGCCGCTGCTGGTCGTAGATCGACACACCCGTGATGTCCGACGGCAGCAGGTCCGGCGTGAACTGGATACGCCGCACCGAACAGTCGATGGACCGCGCCAGCGTTTTCGCCAGCATGGTCTTGCCCACGCCCGGCACATCCTCGATGAGCAGATGCCCCTCGGCGAGCAGCACGGTCAGCGAAAGCCGTACGACCTCGGGCTTGCCCTCGATCACACCCTCGACCGACCTGCTGACACGCTCCGCCGTTGCGGTCAGATCTGTGAGGCTCGCTCGATCGTCATAGGTCGTCACCCGGCCCTCCTCGGCCCTTTCCATGGGCCGATGCGCTGCGAACGGCACGGCCCACCCCGAAATACGGACACCACACCCGGCAGCCGCCGCCGTGGTGTCACTCCCGCATTCTTGTTGCCGCTGCCGCTTCGTGTCACTCGCCTGTGGATAACTGGGACGCACGCCGTACTCGCCGCGTATGACGTACTACGGTCCGCGCCGCCGGTTCATTCAGCCGGGTCGATCTCCCTCAGCAGCCCGCTCGTGACGTCGAAGACGAAACCCCGCACATTGTCCTTGTGCAGGAGGAACGGCGATGTGCGCACCCGCTGCATGGACTGCCGTACATCCTGGTCGACGTCGCGGAAAGCCTCCACCGCCCAGGACGGCCGCTGCCCGACCTCGTCCTCCAGCTCGTGCCGGAAGTCCTCGGTCAGCTTCTCCAGGCCGCAGTTGGTGTGGTGGATGAGTATCACGCTGCGGGTGCCGAGGGCACGCTGGCTGATGGTGAGTGAGCGGATCACATCGTCCGTGACCACGCCGCCGGCGTTGCGGATGGTGTGGCAGTCGCCGAGGTTCAGGCCGAGGGCCTTGTGCAGGTCGAGGCGTGCGTCCATGCACGCCACCACCGCCACGCCCAGCACGGGGCGTGCGTCCATACCCGGGTCGCTGAACCCCGAGGCATATCGCTCGTTCGCCGCGACGAGCCGGTCGGTGACGGTGCCGCTCTCGACAGCGGCTTCGGCGGGTGGGTGCGCAGAGGTCGACATGGCTATGACGGTACTGGCCGCAGCCTGTCCGGGCCCGCCATGAGAGCTGGACGAAGAGCGACAAAGAGCGTCAATGAACCGTGCTGTGAGGTAACCCACAGGTGGGAGCCCGCCGAGCCCGTACGAGTGAAGCGTTCCGATCATGGACGGCCCGTCCGGCCGGCCGTGCGACGCGCCAGCCGGTTGATTGACCGGCCCGTCCAGTGGACTAAAGTGACGCGGAGTGTCCAGCCCGCGGCCACGGCCACGGACGTGGACGCGTCCTGTACATTTCCATGATTTTCCCGCGTGTGCGGCGTGGCACCGGCAACGGCATACGTACCCCCCGGGGCCCCGGTATCCGAACACGTCGGACCTGAGAGGGCGCATTGAGCGAGCGACACGTCCCGGTGATGCTCCAGCGGTGCCTGGACCTGCTGGCACCCGCCCTGGAGCCGGCACCTTCCGGGGACGGGGCACAAGCCCCCGTCGTCGTGGACTGCACCCTCGGGCTCGGCGGCCACAGCGAAGCGCTGCTCACCCGTTTCCCCGAAGCCCGCCTGGTCGCGCTCGACCGTGACAAGGAGGCGCTGCGGCTGTCCGGCGAGCGGCTCGCCCCCTTCGGGGAGCGCGCCACCCTGGTGCACGCCGTCTACGACGAGCTGCCCGACGTGCTCGACCGGCTCGGTACTCCCCGGGTCCAGGGCGTCCTCTTCGACCTGGGTGTCTCCTCCATGCAGCTCGACGAGGCCGACCGCGGTTTCGCCTACGCCCAGGACGCCCCGCTCGACATGCGTATGGACCAGACGACCGGCGTCAGCGCGGCGGAGGTGCTGAACACCTATCCGCCCGGTGAGCTGGTACGGATCCTGCGCACCTACGGCGAGGAGAAGCAGGCCAAGCGGATCGTGGCGGCCGTCGTCCGCGAGCGCGAGAAGGAACCGTTCAGCCACAGCGCCAGGCTTGTCGAGCTGATCCGCGACGCCCTGCCGCAGGCCGCCAAGCGCACCGGTGGCAACCCCGCGAAGCGCACCTTCCAGGCGCTGCGGATCGAGGTCAACGGCGAGCTGTCGGTCCTGGAGCGGGCGATCCCCGCCGCGGTGCGGGCCCTCGCGGTCGGTGGCCGGATCGCGGTGCTCTCCTACCACTCGCTGGAGGACCGGCTGGTCAAGCAGGTCTTCGCGGCGGGCGCGGCCAGCACGGCCCCGCCCGGGCTGCCCGTGGTGCCCGAGCGCTACCAGCCCCGGCTGAAGCTGCTGACCCGTGGTGCCGAACTCCCCACCGAGGAGGAGGTCGCCGAGAACCGCCGCGCGGCTCCCGCCCGGCTGCGGGGCGCGGAGCGGATCCGCGAGGACGCGCAGTGACAGCCGCCGAGGCGCCGGCTGCGACGGAAGTCCCGGCGACGAGCCGCCCGGTGCCGGCGGCCGGGTGAGGGAGGGCACGTGGTGAAGAAGGCCGCCGGTCAGCTCAGGGGACGGGCCGCCCGGCTGGCCGGGCTGATGCCGTCCGGCCCCCGCACCGCCGCCCGTACGCCCTTCGTCCTGCTTGTGGTCGTCCTTCTGGGCGGTGGCCTCATCAGCCTGCTGCTGCTCAACTCCTCCCTCAACGAGGGGTCGTTCGAGCTGAGCGAACTGAGGAGGAAGACCACTGAGTCCACGGACGAGGAGCAGGCCCTCCAGCGGGACGTGGACAGCCGCTCGGCCCCGGACGCGCTCCAGCGGCGGGCCCGCGAGCTCGGCATGGTGCCCGGTGGCAACCCCGCGTTCCTGGAACCGGACGGCAAGGTCAGGGGGGTGCCGAGGAAGGCCACGGCCGAGCCGTACGTGGCCCCGGAGTCCCCCGCCGCCTCGCCCGGTGCGGCACCCGGCGCCGCGTCCCCCGGTGCCTCCGCAGCACCCCCTGCCCCGTCCGCGGCCGTATCTGCCGCGCCCGGTTCTTCCCCCGCGTCCGCGAACCCCGCACCATCCGCGAGCCCTGCCGCGCCCGCCGGCCGCGCGGAGCCCGCGAATCCGGCACTGCCCGCGACCCCTGTGCGGCCGGTGGCCCCCGCGAGGTCCGCAGCCCCCGAGACACCGCAGCAGCCGTCCACGAACTCCGGCAGGTGACGCCGTGCCCCCCAAGGAAACTCCGCGCCGCCGCGTCCCCGGCCCCGCCCGCCCATCCGGCGGCGCCCAGCGTCCCCGCCCCCGGCCCGCGAACCGTCCCCGCCCTGCCGCGCGCCGGCCCGCAGCCCCGCCCCAGCGGATCCGGCTCGGCAGCCCTCGTCCCCGGCTGCGGCTCGTCAGTCTGGCCCTCAGCCTCACCATGCTCGTGTTCGTCGTACGCCTCCTCCAGGTGCAGGCGGTCGACGCGGGCACATACGCGGCCATGGCCGACAAGAACCGCTATATGAGCCACAAGATCACCGCCGAACGGGGAGAGATCACTGACCGGTCCGGAATCGCCCTCGCGACCAGCGTCGACGCGTACGACATCACCGCCGACCCGAAGATGTTCACCCCCGAGGAGAGCAAGGCCCCGGACGCACCCGAGCAGGCGGCGGCGCTGCTCGCCCCGATCCTCGGCAAGGAGGCCGCCGAGCTCGCGAACCGGCTCAAGACCCCCAAGTCGCGCTACACCGTCCTCGCCCGGCGCCAGACGCCCCAGGTGTGGAAGCAGATCAGCGACCTCAAGGGCGTCTTCGCCGAGAAGGCCAGGGCCGACCAGGCCAAGGGCGGCCCAGGGGCCAATGTGCTGGCCGGGGTGTTCCGTGAGGCCAGCAGCAAGCGCGTCTACCCGAACGGCGATCTCGGGGCGGGGATACTGGGTTACGTCAACGCCGAAGGCCGTGGCGGGGGCGGCCTGGAGTCCATGCTCGACGCCGAACTCGCGGGCAAGGACGGGGAGATCAGCTACGCCCAGTCCGGTGGCCGGCGGGTGCCCACCGCGGGAGCGCGCGAGGTGCCCGCCGTCCCCGGCTCCGACATCGAGCTCACCATCGACCGCGACATCCAGTGGGCCGCCCAGCAGGCGATCGCCGCCCAGGTGAGGAAGTCCAAGGCCGACCGCGGCTATGTCGTGGTCCAGAACACCCGCACCGGCGAGATCCTCGCCATGGCCAACGCCCCCGGATTCGACCCGAACGACATCTCCCAGGCGAATGCGGCTGCCATGGGCAACGCCGCACTCCAGGATGTGTACGAGCCGGGCTCCACCAGCAAGGTCATGTCCATGGCAGCGGTCCTGGAGGAGCAGGCCGCGACCCCCGCCACCCATGTCACCGTCCCGAACCGGCTGCACCGCGGAGACCGGCTCTTCCACGACGACATCGACCACCCCACCTGGCATCTCACCCTCAACGGGGTGCTCGCCAAGTCCAGCAACATCGGCACGATCCTGGCGGCCGGTCAGCTAGGCAGGACCCAGGCGGAGGCCAACCGGGTGCTCCACTCGTATCTGCGTAAGTTCGGCATCGGCAGCCCGACCGGACTCCACTACCCCGGCGAGTCGCCCGGCATCCTCGCCAAGCCGCAGAAGTGGTCCACCTCGCAGCAGTACACGATCCCCTTCGGCCAGGGCCTGTCCGTCAACGCCGTCCAGGCCGCGTCGGTGTACTCCACCATCGCCAACGGCGGCGTACGCATCGACCCCACGCTGATCCGGGGCACCACCGGGCCCGACGGAAGGTTCACCGCCGCCCCCGAGCCCGGCAAGTCCCGGGTGGTCAGCGAGAAGACCGCCCGCACGCTGGCCACCATGCTCGAATCGGTCGTCGGCAGCGAGGAGGGCACCGGCACCAGAGCCAAGATCCCCGGCTACCGCGTCGCCGGAAAGACCGGTACGGCCAACCGGGTCGATCCGGAAACGGGTCGCTACAAGGGCTACACCGCCTCCTTCGCGGGTTTCGCACCCGCCGACGCCCCCCAGATCACGGTCTACTGCGCCATCCAGAACCCGACCAAGGGCAGCTACTTCGGCGGCCAGATCTGCGGACCCATCTACAAGAAGGTCATGGAATTCGCCCTCAGGACTCTTCAGGTCGCACCCACCGGCAAACCGCCCGCGCGGCTTCCGGTGACGTTCGAACCGGGCACATGACCGGGGAGGCACCTTCCGTGACAAGGATCACGCCCGACCCCCCCTCATTTAGCACCGGTCCCGGTACGCCCGGTACGCTCACCGCCGTGCCACATGCTGATCAGTACCGAACCGCCCCACCCCGTCCGGCCGAGGTCCGTCCGATCGACCTCAGTGAGCTGGCCGACCGGCTGGGGGTCGAGCGCCCTGGCTCCGGCGCGGTCACCGGCATCACCCATGACTCCCGGGCGGTACGCCCCGGAGATCTTTACGCGGCGCTCCCCGGAGCCCGCCTGCACGGCGCCGACTACGTCGCCCAGGCGAAGGAGCTCGGCGCCGCTGCCGTACTCACCGACCCCACCGGCGCGGAGCGCGCCGCCGCGACCGGGCTGCCGGTGCTGGTCACCGAGAACCCGCGCGGCCGCATGGGCGCCCTCGCCGCGGCGATCTACGGGCAGCCCGGTGAGGGCCTGCTCCAGATCGGCATCACGGGCACCTCGGGGAAGACCACCACCGCCTATCTGGTGGAGGGCGGGCTGCGCGGCGCGGGCCGCCGCACCGGACTCATCGGCACGGTCGAGATGCGCATCGACGACGAGCGCATCAAGGCGGAGCGCACCACCCCCGAAGCCACCGACCTCCAGGCGCTGTTCGCGGTGATGCGCGAACGCGGCATCGAGTCGGTCGCCATGGAGGTGTCCAGCCACGCACTCGTGCTCGGCCGGGTCGACGGCTGTGTCTTCGACATCGCCGTCTTCAACAACCTGAGCCCTGAGCACATGGAGTTCCACTCCGGCATGGAGGACTACTTCCAGGCCAAGGCGCAGCTCTTCACTCCCGCCCGGGCCCGGCGTGGCGTCGTCAACCTGGACGACGAGTACGGCAGGCGGCTGGCTGCCGAGTCTCCGATCCCGGTCGTCACCTTCTCCGCCGAGGGCCACCCCGACGCCGACTGGCGGGCCGAGGGGGTCGAACTGGGCTCGCTCGGATCGGTGTTCACGGCCGTCGGCCCGCGTGGCGAGCGGGTGAGCGCCCGGGCGCCGCTGCCGGGGTCCTTCAACGTGGCCAACACGCTTGCCGCGATCACCACCCTCGCCGTGGCCGGAATCGACCCGCAGACCGCGGCCGACGGAGTGGCCGCGGTCCCCGGGGTGCCCGGCAG
This sequence comes from Streptomyces sp. NPDC019396, assembly GCF_040632375.1. NCBI lineage: Bacteria > Bacillati > Actinomycetota > Actinomycetes > Kitasatosporales > Streptomycetaceae > Streptomyces > Streptomyces sp. NPDC019396. The sequence continues at coordinate 313,581 of NZ_JBEYBS010000001.1, read as the reverse complement.
GCTGGAACGCGTCGACGCCGGACAGCCCTATCTCGCCGTCGTCGACTACGCGCACAAGACGGACGCCGTGGAGTCGGTGCTGCGCGCCCTGCGCAAGGTCACCAAGGGCCGGCTGCACATCGTGCTCGGCTGTGGCGGCGACCGGGACACGACCAAGCGGGAACCGATGGGGGCCGCGGCGGCACGCCACGCCGACACAGCCATCCTGACCTCAGACAACCCCCGCTCCGAGGACCCGCTCGCGATCCTCGCCACGATGCTGGCCGGCGCCGCCGAGGTGCCCGCGCATGAGCGCGGTGAGGTCCAGGTGTTCGAGGACCGCGCCGCCGCGATCGCGGCGGCGGTCGCACGGGCCGAAGCGGGCGACACCGTGCTGATCGCGGGCAAGGGCCATGAACAGGGCCAGGACATCGCCGGGGTGGTCCGGCCCTTCGACGACCGGCAGGTGCTCCGCGAAGCGATCGAAGCCCGTTCGGGGCACCGTACCGGCGCGCAGGAGACAGCAGGCGCAGCGGATACAGCAGACGCAGCGGACACAGCGGGTACGGCAGACGCAGCCCGTTTCCAGAACAGTCAGGGATGAAGCAGTGATCGCCCTCTCCCTCGCCGAGATCGCCCACATCGTCGGCGGACAGACCCACGACATACCGGATCCGGCCATCCAGGTCACCGGATCCGTTGTCATCGACTCCCGTCAGGTCGAGGCCGGCAGTCTCTTCGCCGCCTTCACCGGTGAGCGTGTCGACGGCCATGACTACGCGGAGCGCGCGGTCGCGGCGGGTGCCGTCGCGGTGCTCGCGGTCCGCCCCGTCGGCGTGCCCGCCATCGTCGTGGACGATGTGCAGACCGCTCTGGGTGCGCTGGCCCGGGCCGTGGTCGAGCGGCTCGGCACGGAGGTCGTCGCCCTCACCGGCTCCGCCGGGAAGACCTCCACCAAGGACCTCATCGCCCAGCTGCTGGAGCGTCACGCCCCGACGGTGTGGACACCCGGCTCCCTCAACAACGAGATCGGCCTGCCGCTGACCGCGCTGCGCGCAACGGCGCAAACCCGCCATCTCGTACTGGAGATGGGTGCCCGGGGCATCGGCCACATCCGCTACCTCACCGGCCTCACCCCGCCGCGTATCGGTGTGGTGCTCAACGTCGGCAGCGCCCACATCGGCGAGTTCGGCGGCCGTGAGCAGATCGCCCAGGCCAAGGGCGAGCTCGTGGAGTGCCTCCCGCCCGCGGAGCAGGGCGGAATCGCCGTCCTCAACGCCGACGACCCCCTGGTGCGTGCGATGGCCTCCCGTACGAAGGCACGCGTCGTGCTCTTCGGCGAGGCGGGCGAAGCGGACGTACGGGCGGAGAACGTCCGGTTGACGCCGAGTGGACAGCCCGCATTCCGGCTGCGTACCCCCTCCGGGTGCGGTGAAGTGACCCTGCGGCTGTACGGTGAGCACCACGTGTCGAACGCGCTCGCCGCGGCCACCGTCGCCCATGAGCTGGGCATGCCCGTCGACGAGATCGCCACCGCGCTCTCCGAGGCCGGCACCCTCTCCCGCTGGCGTATGGAGGTCACCGAGCGTCCGGACGGCGTGACGATCGTCAACGACGCCTACAACGCGAACCCCGAGTCCATGAGGGCCGCCCTGCGCGCCCTCGTGGCCATGGGAGCGGCTGCACGGGCCGCCGGGGGACGTACCTGGGCGGTGCTCGGCCCGATGGCCGAGCTCGGGGACGAGGCGCTCGCCGAGCACGACGCGGTCGGACGGCTCGCCGTCCGGCTCAACGTCAGCAAGCTCGTGGCAGTCGGGGGCAGGGAAGCGTCCTGGTTGCAACTGGGCGCCTATAACGAGGGTTCGTGGGGTGAGGAGTCGGTGCACGTGTCCGACGCGCAGGCGGCTGTTGATCTGTTGCGCAGAGAACTGCGTCCGGGAGACGTCGTGCTGGTGAAGGCTTCGAGGTCGGCCGGGCTTGAGCGGATCGCCCTGGCGCTGCTCGAGAACGCGAACTCGGCGGGCTCTTCCGAGGGGCGGGTAGCCGGTCGATGAGGCAGATCCTCTTCTCGGGAGCCATCGGGCTCTTCCTGACGCTCATCGGCACCCCGCTGCTGATCAAGCTGCTGGCCCGCAAGGGTTACGGCCAGTTCATCCGTGACGACGGGCCGCGCAGCCACGGCAGCAAGAAGGGCACGCCCACGATGGGCGGCATCGCCTTCATCCTGGCCACGCTCATCGCCTACGCCCTCGCCAAGGTGATCACCGGTGAGAAGCCGTCGTTCTCGGGCGTGCTGGTGCTGTTCCTGATGGCGGGCATGGGCCTGGTCGGCTTCCTGGACGACTACATCAAGATCGTCAAGCAGCGGTCGCTGGGCCTGCGGGCCAAGGCGAAGATGGCCGGACAGCTGATCGTCGGCATCGCCTTCGCTGTCCTGGCGCTCCAGTTCGCCGACATCCGCGGCCAGACCCCCGCCTCCACGAAGCTCTCGTTCGTCACCGACTTCGGCTGGTCCATCGGGCCGGTGCTGTTCGTGGTCTGGGCGCTGTTCATGATCCTCGCGATGTCGAACGGCGTGAACCTCACGGACGGCCTGGACGGTCTGGCCACCGGTGCCTCCGTGATGGTCTTCGGCGCCTACACCTTCATCGGGCTCTGGCAGTTCCAGGAGTCCTGCGCCAACGCCGTCACCCTGACCAACCCCAACGCCTGCTTCGAGGTACGCGACCCGCTCGACCTCGCCGTGGTCGCCTCCGCGCTGATGGGCGCCTGCTTCGGCTTCCTGTGGTGGAACACCTCGCCGGCCAAGATCTTCATGGGTGACACGGGCTCGCTCGCCCTCGGCGGTGCGCTGGCGGGCCTCGCGATCTGCTCCCGCACCGAGCTGCTGCTGGCCCTGCTCGGCGGTCTGTTCGTGCTGATCACCATGTCGGTGGTCATCCAGGTCGGCTCCTTCCGGCTCACCGGCAAGCGGGTCTTCCGGATGGCTCCGCTCCAGCACCACTTCGAGCTCAAGGGCTGGTCGGAAGTGCTTGTGGTGGTCCGATTCTGGATCATTCAGGGCATGTGCGTCATCGTGGGTCTGGGTATCTTCTACGCGGGCTGGGCGGCCGACAAGTGAGCACGCAGGACTGGCGGGGCAAGCACGTCACCGTCGCCGGGCTGGGCGTGAGCGGCATTCCGGCCGCGCGCGTCCTGCACGGCCTGGGCGCGGTCGTCACGGTCGTCAACGACGGCGACGACGAGCGCGCGCGTGCGCAGGCCGCGGAGCTGGAGGCGGCGGGGATCACCGTCCGTCTCGGTGACGGGGCGACCCTGCCGGCGGGCACCGAGCTGGTCGTCACAGCGCCCGGCTGGAAGCCCGACAAGCCCCTGTTCGCAGCGGCCGCCGAGGCGGGCGTGGAGGTCTGGGGCGATGTGGAACTGGCCTGGCGGCTGCGCGGCCCCGACTCACCCCCCTGGCTCGCGGTCACCGGCACCAACGGCAAGACCACGACCGTACGGATGCTCGCCTCGATCCTGGAGGCCGCAGGGCTGAAGACGGCGGCCGTGGGCAACATCGGGGTCTCGCTGCTGGACGCCGTGCGAGGCGACGAAAAGTACGACGTGCTCGCCGTCGAGCTCTCCAGCTACCAGCTCCACTGGGCGCCCTCGCTGCGCGCCCACTCGGCCGCCGTGCTCAACCTCGCACCCGACCACCTCGACTGGCACGGCTCGATGGAGGCGTACGCTGCCGACAAGGGCCGGATCTACGAGGGCAACACGGTCGCCTGCGTCTACAACGCCGCCGACCCCGCCACCGAGGACCTGGTGCGCGAGGCCGATGTGGTCGAGGGCTGCCGTGCGATCGGCTTCACCCTCGGCGCCCCCGGGCCCTCCCAGCTCGGTGTGGTGGACGGCATCCTCGTGGACCGCGCCTTCGTGGAGAACCGGCAGAAGCAGGCCCAGGAGCTGGCCGAGGTCTCCGACATCAACCCGCCGGCCCCGCACAACATCGCCAACGCGCTGGCCGCCGCGGCCCTCGCCAGGGCCTACGGGGTCGCTCCCGCGGCCGTACGGGACGGGCTGCGCGCCTTCCGCCCCGACGCGCACCGCATCGAGCATGTCGCACATGTCGCGGGGGTCGCCTACGTCGACGACTCGAAGGCCACCAACACCCATGCCGCGGAAGCCTCTTTGGCGGCATATGAACCGATCGTATGGATCGCGGGCGGGCTGGCGAAGGGCGCGACCTTCGACGAGCTGGTCCGCGCGTCCGCACAGCGGCTGCGGGGCGTCGTACTGATGGGTGCGGACCGTGCGCTGATCGCCGAAGCGCTCGCGCGACACGCCCCCGAGGTCCCGGTGGTCGACATCGAGCGGACAGACACTGGGGCGATGCCGGCGGCGGTCCGTGCGGCGGCGGGGCTCGCACAGCCGGGGGACACGGTGCTGCTGGCCCCCGCCTGTGCCTCGATGGACATGTTCACCAACTACAACAAGCGGGGCGAGGCCTTCGCGGAAGCCGTCCGCGCACTCGCCTGACCGGCCAGGTCCCCGTCGCCACCGCCCACGACCGGAGGCCAACCGAGCTCTTGAGGGGACACCGCCCATGCCGCAGCACGACCCCACTGCCGCGCTCCCCGGAGTACTGCCGCGCAGCAGCACCGCGGGCACCCCGGCGCGGCGGCGTTCCTCCGTACGCGGCGGGACGGGCCGCGGCAGCGGTCCGGGCGCACCGGGGGGAGGGGGGCCCCGGCGCATCATCGAGCAGGCGCGAAGGGCCTGGGACCGGCCGCTCACCGCCTACTACGTGATCCTCGGCGCGGGGCTGCTGATCACCGGGCTGGGCCTGGTGATGGTCTATTCCGCGTCGATGATCACGGCGCTGACGTACTCGCTTGCCCCCTCGTACTTCTTCCGCAAGCAGTTCCTTGCCGCGGCCATCGGCACCGTGCTGCTCCTGGCCGCCTCCCGGATGCCGTCCCGTCTCCACCGGGCGCTCGCCTACCCTCTGCTCCTCGTCAGCGTCTTCCTGATGGTGCTGGTGCAGATCCCGGGGATAGGGCATTCCGTCAACGGCAACCAGAACTGGATCTACCTCGGCGGTCCCTTCCAGCTCCAGCCCAGTGAGTTCGGCAAGCTCGCCCTGATCCTCTGGGGCGCCGACCTGCTCGCCCGCAAGCAGGACAAACGGCTGCTCACCCAGTGGAAGCACCTGCTCGTTCCGCTGGTGCCGGTCGCCTTCCTCCTGCTCGGGCTGATCATGCTCGGCGGGGACATGGGCACCTCGATCATCCTGGCCGCGATCCTCTTCGGGCTGCTCTGGCTGGCCGGAGCCCCCACCAGGCTGTTCACCGGAGTACTCGCCGTCGCCGTGGTCATCGGTGCCGTACTGATCAAGACCAGCCCCAACCGGATGGGCAGGTTCCAGTGTGTGGGCGCCACCGACCCGGGGCCGGGGGACATCTGCTGGCAGGCCGTGCACGGGATCTACGCGCTCGCGTCCGGCGGATGGTTCGGTTCCGGCATCGGTGCGAGTGTGGAAAAATGGGGCCAACTACCCGAAGCGCACACCGACTTCATCTTCGCCATCACCGGGGAGGAACTGGGGCTGGCGGGGACGCTGTCGGTGCTCACTCTCTTCGCGGCTCTAGGCTATGCGGGTATCCGCGTGGCCGGACGCACGGAGGACCCCTTCGTGAGGTACGCCGCGGGAGGCGTGACCACCTGGATCACGGCGCAAGCCGTGATCAACATCGGTGCGGTGCTCGGGCTGCTGCCGATCGCCGGAGTCCCCCTCCCGCTGTTCTCCTACGGAGGCTCCGCCTTGCTGCCGACCATGTTCGCCGTGGGGCTGCTGATCGCGTTCGCGCGTGAGGATCCCGCGGCGAAGGCGGCCCTGGCCGCACGCGGGACCGGGGTGAGATGGAAGACGATGAGACGGCGCATGACGAAGCGTCCGTCCGGAGAGCGGTGAATTTCGGTGCATGTCGTACTCGCCGGCGGGGGGACCGCCGGCCACATCGAGCCCGCGCTCGCCCTCGCGGACGCCCTGCGCAGGCAGGATCCGGCCGTGGGCATCACAGCACTCGGCACGGAGCGGGGCCTGGAGACCAGGCTTGTTCCCGAGCGGGGCTATGAGCTGGCCCTGATCCCCGCCGTGCCGCTGCCGCGCAAGCCGACTCCCGAACTGATCACGGTTCCCGGGCGGCTGCGCGGCACCATCAAGGCGGCGGAGCAGATCCTGGAGCGCACGAAGGCCGACTGCGTCGTCGGCTTCGGCGGCTATGTCGCGCTGCCCGGCTATCTCGCCGCCAAGCGGCTCGGTGTGCCGATCGTGGTCCACGAGGCCAATGCCCGCCCGGGCCTGGCCAACAAGATCGGCTCCCGCTACGCCGCCGCCGTCGCGGTCTCCACCCCGGACAGCAAGCTGCGCGACTCCCGCTACATCGGCATCCCGCTGCGCCGGGCGATCGCGACCCTGGACCGGGCCCGGGTGCGCCCCGAGGCCCGCGCCGCCTTCGGGCTCGACCCCAACCTGCCCACCCTGCTGGTCTCCGGTGGCTCCCAGGGAGCCCGCCGGCTCAACGAGGTGACCCAGCAGATCGCCCCGCTGCTCCAGCGCTCCGGGATCCAGATCCTGCACGCGGTCGGCCCCAAGAACGAGCTGCCGCGCGTCGACAACATGCCCGGAATGCCGCCCTACATCCCGGTACCGTATCTGGACCGAATGGATCTCGCGTATGCGGCAGCCGACATGATGCTGTGCCGCGCGGGCGCCATGACCGTCGCCGAGCTGTCCGCCGTCGGGCTGCCTGCCGCGTACGTCCCGCTGCCGATCGGCAACGGCGAACAGCGGCTCAACGCCCAGCCGGTGGTGAAGGCCGGTGGCGGACTGCTGGTCGACGACGCCGAGCTGAGCCCCCAGTGGGTCCAGGGGAACGTGCTCCCGGTGCTCGCCGATCCGCACCGGCTGTACGAGATGTCCCGCGCCGCCGCCGAGTTCGGGCGCCGGGATGCAGACGATCTGCTTGTCGGAATGGTCTACGAGGCGATTGCCGCCAGGGCGCGCCGATAGGTGCCGGCCGGGCAGCACGAGGGCAGCACGACGAAGGGCAGGGCGCGGAGATGGCCGGACCGACGACCGCCGATCGCGGCGCACGCAAGCCGAACGGCCGGCGCCCGTCGAGTGGGTCCAGCGGATCCGGGAAACCCGGTAAGCCCAGTCGCCCCGGCTCCGGCTCCGCCGGTTCCGGGCAGTCGGGCCGGAGCGGGGGAGCCCCCGGCCACAGCCCGTCCCGGGCGTTCCGCCTCCGGATGCTGCTGGCCGTCTCGGCACTCGTCGTGCTCTCCGGTGCCGGGATCTGGCTGCTGTACGGCTCTTCCTGGCTGCGCATCGCAGAAGTCCGCGTCGCCGGTACGACCGTGCTCACCCCTCGCGAGGTGGAACGGGCGGCGGCGGTCCCGGTCGGATCACCACTCGTTTCGGTTGATCTGGACGGGATCGAGGCGCGGTTGCGTCAGAAGCTGCCCCGGATCGACTCGGTCGAGGCCGTCCGTTCCTGGCCGCGCGGGGTCGAGTTGACGGTGGTGGAGCGAAAGCCGGTCCTCCTCGTGGAAGAGGCCGGGAAGTTCGTCGAGTTGGATGCGGAGGGGGTGCGGTTCGCGACCGTGAACACGCCCCCCGAGGGGCTGCCTCTGCTGGAGGTGACCGCCCTCCAGCCTTCGAGCCTGCGCCGTTTCGGCGAGCAGCGGCTGGTGCGGGAGGCGGTCCGTGTCACCTCCGGGCTTCCGCGGGGTGTCGCCCAGGCGCTTCGGTCCGTCGAAATCCGTTCGTATGACTTCATCACCATGAAGCTGACGCGTGGCAGAACAGTGATGTGGGGCAGTGGCGACGACGGCGAGGCCAAGGCCCGGGCGCTGGCGGCGCTGCTGAAAGCACAGCCCGATGCCCGGCACTTCGATGTCAGTGCCCCGACCGCCCCTGCGGCGTCCGGAAGTTGACGCGCATATGTGCAGGCCAGCACCCTGGTTGGTCAGCGCAACGGCTGATCACATAGGGTGAAAAGAAAAACGGGAGGTTCGGCGTGTTCGTTGAACGCGCGCCACTTATCGACTTAGTGTCTCGTTCGAGAGAGTCCTGAACAAGAGACACTGGTAACCCTAAACTTCAACGTTAGGGTTTGGGTCGGCATTTCGGACCGTCCCATCGGCATCCGTCGTCACGGCGCGGGATCCCCCGCGAAGGACGACACGTATCTCGAGGCGAGAGGCCTTCGACGTGGCAGCACCGCAGAACTACCTCGCAGTCATCAAGGTCATCGGTGTCGGCGGCGGTGGTGTGAATGCCATCAACCGGATGATCGAGGTCGGCCTCAAGGGCGTCGAGTTCATCGCGATCAACACCGACGCACAGGCGCTGCTGATGAGCGACGCCGACGTCAAGCTCGATGTCGGCCGCGAGCTCACCCGCGGCCTCGGCGCCGGGGCCAACCCGGCCGTCGGCCGCAAGGCGGCAGAGGATCACCGCGAGGAGATCGAGGAGGTCCTCAAGGGGGCCGACATGGTCTTCGTCACCGCGGGCGAAGGCGGCGGCACCGGCACCGGCGGCGCACCCGTCGTGGCCAACATCGCGCGCTCGCTGGGCGCACTGACCATCGGTGTCGTCACCCGGCCCTTCACCTTCGAAGGCCGCCGCCGCGCCAACCAGGCCGAGGACGGCATCGCCGAGCTCCGCGAAGAGGTCGACACCCTCATCGTGATCCCGAACGACCGGCTGCTGTCCATCTCGGACCGCCAGGTCAGCGTGCTCGACGCGTTCAAGTCGGCCGACCAGGTCCTACTCTCCGGTGTCCAGGGCATCACCGATCTGATCACCACACCGGGTCTGATCAACCTCGACTTCGCCGACGTCAAGTCGGTCATGTCCGAGGCCGGATCCGCCCTCATGGGCATCGGTTCCGCCCGTGGCGACGACCGGGCGGTGGCCGCGGCCGAGATGGCGATCTCCTCGCCGCTGCTCGAGGCGTCCATCGACGGCGCCCGTGGTGTGCTGCTCTCCATCTCCGGCGGCTCGGACCTCGGTCTGTTCGAGATCAACGAGGCGGCCCAGCTGGTCAGCGAGGCGGCCCACCCCGAGGCCAACATCATCTTCGGCGCCGTCATCGACGACGCGCTCGGGGACGAGGTGCGGGTCACGGTCATCGCGGCCGGCTTCGACGGGGGCCAGCCCCCGGCTCGCCGCGACAATGTGATCGGCTCCACCGCGGCCAAGCGCGAGGAGCCCGCGCCCGCGGCCCGCCCGGAGCCCCGCTCCATCGGCGGCCTCGGCTCGGTGCCCCCGCGCGAGGAGTCCGCGGCCCCGGCCGAACCGGTTCCGGTGGCGGGCGACAGCTCGCTGCACGGCGGCTCCACCCCGCAGGTCCCCACGGCCCGCCCGTACGACAGCCAGGCCGAAGAGCTGGATGTCCCGGACTTCCTGAAGTGACATCGCGGTGATACGGGGGCAGGACAGCGTGAGCGGCGCCCACTTCGCCTTCACCGACAGGTGGGGCGGGGTGAGCGCCGCTCCGTACGCGGAGCTCAACCTCGGCGGCGCGGTCGGCGACGACCCCGCCGCCGTTCGCACGAACCGTGAGCTGGCCGCCAAGGCACTCGGGCTCGAACCGGGACTCGTGATTTGGATGAACCAGGTGCACGGACGTGATGTCGCCCTGGCCGACGGCCCCTGGGCGACCGCCGCGGATGTACCCGCGGTGGACGCGGTGGTGACCGCCCGGCGCGGTCTCGCCCTCGCGGTACTCACCGCCGACTGCACCCCGGTCCTCCTCGCCGATCCGGTCGCCGGGGTCGCGGGCGCGGCGCACGCGGGGCGCCCCGGAATGGTCGCGGGGGTCGTACCGGCCGCCGTGGAGGCCATGATCGCGCTCGGGGCCGATCCGGGACGGATCGTCGCCCGCACCGGACCCGCCGTCTGCGGACGGTGCTACGAGGTGCCGGAGGCCATGCGCGCCGAGGTCGCGGCAGCGGTGCCCGAGGCATGGTCGGAGACCAGCTGGGGCACTCCCGCCGTCGATGTCACGGCCGGGGTCCATGCCCAGCTCGCGGCGCTCGGTGTACGGGACCGCCAGGTATCGCCGGTCTGCACACGGGAATCGGGCGACCACTACTCGTATCGCCGCGACCGCACCACGGGGCGTCTGGCCGGCTATGTCTGGCTGGAAGCCGAAGGCAGTGGAAGAGAAGAGCGATGACCGACCGCAGGACCGAACTCGCCGAGAACCTTGCGCGGGTGGAGGAACGTATCGCTTCCGCCTGTACCGCGGCCGGGCGCAAGCGTGAAGAAGTGACCCTCATCGTGGTCACCAAGACGTACCCCGCGAGCGACGTGCGGCTGCTGCATGAGCTCGGGGTGCGGCACGTCGCAGAGAACAAGGACCAGGACGCGGCACCGAAGGCCGCCGCGTGTTCCGATCTCGATCTCACCTGGCACTTCGTGGGTCAGCTCCAGACCAACAAGGTCCGATCGGTGGCGAGTTATGCCGATATCGTGCAGTCGGTCGACCGGTTGAAGCTCGTTCGGGCACTGTCCGCCGCGGCGGTGCGCGAGGGGCGTGAGCTGGGCTGCCTGATCCAGGTCGCCCTCGACGTGGAGTCGGGCTCGGGCGGCCGTGGCGGCGTCTCGCCCGACGGGATCGCGGAGTTGGCGGCTGCGGTCGACGAGTCGCCCGGTCTCAGGCTCGACGGACTGATGACCGTCGCGCCGCTGGAAGGTCCCTACGCCGGGCGTCAACAGGCCGCCTTCGAGCGGCTGATGGAATTCTCATCGGGCGTGCGCGCGACCCATCCTGCTGCGAACATGGTGTCAGCGGGGATGAGTGCGGACCTCGAGGACGCGGTGGCGGCCGGAGCGACACATGTGCGCGTCGGTACGGCGGTACTCGGAGTCCGACCTCGGCTCGGGTAACGTCGCGATGCAAGTCGGACCACAGTAGAAAATATGGTCATTTCCGTCGAATAGCGGACAGGCCGAGTGGATCGCGGGCACTTGGTGACGTAGCCGAACGAAGCCGATCCACCACAGAGCGGAGGACTCAGAGAATGGCCGGCGCGATGCGCAAGATGGCGGTCTACCTCGGCCTCGTGGAGGACGATGGGTACGACGGCCGGGGATTCGACCCCGACGACGACTTCGAACCCGAGATGGACCCGGAGCCCGAGCGGGATCGGCGCCGGCACCAGCCCCCGCACCAGGTGGAACGGGAGGAGCCGGTGCGCGCCGTGCAGCCGCCCGCCCCTCGTGAACCGGTAGCCCATTCCGCGCCGCCGCCCGCGGAATCAGGACGTCCGGCGCGAATCGCCCCCGTGGCATCCATCACACCTGAACGTCCGAATCTGGAGAAGAACGCCCCGGTGATCATGCCCAAGGTTGTGTCCGAGCGGGAGCCCTACCGCATCACGACGCTGCACCCCCGGACCTACAACGAGGCCCGTACCATCGGGGAACACTTCCGCGAGGGCACCCCCGTGATCATGAACCTCACAGAGATGGACGACACCGACGCAAAGCGACTTGTCGACTTTGCCGCGGGACTCGTCTTCGGTCTCCATGGCAGCATTGAGCGAGTGACGCAGAAGGTGTTCCTGCTGTCGCCTGCTAACGTCGATGTCACGGCGGAGGACAAGGCCCGCATCGCAGAGGGCGGGTTCTTCAATCAGAGCTGAACACCGGGAACGAACGACCCGGCCGCGAGGCCGGACACGAGAGCCAGGGGAGAGGTACGCGCGGTAATGGGCGTCGCAGTGCAGGTTGTCTACATCGCGCTGGTGTGCTTCCTCGTCGTGCTCTTCTTCCGGCTGGTCATGGACTACGTCTTCCAGTTCGCCCGCTCGTGGCAACCCGGGAAGGCGATGGTGGTCGTCCTTGAGGCCACTTACACTGTCACCGATCCACCGCTCAAGCTTCTGCGGCGGTTCATTCCGCCGTTGCGTCTCGGGGGCGTGGCACTCGACCTGTCCTTCTTCGTTCTGATGATCATCGTCTATATCTTGCTCTCCATCGTCCGCGGGGTGGGGAGCGGGATGTGAGCGATACGGTCTTGCCGACTGCCGACGACTACGTAGAGGTGAAGAAGAGATGCCGCTGACCCCCGAGGACGTGCGGAACAAGCAGTTCACGACCGTCCGCCTCCGAGAAGGCTATGACGAGGACGAGGTCGATGCCTTTCTCGACGAGGTCGAAGCCGAGCTGACCCGTCTGCTCCGCGAGAACGAGGACCTGCGCGCCAAGCTCGCGGCAGCGACCCGTGCGGCGGCGCAGAACCAGCAGCAGGGCATGCGTAAACCTCCGGAGCCGCAGGACGGCCGAGGTCCTGGCGCTCCTGTGCCCGCTGCCATATCCGGACCCCCGGTCCAGCAGCAGCCCCCGCAGATGGGTCCCCCCCAGCTGCCCGGTGGTGCCCCTCAGCTGCCGGCCGGTCCGATGCAGGGCGGTCCGATGCAGGGCGGTCCGATGCAGGGCGGCCCGATGCAGGGCGGTCAGATGCAGGGCGGTCCGCAGGGCCCCATGGGCCCCGGTCCGATGCAGGGCGGTCCGATGGGTGGCCCGATGGGCGGCCCCATGGGCGGTCCGATGGGCGGCCCCGGTCAGGGCCCGGGCGGCGACAGCGCCGCGCGTGTGCTCTCGCTGGCCCAGCAGACGGCCGACCAGGCCATCGCCGAGGCCCGCTCCGAGGCCAACAAGATCGTCGGTGAGGCGCGTTCGCGCGCCGAGGGCCTGGAGCGGGACGCCCGCGCCAAGGCGGACGCGCTGGAGCGGGACGCACAGGAGAAGCACCGCGTCGCCATGGGCTCGCTGGAGTCGGCCCGCGCCACGCTGGAGCGCAAGGTCGAGGACCTGCGTGGCTTCGAGCGCGAGTACCGCACGCGGCTGAAGTCCTACCTGGAGAGCCAGCTCCGTCAGCTGGAGACCCAGGCTGACGACTCCCTGGCCCCGCCGAGGACCCCCGCGACGGCTTCGCTGCCCCCGTCCCCGGCGCCCTCCATGGCTCCGGCCGGAGCAGGTGCCCCGTCCTACGGCGGCAACCAGACCATGGGCGGCCACGGCCCCTCGCCTGCGGGCCCGTCCTACGGCGGCCAGCAGCAGATGTCCCCGGCGATGACCCAGCCGATGGCACCGGTGCGGCCCCAGGGCCCGCAGCCGATGCAGCAGGCGCCGTCGCCGATGCGGGGCTTCCTCATCGACGAGGACGACAACTGACGGGCTGCCGCGCGAAGCGCGCGTAGCCGTCGGCAGGCATTCAGGGCCGGGCCCGGGACGAAAGTCCCGGGCCCGGCCCTGTTGTGTGGCGTCACGGTGTGCGGACGCCGCGCGGTGGTGGGCCCGGGTTCCGCGGTACCGCCCGCACACCGCCCCACCGCGACTGAGGTGGGATACACCGCGGTGGGATACACCGACAACTCCCGCGCGAGCAAAGAGGCCCGGCCGGCGGAAGCCGACCGGGCCTCAGGGTGGACGCTTGGGCCGTGTTGGAGAACTGGCGCTGTCCGCCCGGAGGGCGGGGCTCACGGCGTCCGGTGCGGGGGAGTCGCGAGCCAGGCGGTTCTATGACACGGCCTACGCCTTGCGGAGCCGGAAGGCCAGGGACAGGCCCGCGTCCGTGAAGGGGGAGCCGTACGAGGATTCCGCCTCGCCGGAGGCGAAGTCCGTCGCGAGGACCTCCTCCGCGATCAGGGACGCATGGTCGGTGAGGGCCTTGGTGACCTCCGCGTCCTCGGAGGTCCACCGGAGGGCGATCCGGTCCGCCACGTCCAGGCCGCTGTTCTTGCGGGCCTCCTGGATCAGGCGGATCGCGTCGCGCGCCAGCCCCGCGAGCCGCAGCTCAGGGGTGATCTCCAGGTCGAGTGCGACCGTCGCGCCCTGCTCGGAGGCCACCGACCAGCCCTCCCGGGGGGTCTCGGTGATGATGACCTCCTCCGGGGAGAGGGTGATGGTCTCACCGCCCACCTCCAGCGTCGCCGTGCCACCGCGGAGCGCGAGGGACAGCGCCGCGGCGTCGGCCGCGGCGACGGCCTTCGCCACGTCCTGGACGCCCTTGCCGAACCGCTTGCCCAGCGCCCGGAAGTTCGCCTTGGCCGTGGTGTCCACCAGCGAACCGCCGACCTCCGACAGGGACGCCAGCGAGGAGACGTTCAGCTCCTCGGTGATCTGCGCGTGCAGCTCCGGCGACAGCGACTCGAAGCCCGCCGCCGCGACAAGGGCCCGCGACAGCGGCTGGCGGGTCTTGACCCCGGATTCCGCACGGGTCGCACGGCCCAGCTCCACCAGCCTGCGGACCAGCACCATCTGCTGGGACAGCGTCGGGTCGATCGCGGACAGGTCCGCTTCGGGCCAGCTCGCCAGGTGCACCGACTCCGGGGCCTCCGGAGTCACCGGGACCACCAGGTCCTGCCACACCCGCTCCGTGATGAAGGGGGTGAGCGGGGCCATCAACCGGGTCACGGTCTCGACCACGTCATGGAGCGTGCGCAGTGCCGCCGCGTCACCCTGCCAGAAGCGGCGCCGCGAACGGCGGACATACCAGTTCGACAGGTCGTCCACGAAGGCGGAGATCAGTTTGCCGGCGCGCTGGGTGTCGTATGCCTCCAGAGCCAGGGTGACCTGGTCCACCAGCGCGTGCAGTTCGGACAGCAGCCAGCGGTCCAGCACCGTGCGCTCGGCCGGCGCCGGATCGGCCGGCGAAGGGGCCCAGCCGGACGTGCGGGCGTACAGAGCCTGGAAGGCGACCGTGTTCCAGTACGTGAGGAGGGTCTTGCGGACCACCTCCTGGATGGTGCCGTGGCCCACTCGCCGCGCCGCCCAGGGCGATCCGCCGGCAGCCATGAACCAGCGCACCGCGTCCGCGCCGTGCTGGTCCATGAGGGGGATCGGCTGGAGGATGTTGCCCAGATGCTTGGACATCTTGCGGCCGTCCTCGGCGAGGATGTGGCCGAGGCAGACGACGTTCTCGTACGAGGACTTGTCGAAGACCAGCGTGCCGACCGCCATCAGCGTGTAGAACCAGCCGCGGGTCTGGTCGATCGCCTCCGAGATGAACTGCGCCGGGTAGCGCTTCTCGAAGATCTCCTTGTTCTGGTACGGGTAGCCCCACTGCGCGAACGGCATCGAGCCCGAGTCGTACCAGGCGTCGATGACCTCGGGGACCCGTGTGGCCCGCCCGGAGCACTCAGGGCACGGGAAGGTGATCCCGTCGATGAACGGCCGGTGCGGGTCGAGAGCGGTCTGGTCGGCGCCCGTCAGCCCGGTCAGCTCGGCGCGCGAGCCGACGCAGGTGAGGTGGCCCTCCTCGCAGCGCCAGATGGGCAGCGGGGTGCCCCAGTAGCGGTTGCGGGACAGCGCCCAGTCGATGTTGTTGTTGAGCCAGTCGCCGAAGCGGCCGTGCTTGACCGACTCGGGGAACCAGTTGGTGTTCTCGTTCTCCTCGAGCAGGCGGTCCTTGACCGCGGTGGTGCGGATGTACCAGGACGGCTGCGCGTAGTAGAGCAGTGCCGTGTGGCAGCGCCAGCAGTGCGGGTAGCTGTGCTCGTACGGGACGTGCCGGAACAGCAGACCGCGCTCGTCCAGGTCCCTGGTCAGCGCCTCGTCGGCCTTCTTGAAGAAGACCCCGCCGACCAGCGGCACATCCTCCTCGAAGGTGCCGTCGGGGCGCACCGGGTTGACGACCGGCAGGCCGTAGGCGCGGCAGACCTTGAGGTCGTCGTCACCGAAGGCGGGGGACTGGTGGACCAGACCCGTACCGTCCTCGGTGGTGACGTACTCGGCGTTGACCACGAAGTGTGCGGGCTCGGGGAACTCCACGAGACCGAAGGGGCGCTCATACGTCCAGCGCTCCATCTCGGCGCCCGTGAAGGACCGGCCGATGGCCTCCCAGCCCTCACCGAGCGCCTTCTCCAGCAGCGGTTGGGCGACCACGAGCTTCTCCTGGCCGTTGGTCGCCACCACGTACGTGACCTCGGGGTGCGCGGCCACCGCGGTGTTCGACACCAGCGTCCAGGGGGTCGTCGTCCACACCAGGAGCGACGCCTCGCCGGCGAGCGGCCCGGAGGTCAGCGGGAAGCGGACGAAGACGGACGGGTCGACGACCGTCTCGTAGCCCTGCGCCAGCTCGTGGTCGGACAGACCGGTGCCGCAGCGGGGGCACCAGGGGGCGACGCGGTGGTCCTGGACCAGCAGGCCCTTCTTGAAGATCTCCTTCAGCGACCACCAGACGGACTCGATGTAGGCCGGGTCCATCGTCCGGTACGCGCCGTCGAGGTCGGCCCAGTACCCCATACGGGTCGTGAGCTCGGCGAACGCGTCGGTGTGGCGGGTCACCGACTCACGGCACTTGGCGTTGAACTCGGCGATGCCGTAGTCCTCGATGTCCTGCTTGCCGCTGAAGCCGAGCTCCTTCTCGACGGCGAGCTCGACGGGCAGGCCGTGGCAGTCCCAGCCCGCCTTGCGGGCCACGTGGTAGCCCCGCATGGTGCGGAATCGCGGGAAGACGTCCTTGAAGACACGGGCCTCGATGTGGTGGGCGCCGGGCATGCCGTTGGCGGTGGGCGGGCCCTCGTAGAACACCCATTCGGGGCGGCCCTCGGACTGCTCGAGGCTCTTCGCGAAGATCTTGTTGTCCTGCCAGAAGTCGAGCACGGCGTGCTCGAGAGCGGGCAGGTCGACCTGGGCGGGTACCGGGCGGTACTGAGGCGGCGGCGTCATTTACGGGCTCCTCCAACGGACTGTGCCTGTTCCGTCGGAGGGACGAGAGCCCGATGAGCTGCTCCCGCGGTACCACCCTCCTTGGCCCCGGACGAACTCGTCCCGGGCCCCCTCATTGGGGTCGCGAAGCCGGTTCTACTCGCCGGTGCACCATGCGGTGACCGGGCTTTCTTCCGGCGGCTCCGGGGTGATGTTTCGCTTCGCGCTCGCCCCCGGGCTCGCACCGTCCCCGGGTCGCTCATGGCTGCGTACGACGCTACTGGTCCCCATCCATGCCTTTCGCTCCGCCCAGTGTACGGGCCCTGCCCTGGCGGGGCCGACCGGATTTCCGCTGTGACCCGAATGGCCATACGTTCACGCGCCGGCTCCGCGTACCGGTCATCAGGCGGATTACCAGGCGGGGAGCTGGGCACAACGGATGCAGGCTCGCGTCCGAGCAGGCGCGGGACGGGCCCTGCGGGCGGCGTGCCACGTTGCCGCGGCGCTGGGGCCGATTTATCGTCCCAGCACCGATTCGCGCGCAAGATCACAATATGTGAAGGGGCCGCGGCCATGGTGGAGAAGAAGACCGCCGTGAAGAAGACGGCGTCCATGAGCTCCACCGCCGCCGCAAGGGCGGCGGCCGAGGGAATGGACGGCAACAAGAAGAGCACCGTCGCGACGAGGCGTCCGGCTGGTGGCCGGACGCCGAAGACCGGCGAAGCCGGTGCGTACGCGCATGAGGCGACGGAGGTGAGGGCCGTGGCACCGGCGAAGAAGGCCACCAGGGCGGGCACCGGCGCGGCGAAGCCGGAGGGCGCGAAGAAGACCGCGACCAAGGCCACCGCCAAGACCGCCAAGACCGCAGCCGGGCCCGCCAGGCCCGCGAAGCGCGCGGCGGGTACGAAGACCGCGGAGAAGAAGCCCCCCGCCCACAAGGAGGCGGCGGGACGCCCCGAGGCGTCCACCCCGGCGGCGGCCCCCAGGGCGCCGGCGAAGCGCAAGAAGACGGCGGCCGTCGGCAAGACGGCGGGCGCCGGTGCCGGAAAGGCCACCAGAACGGCCAAGGAGGCGGCGAAGGCCGCCAAGCAGACGGGAGCCAGGACCGTGGGAGCGAAGAAGATCGTGGCCGGAGCCACAGCCGGCGGGGACAGCACGGCCACGGCACTGGCGACCGAGCGTGCCGCTGCGGTGCCCGGAGAGCTGGCGGTGCGTCCGGGCGAGGACCCGTGGGCGCCCGAAGAGGTCGCCGAGGCGCGCGCCGAGCTCGAGGACGAGCTGGCCAGGCTGCGGGCAGAGATCAGCCACTCAGAGGAGGCGCTGACCGGTCTGATGCGGGACTCCGGTGACGGCGCGGGCGACGACCAGGCCGACACCGGCACCAAGAACATCACACGCGAGCACGAGATCGCCCTGGCCAACAACGCCCGCGACATGGTGGAGCAGTCAGAGCGCGCCCTGCACCGCCTCGACACTGGCACGTACGGCCTCTGCGAGATCTGCGGGAAGCCCATCGGCAAGGCGAGGATGCAGGCCTTCCCGAGGGCGACCCTGTGCGTGGAGGACAAGCAGAAGCAGGAGCGCCGGGGCTGAGCGGCCCCTTTCACAGGCCGTTTCACGGAGGTGTGCCGTACCCTCGTGACCAGTCAGGTACCACTCAGGTACCCAGGTCGAGGGACTCACGTGGCAGAGGCGGAGCGCGTCATCGGTACGCCGGACAACAACGACGAGGCCGACGACGCGGCTGCGGCCGCGGCTGCCGAGGCAGGTCCCGATGAGCGCTCCTCGGACGAACGTGCCGGGGAGCGTTCCCGGGGCAGGCGCCGCGTCGTCGCGCTGTTCGCCGTGGCGATCGTGGCATACCTGATCGACCTCGGCAGCAAGCTGCTCGTGGTGGCGAAGCTGGAGCACCAGCCGCCGATCCCGGTCATCGGCGATCTGCTGCAATTCACGGCGGTGCGCAACCCCGGTGCGGCCTTCGGCTTCGGTGGCGCCTTCACGATCATCTTCACGATCATCGCTGCCATCGTGGTCGTGGTGATCGCACGGCTTGCGCGCAAGCTCTACAGCCTGCCCTGGGCCATCGCGCTCGGACTGCTGCTCGGCGGCGCGCTGGGCAATCTCACCGACCGGATCTTCCGGGCGCCCGGCCTCCTCCAGGGCGCCGTCGTCGACTTCATCGCGCCCGCGCACTTCGCCGTGTTCAATCTCGCGGACTCGGCGATCGTCTGCGGTGGCTTCCTCATCGTGATCCTTTCCTTCCGGGGACTGGACCCCGACGGGACAGTGCACAAGGACTGAGCTGACCGGCGGACCGGTCACACGGGAGGACAAGGCATACTCGACGGGTGAGTACGCTTCCCGAAACCCGCACCCTGCCCGTTCCCGACGGCCTTGAAGGCGAGCGCGTCGACGCCGCCATCTCCCGTATGTTCGGGTTCTCCCGCACCAAGGCCGCCGAGCTCGCGGCCGCCGGGAAGGTGCTGGTCGACGGGATCACGGTGGGCAAGTCCGAGCGGGTCAGCGGGGGCGCGTGGCTCGAGGTCGAGATGCCGCAGGCGCCCGCCCCGGTGCAGATCGTCGCGGAGCCGGTCGAGGGCATGGAGATCGTCCACGACGACGACGACATCGTCGTGATCGTCAAGCCGGTCGGAGTGGCCGCGCATCCGAGCCCCGGCTGGACCGGGACGACCGTGATCGGCGGGCTCGCCGCCGCCGGCTACCGGATCTCCACATCGGGCGCGGCGGAACGCCAGGGCATCGTGCACCGGCTGGACGTCGGCACCTCGGGCCTGATGGTGGTCGCCAAGTCGGAGCGCGCGTACACGCTGCTGAAGCAGCAGTTCCGCGACCGCACGGTCGACAAGCGCTACCACGCCCTGGTGCAGGGCCACCCCGACCCGCTGAGCGGCACCATCGACGCGCCGATCGGGCGCCACCCGCAGCATGACTACAAGTGGGCCGTGACCGCGGACGGCAAGCCTTCCGTCACGCACTACGACCTGATGGAGGCCTTCAGGGCCGCCTCGTTGCTCGACATCAAGCTGGAGACGGGCCGTACGCACCAGATCCGGGTGCACATGTCGGCGCACCGGCACCCCTGTGTGGGCGACCTCACCTACGGTGCCGACCCGACGATGGCACGACGGCTCGGTCTGACCCGGCAGTGGCTGCACGCGGTGCGGCTCGGCTTCGAGCACCCGTCCGACGGGCAGTGGGTCGAGTTCAGCAGCACGTACCCCGACGACCTCCAGACGGCGCTGGACCGGATCGCCGCGGAGAGCGCCTGAGCGGGTTGCGCTTGAGCGGGGGGTGCCGCGGCCCCCTGCTCTGATTCGTGGTGATCGCATGGGAGGCTTACCGGGCCGACCGTCGACGTACCGCCCCCGGGAGGTCCGCCCGTGGACCAATTGGCCTTGCTGTTCACGCTGTTGCTGGGGGCCGTGGTCACCGTGCCGCTGGGGGCGCGGCTGGGGCTGCCCGCGCCCGTGCTGATGACGCTCATCGGTGTGGTGCTCGCGCTGCTGCCGTTCGTCCCGAACATCGCCCTGCCGCCCGAGTACATCCTGCCTCTGCTGCTCCCGCCGCTGCTGTACGCCGCGGTCCAGCGCACGTCCTGGCGTCAGTTCACCGCCAACATCCGGCCCATCCTGCTGCTCGCCGTCGCCCTGGTGTTCGTCACCACGGCGGCGGTCGCGGCCGTGGCCCAGGCCGTCGTACCCGGCCTGCCGTTGGCCGCCGCCGTCGCGCTCGGTGCGCTGGTCGCGCCGCCCGACCCGATCGCCGCGACCGCCGTCGCGGGCTCGCTCGGGCTGCCGCGGCGGCTGGTGTCGATCCTGGAGGGCGAGGGGCTCTTCAATGACGTCACCGCGATCGTGCTCTACCACGTGGCGATCGCCGCCGCCGTCAGCGGCAGCTTCTCCTGGCCCCAGGCGGCCGGGGAGCTGGTGCTCTCCGCCGTGGTGGCGGTCGCGGTCGGACTCGCGCTGGGCTGGCTGTCGAACCGGCTGATGGGGCTGCTGGGCGATGCCACCCTCCAGATCGGGCTCACCCTGCTGGTGCCGTTCGTGAGCTACGCGCTGGCCGAGGAGCTCCTCGGGTCCGGTGTGCTCGCCGTCCTCGTCACCGCGCTCTATCTCGCCGAGAACGCCGTCGACGCGGACGACGTGTTGGGACGCCTCGCCGGAGACACGTTCTGGCAGATCGTGGACACCCTGGTGACCGGCCTCGCCTTCGGCGTGATCGGGCTGGAACTCCACCAGGTCATCGGGGCGGCGGCCGCCGGGCACGAGGCCGGGATGGCCACGCTGGCCGGCTGGGCCGCTGCGGTGGTCGCGGTCGTCGTCGGCGTACGGCTGCTGTATCTGCTGCCCGCCACCGCGCTCGCCAAGCGGCTCCACCGCATCCGCGACTACGACGAGGAGATCCCGGTCGGCTGGCGCGAGACCGTCGTCATGTGGTGGTCCGGGATGCGGGGCGTGGCGTCGGTGGCACTGGCCCTCGCGATCCCCCTGCGGACCGATGCCGGTGAGCCGTTCCCGTACCGCGACGAGATCATCTTCATCGCGTTCGCGGTGATCATGACCACCCTCATCGTGCAGGGCCTCAGCCTGCCGTGGCTGGTGAAACGCCTCGGCGTGCGGGCCGACACGGATGCCGAGCGGGCCCTGGAAAGAGACCTCGCGCGCAGGGCGGCACGGGCGGCCAAGCACCGGTTGAAGGAGATCGAGGAGGTCGAGGACCTGCCCGAGGACATCGCCGAGCGGCTGCAGCGGGCGGCGTACGACGTCGGTACCCGGATCAGCCCGGACATCGTGGACGAGGAACGCCGCGACTGGTACGCCAAGCGCGACCGCCGGCTGCGCACCGTGTCCCGTATCACCCGGGAGATGCTGTCAGCGGCGCGCCACGAGGTGCTGGCGGCCCGTAGTGAGCCGGGTACCGATCCCGAGGTGGTGGACCGTGTGCTGCGCCATCTCGATGTGCGCAGTCTGCGCTGACCCGGGCCAACGCCTGCGCCTGTATGCGGCGGTCAGTGGCATCAAGCGGCGCCGCGCCGCAACTCCCTGGCCCAGTCCCGCACATCGGGGTCGGCCAGGCTGCCGGCCAGCCAGTCGTGGTCGAGCTCGACCCCCGGGAGGGACGGTACGACCGCCACGTAGAGCCCCGCGGCACGCGCCGAGGCGATACCCGTGGCCGAGTCCTCGAAGGCGACGGTGTGTTCCGGGGCCGCACCGAGTGTCTCGCATGCCGTGAGGTAGAGGTCTGGCGCGGGCTTGGGGGAACTCACCTCGTCGGCGGCGAACGAGTGGGTGAAGTACTCGGCGAGACCGGCCGACCCCAGTGCCGCGTCCAGTAGTTCCCTCGGGCTGTTGCTGGCGACGGCGACGGGGACGGCCGCCCGGCAGGCGCGCACCAGCTCTGCTGCCCCGGGGAGGGCAGGAGCGCCCTCGGACAGTTCCTTGCGTACTCTCCCGAGGAGTTCGGCGGCGAGTTCGGCGCCGGCGCCCGGGCGGCCGAGGTACCGGGCCATGGTCTCGCCCGCGTCCTCCAGGGTGCGGCCGATGACCAGGGCCTTCTGCTCGGGGCCGAAGGCATGGCCGTGTGCGGCGAAGACGGCCGTCTCCGCGACGGTCCAGCAGGATTCGGTGTCGACGAGCATGCCGTCGCAGTCGAAGACCACGGCCTCGACGCCGGTGGGCAGAGCGATCATGAACGATCACCCTAGGGCGAGAGTCGCGGAACTTCCATATTCCTGCCCGGAATCGGGCAGGAATTGCCCTGCTGTCGCCTCGGTGTGTGGTCAGTCCCGTCCGGTTCGCCGGGACGCACCCTCCTCCGCGTAGGCTCCCGGAGCCTCCACCGCCATCGCCGTCGTGATGCGGGGCAGTGCGTGGGCGTGGTGCTCGCACAGCCAGGAGATCAGCTGCTCGCGCACCGCGCAGCGAACCGTCCAGAGGTCGTCGGCGTCCTTGGCGGTGACCATCGCTCGTACCACCATCGAGTTCGGCGTGGTGTCCGTGACCGCAAGCGACCAGTCGCGGCCGTCCCAGGCCTTGCACTCGTGGAGGATCTCCTGGAGCTTCTCGCGCATCGCGGCCACCGGCGCCGAGTGGTCGAGGTGCAGCAGGACAGTGCCGGTCATCTGCGCACCACCGCGTGACCAGTTCTCGAACGGCTTGCTGGTGAAGTACGAGACCGGCATGGTGATCCGTCGCTCGTCCCAGGTGCGTACGGCGAGGAAGGTGAGGGTGACCTCCTCCACGGTGCCCCACTCGCCGTCCACCACGACGGTGTCCCCGATCCGCACCATGTCACCGAAGGCGATTTGGAAGCCGGCGAAGAGATTGCCGAGGGTGGACTGCGCGGCCACGCCGGCGACGATGCCGAGTACACCCGCCGAGGCGAGCAGCGAGGCGCCCAGTTTGTCCATCCCCGGGAAGGTCAGCAGCATCGAAGCGGCGGCGACCACACAGACGATGGCGGTGACGATCCGCTGGACGAGAGCCACCTGGGTGCGCACCCGGCGCACCCGGGCCGGATCCCGGGTGGTGGCCGCGTACCGCGAGTACGAGGACTCGACCACGGCGGCGGCTATCCGCATCACGAGCCAGGCCGAGGCCGCGATCAGCACCAGGGTCAGTACATGGCCGATCAGCCCCTCGTTCCGCTCCACAGCCGGGATGTGCGTCTCGCCGTAGGTGCCCCTCAGCAGCGCGGTGAGCAGCACCACCTGCAGTGGCGCGCGGCAGCGGCGCAGCAGGCCCCACAGGGGGGTCTCGGTGTGGCGGGCGTCGGTTCGGCGCAGCAGCAGGTCCGCAAGCCATACCAGCAGCAGGGTCAGTCCCACCGAGCCGACCAGGACGATCATCGGGCGCAGCACGTTCTCCATAACCTCGAACGTAACCTGACCGCATGGACATCATGCTTTTCCATTCTGTGTACGGTCTGCGCCCGGCGGTGCACGCGGCTGCCGAGCGACTGCGTGCCGCCGGGCACCAGGTGTGGACGCCCGACCTGTTCGGCGGCCGTACGTTCGACTCCGTCGAGGGGGCCATGGAGTTCCGCGACGAGGTCGGCATGGACGAACTTCTCAAGCGGGCGGTCCTGGCCGCCGCGCCCCACTCCGAGCGCGGACTGGTCTACGCGGGCTTCTCGTTCGGCGCCGCCGTGGCGCAGAATCTCGCGCTCGGCGACGAGAAGGCGCGCGGTCTGCTCCTTTTGCACGGAACATCCGATATCGCTAAAGATGCCCGAGTTGATGAACTGCCCGTCCAACTGCACGTGGCCGACCCCGATCCGTTCGAGCCCCATGACTGGCTGACGGCCTGGTATCTCCAGATGGGCAGGGCGGGGGCCGACGTGGAGGTGCACCGCTACCCGGGTGCGGGGCATCTGTACACCGACCCCGACCTGCCGGACTTCGACGAGGAAGCCGCCGGGCAGACCTGGCGGGTGTCGCTCGCCTTCCTCGACTCGCTCGCGGAAGGCTGAGGAGACAACCCCCGCCACCGTCAGGAGGAGAGCCGGTAGCACTGGCCCGTGGGGTTGTCGGCCGGAGGTCTGCACTGGAACCCGTAGTCGTCCGCACGCGTGCTGAGATAGCGGCCGATACAGGCGTTCGCCGTGGTCCTTCCGCGTTCGGCACAGAACACCAGCGCGGACGCGCCGCTGGTGAACGGGCCGGGCGCGTAGACCACCCAGTACCCGGGGCGCAGCGAGGCGTAGTCGTCGCTGCGCAGCACATCGGCCTCCGGCACGGTGGTGCGTACGGCGGCGAGACGCTGATCGCGGGCCGTCGTACCCGAGCTGACGGGCTCCGAGAACAACTGCGCGATCCAGCGGCCGGACGGCGTGAGCGCCTCGTCCGGCGGGGCGGCGGACGGGCTGGGTGTGGGCGTCGCCACCGGCGCGCTGGGCGGGGCGGGTCCCGAGGACAGGGGAGCCGGTGACGAGGGCGCGGGGGTAGCCGAAGCCGTACCGGCCGGAGTGACCGCGGCCGGACCTCTGGCGTCCTCCTTGGTGGCGCCCTGCCCTTGTTCGCGCAGGGTCAGGGCGAGCGCGGTGGCGGCGGTGACCGCGACGGCCACCGCGATCGCGGCGATCGCCACGGGCATACGGCGGCGCTCCCGCTCGCCCTCCCGTTGCCGTTTCCCGGACGGGACCGTGGGGTGAGGGTCTTCGGGGACCGTGGGCCGCGGGCTGTCCAGTTGAGTGGGTACGGGCGGTGTGGGGGGCGTGGGAGGCGCCGTGCGTGCGGCCCCCGGCACCGGCGGCACCAGTCCGGTCACCGTCGGCCGGGACCAGTCCGGTGTCCCGCCGGCCTCCACCCGGGCCAGCATCGCGTCCAGCTCTCCGGCAACGGGCCGGGCCGCCGGATCCCGTACCAGCAGGGCCTCCAGCACCGGTGCGAGCGGCCCGGAGCGGGCCGGGGGCGGTACGGGATCGTCGAGCACCGCCGCCAGGGTGGCCAGGGTGGAGTCCCGGCGCAGCGGACTGACGCCTTCCGCGCACACGTACAGCACCAGCCCCAGCGACCAGAGATCAGACGCCGGATTGTCCCGGTCATGGCCGCGGATCCGTTCCGGGGCGATGTACTCGGGCGAGCCGACCAGCTCACCCGTCATGGTCAGCGAGGTCGTGCCCTCCAGTGCCGCGATGCCGAAGTCGGTGAGCACGGCGACAGGCGGGCTCTCTGCGCCGGGTCCCGCTGAAACACCGTTGCGCAGCAGCACATTGGCGGGTTTGACGTCCCGGTGCTGGATGCCCGCCGCATGCGCGGCGCTCAGCCCGGAGAGCACCTGGCGGCCGATGCGGGCAGCCTCGTCCGGAGCCATCGGCCCCTGGCTGAGCCGCTGTTGCAGCGAGTCGCCGGGCACCAGCTCCATCACGATCCACGGATGGGGATCCGCGTCAACGATGTGGTGGATAGTCACCACATGTGGGTGACTGATCCGTGCGAGAGCGCGGGCCTCGCGCAGTACACGCTCCCGCACGGCCGCGGACGCCCCCGCATCGGATCGGACCGCTTTCAGGGCCACTTCGCGGTGGAGCACGGTGTCGCGAGCCCGCCACACCGTGCCCATTCCTCCGCTGCCGAGCGGCTCGATCAGCTCGAACCGCGCGTCGATCACATCCCCCGGCGCGTTCATGGCGCCAGGTTAGAGGAACCGGAACCGCCCCGTTCACCGCACGGGCTGGTTCACCTTCTCCACTTTCTGGGTCCCGTTCAGGGTCCGGTACGAGCGGGTCCAGGACGCCGTGGCGTCCTGCTTCGTCCGGTCGGACAGCGTGTAGTAGTCCATCTGGGAGCGCTCGGCGGTCACATCCAGCACGCCGTAGCCGTGGTGGTCCATGTCGACCCACTTCACATGGCGGTTGGCAGCCTTGATCGCGGCCTGTGCGACAAGGGAGACCGTGCCCGGCAGGACATGCAGCAGGTCGTCCAAGTTGTCCGAGGTCACCGAGGTCACCACGAACTCGGTGGCGGCCGACTGCGACACCGGATAGGTCGCGGCCTTCACCGGAACGTCGTTGGCCCAGGCCATGTGGATGTCACCGGTGAGGAACACGGTGTTCGTGATGCCGCGGTCCGTCAGGTGCTTCAGCAGCTCCTTGCGGTCGTCCGTGTAGCCGTCCCACTGGTCGACGTTGATGGCGATGCCCTCTGTGGGCAGGCCCAGCAGCTTGGCGATCGGTTCGAGCAGATGCGCCGGAAGGGAGCCGAAGGCGACCGGCGAGATCATCACCGAGGTGCCGACCAGCTTCCAGGTCGCGTCGGAAGCCGCCAGGCCCGACTTGAGCCAGTCGAGCTGGGCGCGGCCGGTGATGGTGCGCTCAGGGTCGTCGACCTTGCCGCTGCCCACCGACGCCTGCTGGGAGCGGAAGGAGCGCAGGTCCAGCAGATGGAGCTCGGCCAGCTTGCCGAAGCGCAGCCTGCGGTAGACGGTGCCCTCGGTGGCGGTGCGCACCGGCATCCACTCGAAGTACGCCTGCTTGGCCGCCGCTGCACGAGCGGCGTAGTCGCCCTCGGTGCCCGGGGTGTGGTTCTCGGCGCCACCGGACCAGGCGTCGTTGGCTATCTCGTGGTCGTCCCAGATCGCGATGATCGGGTGAGCCGCGTGCATCGTCTGGAGGTCGGCGTCGGTCTTGTACTTGCCGTGCCGTGTGCGGTAGTCGGCCAGGCTGAGGATCTCGTGCCTGGGCTCGTGCTGCCGTACGACGTACTTCTCCTCCGGGTAGCCGCCGGTGCCGTACTCGTAGATGTAGTCACCGAGATGGAGGACCGCGTCCAGGTCGGCACGGGCGGCCAGGTGGCGGTACGCGGAGAAGTAGCCCGCCTCCCAGTTGGCGCAGGACACCACACCGAAGCGCACCCCGGACGTGCTCGCGTCCACGGCGGGGGCGGTACGGGTACGGCCCACGGGGGAGACCGCGGGGCCGGAGCTGAAGCGGAAGTAGTAGACGGTGGAGGCACGCAGACCGCGCACATCGACCTTGACGGTGTGGTCGCTCGTGGCGGTGGCGGTGGTACGGCCGCCGGCCACGATCCGGGCGAAGCCCTTGTCCTCGGCGACCTCCCAGTTCACCTCCGTGGCGGGGCCTTTGCCGGACCCGGGCACGGCGTCCGGGGACGGTGTGACCCGGGTCCACAGCAGCACACCGTCGGAGAGGGGATCGCCCGAGGCGACACCATGGAGGAACGCGGTGCCCAGTGCGTCGTCGGCGTGGGCGGCGGAAGCCGCCGCGAGCGCGGGCGCGGCGACGGCGGCGGTGGTGACAGCGGTAGCGGCGGCGGCCTTGACGACCGCGCGGCGGCTTGGAGTTGTGGGGAGGAGTCTGGTCACGGCCGATCAGACTACTGACCAGTAAGGCAAACGGGCAGGCGAACGCCGAAATTTCGCCTGCCCGTTCGGAAAATATGGTCTGCCGTTACCCCTTGAGGGCCTTGGCGACCGCGGCGTCGTACTGCGCCGCCGTCATGGGCGCGTTCTCGGCACCCTCGGCGGTGATCTTCTTGCCGTCCATCTTCAGGGTCGGGGTGCCCTGGACGCCGCTGGAGTCGAACGTCGCGGACATCTTCAGCGCCCACGCGTCATAGGTGCCGTCCTTGACGGCACTCTGGAACTCGGTGTTGCCCTTCAGCGCGGTCACGGTGTCCGCCACCTCGATGAGGTAGTCGTCCTTGGCGAACTTGTCGTCGCGCTCCTCGGGGTGGTACTTCGCCGAGTACAGGGCGGCCTTGTACTCCAGGAAGGCCTCGGGGCTCACATTGAGCGCCGCGCCCAGCGCGGAAAGGGCGTTCTTGGAGCCCTCGCCGTTGTCGGCGTTGTCGATGAAGGTGGCGCCGATGTACTTGATCTTGTACTTGCCGGCGTCCACGTCCTTCTTGACGTTCGAACCGACCGCCTGCTCGAAGGTGGCGCAGATCGGGCAGCGCGAGTCCTCGTACAGCTCCAGGGTCTTCTTGGCGGTCGGCTTGCCGATCACCACGTTCGTGCCGTTCTCGCCCTCGGTGTTCTTCGGCTGCACGACCTTCGCGCTCTTGGCCGCCTCCCAGGCGGTGGGCTTGTTGAGGTGCATGATGAAGGCACCGACACCGCCCGCCGCGGCCAGTACGCCGACGACCGAGGCGGCGACGATCAGCTGACGCCTGACCTTGTCCTTCTTGGCCTGGCGCTCGCGCTCCGCGCGCAGGCGCTCACGGGCGGCCGCCTTGTTGGCCTGGCTGTTACGTGCACTCATGTGTGGTTTCTCCGTGTTCGTATGATCTTGGGCGGGGGAGTGTTCCGGGGATACCGGTTCAGGCGAGGGCGAGAGCCTGGAGCGGCGGTCCCCTCCGTCCCACGGAGTGAACGAGCAGCAGGGGCTTTCCGGAGCGCCGGCGCCGGAAGGTCTGTACGGGACGACCCGGACGGCGGGTCGCGGGAGTGATCCTGGGGGCTGCCGCGATCAGCAGCGGCCGGAAGGCGTAGGCCGCGACCGCCCGCAGCAGGGCCGCGAGGGCCTTCTCGCCGTGCCGCAGCCAGGCGGCGGCGGCCAGCCCCACGGCCATGTGCGCGGCGAGCAGAAGCCACGGCACGGCAGGGTCGGGTGAGTCGACCAGCGTGGCCATGTGCCCCTGGGGCGAGGCCACCCCCGGCAGCGGGGCGCCGACCCCGCCGCCGCAGAGCACATCGACCCCGACCGCGCGGAGGGAGCCGGCGACCGGGCCGCCCGCGGCGCCGTAGCAGACATGCTGACCCGCGGTGAAGACGGTGTCGGCGGCCAGCTCCAGGGGGACGAGCACGGCCGCGATCGGGCCGTAGGCACGCTCACGTCCCGCCAGCGCGTAGGCGAGCAGGAACACCCCCGCGGCGACCGCGCCCACCGTGACCAGGGGGAGCGGAGCGCGGGAGAGCAGCACATGGGAGGCCGCGGACAGCGTCACGACCACCGCCGTGAAGATCGCTGCCCGCAGCCCTCTGAGCCGGGTCCCTGAAACGTCCATCGACCAGTGAGTGTGCCATGGGCCGCTGTAAGCAGCCCTTAAGCGCAGTTCAGGAGGTTTGCGGCCTGTGCTGCGGCAAGGGCGGGGCCGTTACCGAAGCCCGGGAATCCTGCCGTTGCGGAAGAGGTCCACGAAGATCTGGTGGTCGGCCCTGGCCTGCGCGCCGTAACTGTGCGCGAAGTCCACCAGCAGCTCCCCGAAGCCGTCCTCGTCCGCCGCGATCGCCGCGTCGATGGCGCGCTCCGTGGAGAACGGCACCAGCGAGTGGCCGCTCTCGTCGTCCGCCGCCGCGTGCATCGTGGCCGTGGCACGGCCGAGGTCCGCGACGGTCGCCGAGATCTCCGCCGGATCGTCGATGTCCGACCAGTCGAGGTCCACCGCGTAGGGGGAGACCTCCGCGACCAGCTGCCCGGCACCGTCGAGCTCCGTCCAGCCCAGCCACGGGTCCGCGTGGTCCTGGAGCGCCCGCTGGGAGATCACCGTGCGGTGCCCCTCGTGCTGGAAGTAGCCGCGCACCCGCTCGTCGGTGATGTGCCGGGACACCGCAGGGATCTGCGCCTGCTTCATATAGATCACGACATCGTTCTCGAGGGCGTCGCTGTTGCCCTCCAGCAGGATGTTGTACGACGGCAGCCCGGCCGACCCGATGCCGATGCCGCGCCGCCCCACGACGTCCTTCACCCGGTACGAGTCGGGGCGCGCCAGGCTCTCCTCGGGCAGGGTCTCCAGATAGCCGTCGAAAGCCGCCAGCACCTTGTAGCGAGTCGCCGCGTCCAGCTCGATCGCCCCGCCGCCCTCGGTGAAGCGCCGCTCGTACTCCCGGATCTCGGTCACCGAGTCCAGCAGCCCGAAACGGGTCAGCGCACGGGCGCTGCGCAGCGCGTCGAGCAGCGGGCCCTCGGCGGTGTCCAGGGTGAACGGAGGCACCTCGTCGTTCTTGGCGCCGGAGGCGAGCGCGTGGATGCGCTCGCGGTAGGCCGCCGCGTAGGTCCGCACCAGGTCGGAGATCTGCCCGTCACTGAGGGCCTTGGTGTAGCCGATCAGCGCCAGCGAGGCGGAGAGCCGCTTGACGTCCCAGGTGAAGGGGCCGACATAGGCTTCGTCGAAGTCGTTGACGTTGAAGATCAGCCGGCCGTTCGCGTCCATGTACGTGCCGAAGTTCTCGGCGTGGAGGTCGCCGTGGATCCACACGCGGCTGGTGCGCTCGTCCAGGTAGGGGCCGCTGTTCTGCTCCCGCTCCAGGTCGGCGTAGAAGAGGCACGCCGTGCCCCGGTAGAAGGCGAAGGCCGAGCCGGCCATCTTGCGGAACTTCACCCGGAACGCGGCCGGGTCGGCGGCCAGAAGCTCGCCGAAGGCGGTGCCGAAGACGGCGAGGATCTCCTCGCCGCGCTCGCCGGCCATGGACTGGTGGACCGACATCGCTGGGTGCCTCCTGGTGCATGAGAAACAGAACGAAGAGCGGATGGGAAACCCGAACGAAAGGGACAGGGGTTCCGTCCCGCTCAACGCACGACGGTAGTCCTGAGTGCCCCGCGATTGTCAGTGCGGAGCCGTAGACTTCCTCGCTGTCCGCTCAGACAGCTTCAGACAGACGGCAGGCAGACACAGACCGCCCGCCGCCCGTCTCCTACCTCTCACCGGAGGCCTTCCGCCGTGACCAAGCCGCCCTTCACGCACCTACACGTCCACACCCAGTACTCCCTGCTGGACGGCGCGGCGCGGCTCAAGGACATGTTCAATGCCTGCAATGAGATGGGCATGACGCATATCGCCATGAGCGATCACGGCAATCTCCACGGCGCGTACGACTTCTTCCACTCCGCCCAGAAGGCCGGAATCACCCCGATCATCGGCATCGAGGCCTACGTCGCCCCGGAGTCCCGGCGCAACAAGCGCAAGATCCAGTGGGGCCAGCCGCACCAGAAGCGGGACGACGTCTCCGGTTCGGGCGGTTACACCCACAAGACCATCTGGGCGGCCGACGCGACCGGTCTGCACAACCTCTTCCGGCTGTCCTCGGACGCGTACGCGGAGGGCTGGCTGCAGAAGTGGCCGCGGATGGACAAGGAGACCATCGCCCAGTGGTCCGAGGGTCTGATCGCCTCCACCGGCTGTCCCTCGGGCGAGCTCCAGACCCGGCTGCGCCTCGGCCAGTTCGACGAGGCCCTGAAGGCGGCCTCCGAGTACCAGGACATCTTCGGCAAGGACCGGTACTTCCTGGAACTCATGGACCACGGCATCGAGATCGAGCGCCGGGTCCGAGACGGGCTGCTGGAGATCGGCAGGAAGCTCGGCATCCCGCCGCTCGTCACCAACGACTCGCACTACACCTACGCGCACGAGGCCGGCGCGCACGACGCCCTGCTCTGCATCCAGACCGGCAAGAACCTCTCGGACCCCGACCGGTTCCGGTTCGACGGCACCGGCTACTACCTGAAGTCGACCGACGAGATGTACGCGATCGACTCGTCCGACGCCTGGCAGGAGGGCTGCCGGAACACCCTGCTGGTCGCCGAGCAGATCGACACCTCCGGGATGTTCGAGAAGCGCGACCTGATGCCGAAGTTCGACATCCCCGAGGGCTACACAGAGGTCTCCTGGTTCCGTGAGGAGACCCTGCGCGGCATGGAGCGCCGCTTCCCCGGCGGTATCCCCGAGGACCGCATCAAGCAGGTCGAGTACGAGATGGACACCATCATCTCGATGGGCTTCCCGGGATACTTCCTCGTCGTCGCGGACTTCATCATGTGGGCCAAGAACCAGGGCATCGCGGTCGGCCCCGGCCGTGGCTCCGCGGCGGGCTCGATCGTGGCGTACGCGCTGGGCATCACCGACCTCGACCCGATCCCGCACGGCCTGATCTTCGAGCGGTTCCTCAACCCCGAGCGCATCTCGATGCCCGATGTCGACATCGACTTCGACGAGCGCAGGCGCGTCGAGGTGATCAGGTACGTGACCGAGAAGTACGGCGCCGACAAGGTCGCCATGATCGGCACCTACGGCACCATCAAGGCCAAGAACGCGATCAAGGACTCCGCGCGCGTCCTCGGCTATCCGTACGCGATGGGCGACCGCCTCACCAAGGCCATGCCCGCCGACGTCCTCGGCAAGGGCATCCCGCTCTCCGGCATCCTCGACCCCTCGCACCCGCGCTACAGCGAGGCCGGCGAGATCCGGGGGATGTACGAGAACGAGCCGGACGTGAAGAAGGTCATCGACACCGCCCGGGGCGTCGAGGGACTGGTCCGGCAGATGGGTGTGCACGCCGCCGGCGTGATCATGTCCAGCGAGACGATCACCGACCACGTCCCCGTCTGGGTGAGGCACACGGACGGCGTCACCATCACCCAGTGGGACTACCCGAGCTGCGAGTCGCTCGGCCTGCTGAAGATGGACTTCCTGGGCCTGCGCAACCTCACGATCATGGACGACGCCGTCAAGATGGTGAAGGCCAACAAGGGGATCGACATCGATCTGCTGAGCCTGCCACTCGACGACCCCACGACCTTCGAGCTGCTCCAGCGCGGCGACACCCTCGGCGTCTTCCAGTTCGACGGCGGGCCGATGCGCTCGCTGCTGCGGCTGATGAAGCCCGACAACTTCGAAGACATCTCCGCCGTGTCCGCCCTGTACCGGCCGGGCCCGATGGGCATGAACTCGCACACGAACTACGCGCTGCGCAAGAACGGCCAGCAGGAGATCACCCCGATCCACCCCGAGCTGGAGGAGCCGCTCAAGGAGGTCCTGGATGTCACCTACGGCCTGATCGTCTACCAGGAGCAGGTGCAGAAGGCCGCCCAGATCATCGCGGGGTACTCGCTCGGCGAGGCCGACATCCTCCGCCGCGTCATGGGCAAGAAGAAGCCCGAGGAGCTGGCGAAGAACTTCGTCCTCTTCCAGGAGGGCGCGCGGAAGAAGGAATTCAGCGACCAGGCCATCCAGGCCCTGTGGGACGTGCTCGTCCCGTTCGCCGGATACGCCTTCAACAAGGCCCACTCCGCCGCGTACGGCCTCGTCTCGTACTGGACGGCGTACCTCAAGGCCAACCACCCCGCCGAGTACATGGCTGCGCTGCTCACCTCGGTCAAGGACGACAAGGACAAGTCCGCCGTCTATCTGAACGAGTGCCGCCGCATGGGCATCAAGGTCCTCCCGCCCAATGTGAACGAGTCGCTGTCGAACTTCGCGGCCCAGGGCGACGACGTGATCCTCTTCGGCCTGACCGCCGTGCGCAACGTCGGGCAGAACGTGGTCGAGTCGATCATCCGGTGCCGCAAGTCCAAGGGGAAGTACTCCTCCTTCCCGGACTTCCTGGACAAGGTCGAGGCGGTCGTCTGCAACAAGCGGACCATCGAGTCGCTGATCAAGGCCGGTGCCTTCGACGAGATGGGCCACACCCGCAAGGGCCTGGTCGCCCAGCACGAACCCATGATCGACAACGTGGTGGCGGTCAAGCGCAAGGAGGCCGAGGGACAGTTCGACCTCTTCGGCGGCATGGGCGAAGCGGACAGCACCGAGCCGGGCTTCGGTCTGGACGTCGAGTTCTCCGACGTCGAGTGGGAGAAGTCCTATCTGCTCGCGCAGGAGCGCGAGATGCTCGGCCTCTATGTCTCCGACCATCCCCTCTTCGGCCTCGAGCACGTGCTGTCCGACAAGACCGACGCCGGCATCTCCCAGCTCACCGGTGGTGAGCACGCGGACGGCGCGGTCGTCACCATCGGCGGCATCATCTCGGGCCTCCAGCGCAAGATGACCAAGCAGGGCAACGCCTGGGCGATCGCCACCGTGGAGGACCTCGCCGGATCCATCGAGTGCATGTTCTTCCCCGCCACCTACCAGCTGGTGTCCACCCAGTTGGTCGAGGACACGGTCGTCTTCGTGAAGGGGCGGCTCGACAAGCGCGAGGACGTGCCCCGGCTGGTCGCGATGGAACTGATGGTCCCCGACCTCTCGTCCGCTGGTACCAACGCACCTGTGGTGATCACCATCCCCACGGTCAAGGTCACCCCACCCATGATCAGCCGGCTCGGGGAGATCCTCGGCCACCACAAGGGCAACACCGAGGTGCGGATCAAGCTCCTTGGCGCCCGTAAGACCACGGTGCTCCGGCTCGACCGGCACCGGGTGCAGCCGGACCCCGCGCTCTTCGGCGATCTGAAGGTGCTGCTGGGCCCGTCCTGTCTGGCGGGCTGACGGCCCGGAAACCGTTCAGGGGCGCACCCGTTCTCATCGGGTGCGCCCCTCGGACGTCCACGCGTCTCTCAGGCGTCAGTGCGCCCGAGGGCGTCAGTTGTGGCCGAAGCGCTTCTGGCGGCCCTTGTGTGCCACGTCCGTGGGAGTGACCTGTGCCGCCCGGTGCTCGGCCTGTGCCTCCATCGACGAGGAGCGGGCCTGCTGTGAGCCCCGCTCGGCGGACGAGGCGGACTGCTGCTTGCGTTCTCGGTTCTTGTTCTTGGCCATGGTGTGCCTCCAATAAGGGGATCCAGAAGCTGGGCCGCCCTCAGCCTCACACACCGGTTCAGACGCCGCATTTCGGATCATTGCCCTGAGTGATCGGCCGCTGTTACGGTGCGGCTTCACCAATTCGCCACGCCGATGATCCAGTTCCGGACGTCAACCCTCCGGCGTTGGGGCAGACTCGAAGCACACCCGAGCACCTTCCGATCCCGAGGTTCCCGAAAGAGGGTGGAACACGTGGACCGCTGCGTCGTCCTTGTGGACGCCGGTTACCTGCTGGGCGCCGCCGCGAGCCTCCTCGCCGGAGAACCGGCCCGATCACGCATCACTGTCGACCACGCAGCCCTCATCCACGGTCTGCGTGAGCGCGCCGAGGCCGACACCGAGCGTCCGCTACTGCGGATCTACTGGTTCGACGGCGCACCCGACCGTGTCCCCCAACCGGAGCACAGGCGGCTGCGGGTCATGCCCCGGGTCACCGTCCGGCTGGGCGCACTGACCCGGAGCGACGGTCGCTGGGCCCAGAAGGGCGTGGACGCCGCCATGCACGCCGAGCTCACCGAGCTGGCCAGGAACCGCGCCTGCTCCGACATCGTGCTGGTCACCGGGGACGGCGATCTGCTGCCCGGGCTGATGTCCGCGAAGGAGCACGGAGTCGCCGTCCACCTCTGGGCCGTACAGGCCGCCGACGGCGACTACAACCAGTCGGAGGACCTGGTCGCCGAGGCCGACGAGCGCCGTGTACTCGACCGGACCTGGATCACCCAGGCCGTCAGGGCCAAGGACCTCGGCGGGGTCTGCGCCCCACCGCCCGCCCCGCGACCCGAGATCGCCGCGATCCTCTCCGCCCCGCTGCCGGAGGCCGCGCTGGCCGCGGCGGGCGGGGCGGTGGACGACGCCCGCGCACGGGTCGCGGACGTCGTACGGAACGGCACGTCCGCCCGCGCGGCGGACGCCGCAGCCCCGGCCGGGGCTGCCGGCACCGGGGTCAAGGGCGTCCCCACCCCCAAGGACCTCGCGGGCATGCGGGGCCCCGGGGCGCCCGGAGTCGTACCGCCCGGGGACAGGACCGCTCAGGCCGGTGCCACCCTGCGCTGGTCCTCCGACAAGGGCTGGATCGAACGACCGGGCGGAGGCACGCTCGGTGAGCCCCCGGAGAGCGCCTCGCTGCCCACCCTCGCCCAGCTCACCAGCGCCGAGCAGCGCTGGGCGGACCGCGAGGAGGACATCACCACGGTCGGCGGCGACCCCTACGAGGTGGGGCAGGTGTTCGCGCGTCGCTGGATGGAGCGGCTCCCCGATCCGGCCCATGTGCAGAAGCTGTCCAGCATGTACCCCCGGATCCCGCACCGCATCGACGGCGAACTGCTGCGCTACGCGGCCCGTTTCGGGCTGCTCGCCCACAAGGACGACCAGATCGACGAGCACGACCGCTACGCGATCCGGGCGGGATTCTGGCGCGAGATCGACGTACGGGCCGCGGCCGAAGGCGCCCCGGCGCGGGAATAGCCCCGGCGACCCCTTAGGCTCGTTCTTCGTGAGTACGGTGTGTGTGGTGCGGGACCTGGTGAAGACGTACCCGGCCGCCCGCGCCCGGCGCGGGACCTCCGCCACCCCCGAAGTGCGCGCCAACGACGGAGTGTCGCTGGCCGCGCGGGCCGGGGAGATCTTCGGGCTGCTCGGACCCAACGGCGCGGGCAAGTCGACCCTGGTACGTCAGCTCACCGGTCTGATGCGCCCGGACTCCGGCACGGTCGACGTACTGGGCCACGATCTGGTGCGCCATCCCGAGCGGGCCTCCCGGCTCATGGGCTATCTCGGCCAGGAGTCCACGGCGCTGGACGAGCTGACGGTGGCGCTGGCCGCGGAGACCACCGGACGGCTGAGGGGACTCGGCGTGCGCCAGGCGAGGGCCGAGCGCGACGCCGTACTCGGTGAACTCGGCCTGACCGCGCTCGCAGGACGCCCCCTGAAGAAGCTGTCCGGCGGACAGCGGCGGCTGGCCTGCTTCGCGGCGGCGCTCGTGGGGGAGCGGCCCGTGCTCGTCCTGGACGAGCCCACCACCGGAATGGACCCCGTCGCGAGGCGCGCGGTCTGGGCCGCGGTCGACCGGCGCCGGGCCGAGCACGGTACGACGGTGCTCCTGGTCACCCACAACGTCATCGAGGCCGAGACCGTGCTCGACCGCGTCGCCGTGCTCGACCGCGGCAAG
This sequence comes from Streptomyces sp. NPDC019396, assembly GCF_040632375.1. Taxonomy (NCBI): domain Bacteria; kingdom Bacillati; phylum Actinomycetota; class Actinomycetes; order Kitasatosporales; family Streptomycetaceae; genus Streptomyces; species Streptomyces sp. NPDC019396. Next base: position 276,726 of record NZ_JBEYBS010000001.1, on the reverse strand, counting down.
GTCATCGCCTGCGACACCCCGGCCGGGCTCAAGGAGCGCGTGGCCGGAGAGGTACGGCTGGATCTGGTGTGGCGCGAGCAGCCGCCCCTGGGGGTGCCGGAAGTCGCCGCACTGCGCGCGTCCGCCCAGGAGTCGGGCCGCCGCTGGGTGCTGCGCCTCGCCCCGGAAGAGGCGAGAGCGGCCGTGGCCGCGGTGACCGGCGGTGAGGCGTTCGCGGCCCTGGACGACTTCACCCTGGCCACGCCGAGCCTTGAGGACGTGTATCTGGCGCTCGGCGGTCATACGACGAAGGGCCTGGTGAAGGCATGAACCAGGCGCACGGCCCTGCGCATGGCACAGTAGGCCCTGGTCCAGCCCCGCACGAACCGAACAGGAGCAGCGCCAGGTGAGCATCGTGCCCGCGGAGGCCGTGTCCGCGAACGTGCGGGGCGGCGCGCAGACCGCGACCCACACCGTCCCCGCCGCCGCACCACTCGCGCCGCGCGCCCGGCTGCTGCCCGCGCTGGCCGCCGTGTACCGGGCCCAGCTCTCCCGCGCCCGCGTCGCGCGGATCCCGCTGCTGTTCGTGGCCACCTTCCAGTCCGTGGGGATCATGGTGCTGATGCGGGGCGTCGTGGACGGCGGTGACGAGGCACGGGCCGTGGTCGCCGGGTCCTCCGTCCTGGTCGTCGCCTTCGTCGCGCTCAACCTGCTCGCCCAGTACTTCGGTCAGCTCAGGGCGGGCGGGGGCCTCGACCACTACGCCACACTGCCCGTGCCCCCCGCCGCGGTGGTGCTGGGCGCGGCCGGGGCGTACGCCTCGTTCACTGTGCCGGGCACGATCGTGACGGCGGTCATCGGCTCGGTGCTGTTCGGGCTGCCGCTCACCCATCTGTGGGTGCTGGCCGCGGTGATCCCCCTCGCGGGCGCCGCTCTCGCCGGTCTCGGCGCGGCCCTCGGACTGCTCGCCCCCCGCCAGGAGCTCGCCACCCTGCTGGGCCAGCTCGGCATGTCCGCGGCCCTGCTGCTCGGAGTGCTCCCGCCCGGACGGCTGCCGGGGCCCATCGCGTACGCACGGGATCTGCTGCCCTCGACCTACGGGGTCGAGGCCCTGGCACGCACCTTCGAGACGCATCCGCACTGGCCGACGGTGGTTCTGGACCTCGCCGTCTGCGCCGGGGTCGGCGTGGTGTCCCTGGGCGTCGCGACATGGGCGTACCGAAAGGCAGCCGTCCGCTGACGGACCGGCGGCCGGTGAGGCGAGGCGCGGGGACGTTTGGCACCATGTCCTGGTGACCGCACCTCTGACTCCGCCGCATCAGCCACCGCCGCAGGACACGACCTGGCACGCCCAGCCCGTCTCGCACGGGTACGGGGAGGGAAAGGCCATGTGGAGCGAGCTGCGAGCCGCCTTGATCATCCTGCCGGCCGTGGTGCTGTCCGGGATCGGGCTCGGCCTGCTGTGGCTCTGGCTGGCACCCCACGTCGGCCTGGTGGCCACGGACAAGGCGGTCTTCGTCGTCGACACGGAAGGTGAGCAGGCAGCGGGCGCCGACGCCGTCTTCGCCCTGCTGGCCCTCGGCTTCGGAGCGCTCAGCGCGGCACTGGTCGTCTGGTTCCACCGCCGCGGCGGTGTCGCGATCGTGCTGTCACTCGCCCTGGGCGGGCTGCTCGCCTCCGGCCTCGCCTGGTTCACCGGCTACTGGCTCGGCCCGGAGCACGATGTGGTCGCCCACGCCCGCGCGGTCGGCGAGGGCATCACCTTCGACGCCCCCCTGGAGCTGCAATCCCCCGCGGCCCTGCTGGCCTGGCCCTTCGCGGCCATGCTGGTCCACCTCGGTCTGACAGCCCTCTTGGGCCCCCGTGACCCGGAACCGGAGCCGCAGTGGCCCCCGCTGACGCAGGACGGCAGCCAGGGCTGACGCCTGCGTCACGGAGTGCGGCTCCGGAGCCGTGTCACGCCACCGAACCGCGGGGCCTTACACCATCCGTCCGATGGGGGCGAGCACCGCGTCCGTCAGGGTCGCGAGGTCGGAGGGGGCGAGCTCGACCTCCAGGCCGCGGCGGCCGGCCGAGATACAGATGGTGGGGTGGCCGGAGGCCGAGGCGTCGAGGACGGTACGCAGCCGCCTGCGCTGGCCGAGCGGGGAGATGCCGCCCCTGACATAGCCCGTGGTGCGCTCCGCCGCCGCGGGGTCGGCCATCGTGGCGCGCTTACCTCCGACGGCCGTGGCGAGGGCCTTCAGGTCGAGCTGGCCCGCGACCGGGACCACCGCGACCGTCAGTTCGCCGTCGACATCGGCGACGAGGGTCTTGAAGACCCGTTCGGGGGAGACCCCCAGTGCCTGGGCCGCCTCGTCCCCGTACGACGGCGACGCCGGGTCGTGCTCGTACGCGTGCACGGTGAAAGCCGTACCAGCGGCCGTCAGGGCGACCGTCGCAGGGGTGCCGCCCTGCTGCTTCTTCGGCTTCTTGGCCAAGGGTCTCGTCCTTTGCGGGCTTTGCGGGCGTCAGTTGGGGCAGGTCGGCACGCGCGTCAGCTCGGTCGCCGGTACCGAGGGAAGATGCCGGATCACCGCGGTCTCGTAGCGCAGCAGCTCAAGCTCCTCGCGCAGCCGGGTCGCCGTGTCCGGGGCCTGCAGCAGGCGCTGCTTCGACGGGGTGTCCAGCATGGTGGCAGCGGCCACCAGATACGACACCACCGACGGCTCGTCCGGCAGGTCAGCCGCCGAGGACAGCGAGCGCTCCCGTGCGCCCGCCAGCCGCTTCTGGTACGTGCGGAAGGCCCGCAGCACCCCCTCGGCGAGGGCGCCCGCCCCGTCTCCCGTCTCCTCGGGGAGCTCCTCCACCTCGGCGGTCAGAAACGGCCCGTCGGTGTCGACGGACAGCAGCCTGATCCGGGTCGTGCCCGTGGCCAGCACCTCGAAGCCGCCGTCCGGGCGCTCCCGGATCGTCGCGGCGTCCGCGATGCAGCCCACCGCGTGGAAGGCGTTGATCGGGTCGGAGCCGAAGCCCGCGGCCGGCCCCTTCTCGGGCAGCGAGGTCTGGTCCGGCATCCCCGGCGCGCTCGGCGCCACCTCGCGGCCGTCGCGGATGGCGACCACGGCGAACCTGCGGGGCTCGGATTCATCGGTCTTCAGCAACTCGCGCATCATGGCGCGGTAGCGCTCCTCGAAGACGTTCAACGGCAGCACGAGGCCCGGGAAGAGCACGGCGTTGAGCGGGAAGAGGGGCAGGCGAGCGGTGGTCACAGCGGTCAAGCGTAATGGCCACCGGACGGGCTCCGTCCTGGCTGTCTGCGGATCGGACGGAACCGCTGCGCGGACGGCTGCCGCAGCGGCATCGTGGAGGCGACCTCGATGCGCACGCCATCGCGGGTCTCGAGGAAGCTCCCCAGCGGATCGTCCGTCAGCCGCGACCAGGGGAACGACGTGGCATACGGGCCGATCAGCCGGAACTGCTCCAGCGCCTCGGCCCAGCGCCCCCGCGCGATCAGCACGTACGCCAGCAGGTTGCGGACCTCCGCTGGCCAGGGGTCGCCGGCCCCGTAGGCGGCGGAGAGCGCGACCGCCCGGTCCGCCGCCGTGTCGATGCGCTCGGCCTGGACGGAGTTGGCCACGGCCTCGGTCTGGAGCTGGGTGAAGGCGGCCCGAACCGGCAGCGCCTGTACGAGCGAGCCGGGCAGGGCGTCCTCCGCCGCGCGTTCGGCGAAGTCGAAGCACTCGCGGTGCGAGCCGTACCAGACCGCCGAGAGGTACTGGAGCGCGGCGACATGACAGCCGTAGTGGTGCGAGGAGCGGCGTATCGCCTGCTCCCACAGCACCTCGAACGCGGTGTGGGTGGCGTGGGTGCCCCGCGCGTGGTCGAGGGCGAGCCGCCAGGGCACCGGATCGCGCGGAGCGGCTTCCGCCGCGGCGCCGATCAGCGGTCCGACCTCGCGCAGCTGTTCGGCCCGGGCGGGCGACTCCCAGGCCCTGCGTACGGCCAGTTCGGCCTTCACCAGCAGAGCGTCCGGGTCGTGTGGGGTGTCGGCGAGCCAGCGGGCCAGCCAGTCGCCCCGGTTGTAGGCGAAGGCCGCGAGCCGGACCACATAACGGTCGCGGTTCTCCCACTCGGCCGCGTCGCGCGTGGCCGCGAGCAGCCTGGCCGCGGGCTGGTGATCGCCTAGCGCGGCGGCGATGAGCGCGGGCCCGAGCTGTCCGTCGGGCGCGTCGAGCAGCACCGACTCGTCCGGGGGCAGCCCGTCGCCTAGGCGGGGGGTGTGCCGGACCATGCGGGCGGTGCTGATCAGGGCGCGGAACAGAGACATGGTGCGGACCATTGAAAGCCGCAGGTGAGGGCCGCGCCAGGGGGCATCTGTGAAGTTTTGGTAGGACTGGAAAGGTTGTCCTGGCGATGGTCAAGAGAACGCAAAGGACTGCGGTATTCCGGTGCCTGGTGCGGGGGTTGAGGAACCGGCCCGTGTGAAGGAGCCGGCACTCCGGTCCTTTTCGTCCACCGCTGTCACTCCGGTCAGTCGCGTCAGTCTCGTCCGTGCCGACCGTTGCGTCAGCTTCGCCGCAGCAACCTCGTGGCCCCTGCCGCCACCGTCGTCGCCAGCACCCAGCCGAGGAGCACGAGCACCGCCGCGAGCCACTGCCAGCGGCTGTCGAGCCGCCAGTAGCTGTCCTGGCCGAGATTGATCACCGGAAGAAGAAGGTCGAGGGCGAAGAGCGAGGGGTTCCACTCGGGGTGCTCGTCCGGTTTGATCGGCGCCGGGTCGTGGCGCGAGAAGGCGAGGGCCCCCGCCGCCCACAGCACGGCCATCCATAGCGCCGCACGGCCCGGGCGGTAGCCGTACGCCACCGTCCAGTCCTGGATGTAGCCCCAGAGCTTGGCGGCGAACGGCAGCGTCTCGCGCCGCCGCCGCTGTTTGGCGAGCAGCACCTCGCGGGCGTCGGCGTCCTCGCCGCTGTTGCGCAGCACCGTCGCCAGCCGCTCATAGGGCTCGGGCGCGTACTCCGGGGTGGCCGCCGCCACCCACTCCAGTCTGCGGGCGAGCGGGAAGCGGCTGTACGGGACGAGGTTCTCGTACACGAAGCCGCCCATCGCCAGACCGCCCGGCCCCGGCCAGCTCGTCGACAGGTCGATCAGCGTGACGATCTTGGCGCCGTTCAGCACCACGCGCCCCTCCTCCGGGCGCTCCCCGTTGAAACGCAGCTCGGGGGTGGCGATCCTGCGCAGGGACAGCTCCTCGCGCCGTGCGTCCGAGAGCACGAAACGGGCCTTGTAGAAGTCGACGCCGTCACCGAACCGGCCGTCGTCGAGACGAACCCCGCCGTGGCACTCCAGGCGCTGCTCGCGCGAGCCGGGCGCCCGCCCGCCCAAGGCTGTGTTTCCGGCGTTCCCGGGGCCGGCCGCCACGCCGAACGGGGGGGTGGCACTCTGGTCGCCGGCCGTGGTCACCCAGGCCCTGCTCATGTAGAGAGTGCGCTCCACCGTCAGCTGGGGGGCGTTCAGCGCCCGCCGCCCTTCGGCGGCGCGCAGCCGGCTGCCGCGCAGGCTCAGCGACGCGCCGACCTTCGCGCCCCGCAGACTGACCTCGCCATAGGTCTCCATCAGTTCCGCTTGCAGGTCCTGCCCCACGAAGAGCCCGTCCGCCGCGATCGCGCGTCCCCGCGGGTCCGGCCACACCTGGATCTGGTTGATCAGCAGATCCGTGCCGATCTGCGCGTCCGTGAGCCGTATCCCGCGTGCGACGCGGCAGCGCGGCAGATGGAGATCGCCCTGGGTTTGCAGCCTGGCTGCCTCGAGCCTGGGTATGGCGCAGCCGGCCATCCTCAGCGTGGTGAAGTGTGCTTCCGGGAATTCCAGCTCCTGCTCGAAACGACAACCGGTCATCTCGACATACGGCCCTATCGTCCCGCCCGCGAGCTTCAGCTTCCCCGTGATGAACGCCCCGCGCAGCTTGAGCGCGCAGACGCGCCCGGGATGCGCGGGTGGGCCGCTGAGCAGCAGCCGGGCGATCACATCGGCGCGCACACGGCGTTCAGGGCCCCAGACGGGACCCGAGAAGGGATCGTTCAGCAGCGGATTCGCATCCCGCAGATCGCAGGTGCCTCCGTCTTCGAACGAGGTCCACAGAGCCAGTTCGGCTCCGGTGAGATCGTCGGGCATACCCACGCCCTGCGGCTCGGTCAAGGCCGCCCCCTCGCTTTCCCGGTTGCTCCCCGGTTTCGTACAGCCGTTCTTCCCGCTGAGTAACGGACTGAACGCTAGTGGTCATGAACGACTGCTGTGACACCCGGTATGGCGAGAAGCGCTCGCTGCGGGCCGATGGGCCGGTGCCGGATGACCGGGAGGATTGGCGGGAAAGTGTCTCGCCAAAGTGCGACCCGTTCGTTGCGGAAATGCGGCCGTTCGTTCCGGAGGAGTGATCCCGTCCGTCCCAGACGGTGATACGGACGACCGTCCCTTGCAGCGCGTCTGCGAGAATTGACCCGTGATCTCTCGAATCGATCTGCGTGGCGACGCCCTTCCCGAGGGCGCCGCTCTGCGCCAGCTGCTGCCGCGTGCCGACTTCGACGTGGAAGCCGCCCTGGAGAAGGTGCGGCCCATCTGCGAGGACGTGCATCATCGCGGCACGGCGGCGCTGATCGAGTACGCGGAGAAGTTCGACGGCGTGCGGCTCGACCGCGTGCGCGTGCCCGCCGGGGCCCTCGCGCAGGCGCTGGAGCAGCTCGACCCCGGGGTCAGGGCGGCACTGGAGGAGTCGATCCGGCGGGCCAGGATCGTCCACCGCGAACAGCGCCGGACCCGGCACACCACCCAGGTGGTCCCGGGGGGCTCGGTGACCGAGAAATGGGTCCCGGTGGAGCGCGTGGGGCTGTACGCACCGGGCGGCCGCTCCGTCTACCCGTCGTCCGTGATCATGAACGCCGTACCGGCCCAAGAGGCCGGTGTGGAGTCCATCGCGCTCGCCTCGCCGCCGCAGAAGGAGTCCGGCGGACTGCCGCACCCGACGATCCTCGCCGCCTGCGCACTGCTCGGCGTGGACGAGGTGTACGCGGCGGGCGGCGCCCAGGCCGTCGCGATGTTCGCGTACGGAACGGACGAGTGCCCGCCCGCGAACATGGTGACCGGCCCCGGCAACATCTGGGTCGCCGCGGCCAAGCGCTACTTCACCGGGCGGATCGGCATCGACACCGAGGCCGGCCCCACCGAGATCGCGATCCTCGCCGACGCCACCGCCGACCCGGCGCATGTCGCCTCCGACCTGATCAGCCAGGCGGAGCACGACCCGCTGGCCGCCGCCGTGCTGGTCACCGACTCGCCCGAGCTCGCGGACGCGGTCGAACGCGAGCTGGAACCGCAGATCGCCGCGACCAAGCACGTCGACGACCGGATCGTCCCGGCGCTGTCCGGGAAGCAGTCGGCGATCGTCCTCGTGGACGGCGTCGACGAGGGCCTTCGCGTGGTCGACGCGTACGGCGCCGAGCACCTGGAGATCCAGACCGCCGACGCCGCGGCTGTGGCGGACCGGGTCCGCAACGCGGGCGCGATCTTCGTCGGCCCCTGGGCGCCGGTCTCACTCGGCGACTACTGCGCCGGCTCCAACCACGTGCTGCCCACCGGCGGCTGCGCCTGCCACTCGTCCGGGCTCTCCGTCCAGTCCTTCCTGCGCGGTATTCACATCGTGGACTACACACGGGAGGCGCTGGCCGAGGTCACCCACCATGTGGTGACCCTGGCGGAGGCGGAGGACCTGCCCGCGCACGGCGCGGCCCTCAAGGCGCGATTCGACGGCGGTATCCCCCAGGTGCGAAGCGCGGTGGGGGAGGAAGGTGCCCCGAGCAAGTGAGCACGACCGACACCGACACCGACACCATCGGCATCGACGACCTGCCCATCAGGGACGAACTGCGCGGCAAGTCCCCCTACGGCGCGCCCCAGCTCGACGTCCCCGTACAGCTCAACACCAACGAGAACCCGTATCCGCTGCCCGAGCCGCTGGTCGAGCGGATCGCCGAACGCGTAAGGGAAGCCGCCCGCGGCCTCAACCGCTATCCCGACCGGGACGCGGTCGAGCTGCGCACCGAACTGGCCGGGTACCTCACGCGCACCGGGAAGCACCCGGTCGCCATGGAGAACGTCTGGGCGGCCAACGGCTCCAACGAGGTCATCCAGCAGCTGCTCCAGACCTTCGGCGGCCCCGGCCGTACCGCGATCGGTTTCGAGCCCTCGTACTCGATGCACGGTCTGATCGCCCGCGGCACCGGCACCGGCTGGATCTCCGGGCCCCGCAACGACGACTTCACCATCGACATGGCCGCCGCCTCGCGGACCATCGCCGAGAACAAGCCGGACGTCGTGTTCATCACCTCGCCCAACAACCCGACCGGCACAGCCGTCGAGGCGGACACGGTCCTCGCGCTCCACGAGGCCGCCCAGCGGGCCAAACCGTCACTGGTGGTCGTGGACGAGGCATACGTGGAATTCAGCCACCGTCCCTCACTGCTGCCACTCATCGACGGCAGGCCGAATCTGGTCGTCTCGAGGACCATGTCCAAGGCCTTCGGGGCAGCCGGTCTGCGGCTCGGCTATCTCGCCGCGCACCGCGCGGTGGTCGACGCGGTCCAGCTGGTACGGCTGCCCTACCACCTCTCCGCCGTCACCCAGGCCACCGCGCTGGCCGCCCTGGAACACACCGATACGCTGCTGAAGTACGTCGAGCAGCTCAAGGGCGAGCGGGACCGTCTGGTCACCGAGCTGCGCGCGGCCGGCTACGAGGTCACCGAGTCCGACGCCAACTTCGTCCAGTTCGGTCGCTTGGAGGACTCCCACACGGCGTGGCGGCAAATCCTCGACCGGGGCGTCCTGGTCCGGGACAACGGAGTGCCGGGCTGGCTGCGGGTCACCGCGGGCACCCCCGAAGAGAACGACGCGTTCCTCGACGCGGTCCGTGAGTTGAAGAAGGAGCAGAGCGCATGAGCCGCGTAGGGCGCGTAGAGCGCACCACCAAGGAGACATCCGTCCTCGCCGAGATCAACCTCGACGGCACAGGACGGGTCGATGTGTCGACCGGGGTCGGCTTCTACGACCACATGCTCGACCAGCTCGGCCGGCACGGGCTGTTCGACCTCACCGTGAAGACCGACGGCGACCTGCACATCGACTCGCACCACACCATCGAGGACACCGCACTCGCTCTCGGCGCCGCGTTCAAGCAGGCCCTCGGCGACAAGGTCGGCATCTACCGCTTCGGCAACTGCACGGTGCCCCTGGACGAGTCACTCGCCCAGGTCACCGTGGACCTCTCCGGCCGTCCGTACCTCGTGCACACCGAGCCGGAGAACATGGCTCCCATGATCGGGGCGTACGACACGACGATGACCCGCCACATACTGGAGTCGTTCGTCGCCCAGGCCCAGATCGCGCTGCACGTCCACGTGCCGTACGGCCGCAACGCCCACCACATCGTGGAGTGCCAGTTCAAGGCGCTGGCCAGGGCGCTTCGCTATGCGTCGGAGCGCGACCCGCGCGCCGCCGGGATCCTGCCTTCCACGAAGGGCGCGCTGTAACCGTGAACGGACTGTCCACCCTGCTGATCGTCGTCGGTCTCTTCCTGGTCGGCGGGATCATCTCGTTCGCCAAGCAGCAGATGCCGAAGGGCCTGATCGTGCTGCTCTCCATCGGCGCAGCCCTGTGCCTGGCGGCCGGTGTCATGCGACTGGACGTGTGGTCATGAGCGGAGCCGGAGGGCGCAAGAGGGTCGTGGTCTTCGACTACGGCTTCGGCAACGTCCGCTCCGCCGAGCGCGCACTCGCCCGGGTCGGCGCCGATGTCGAGATCACCCGCGACTTCGACACGGCCATGAACGCCGACGGGCTGCTCGTCCCCGGCGTCGGGGCCTTCGCCGCCTGCATGGCGGGGCTCCAGCAGGCCCGCGGCCAGTGGATCGTCGACCGCAGGCTGTCCGGTGGCCGCCCGGTCATGGGCATCTGCGTCGGTATGCAGATCCTGTTCGAGCGCGGCATCGAGCACGGAGTGGAGACCGAGGGCCTGGACGAGTGGCCCGGCGTCGTCGCGCCACTGAAGGCACCCGTCGTCCCCCACATGGGCTGGAACACCGTCAAGGCGCCGGGGGACAGCCAGCTGTTCGCCGGGCTCGACGCCGATGCCCGCTTCTACTTCGTGCACTCCTACGCCGTGCACGAGTGGAGCCTGGAGATCACCAACCCGGCCATCCGCGCCCCCAGGGTCACCTGGGCGACACACGGCGAGCCCTTCGTGGCGGCCGTCGAGAACGGCGCGCTGTGGGCCACCCAGTTCCACCCCGAGAAGTCCGGCGACGCCGGAGCCCAGCTGCTCACCAACTGGATCGAGACCCTCTGATCATGGCTCAGAAGCTTGAACTCCTCCCCGCCGTCGACGTCCGCGACGGCCAGGCCGTCCGCCTCGTCCACGGGGAGTCCGGTACGGAGACGTCCTACGGTTCCCCGCTGGAGGCCGCGCTCACCTGGCAGCGGGCAGGCGCCGAGTGGCTGCACCTCGTCGACCTGGACGCGGCCTTCGGTACCGGCGACAACCGCGCGCTGATCGCCGAGGTCGCCGGGGCGATGGACCTCAAGGTGGAGCTGTCCGGCGGTATCCGCGACGACGCCACACTCGCCGCCGCCCTCGCCACCGGCTGCACCCGGGTCAACCTCGGCACCGCCGCGCTGGAGACCCCCGAGTGGGTCGCCAAGGTCATCGCCGAATACGGCGACAAGGTCGCGGTCGGTCTCGACGTACGCGGTACCACCCTGCGCGGCCGTGGCTGGACCCGCGACGGCGGCGACCTGTACGAGACCCTGGCCCGCCTCGACTCCGAAGGCTGCGCGCGCTACGTCGTCACCGACATCGCCAAGGACGGCACTCTCCAGGGCCCCAACCTGGAACTGCTGCGCAACGTGTGCGCCGCCACCGACAAGCCCGTGGTCGCCTCGGGCGGGGTCTCCTCGCTGGACGACCTGCGGGCGCTCGCCGGGCTGGTCCCGCTGGGCGTGGAGGGCGCGATCGTCGGCAAGGCGCTCTACGCCGAGGCGTTCACCCTCGAAGAGGCGCTCGCGGCGGTGTCACGATGAGCGACTCCGTCCGCAGGATCGGCGGCGGCGCCCCCTGGGAGCAGTCCTTCGGCTACTCCCGCGCGGTCGAACTGCCGAACGGCCTGGTCCTGGTGTCCGGCTGCACCTCGGTGGTCGACGGCGCCATCATGGACGGCGGCCCGTACGACCAGGCGGTCACGTCCTTCAATGTCGCCCTCGGCGCGCTGAAGGAACTCGGTCTCGGGGCCGGGGACGTGGTGCGCACCCGGATGTACCTCACCCACGCCCGGGACGTCGAGGAAGTGGGCCGTGCCCACAAGACGCTGTTCGGCGAGGTCCGTCCGGCGGCGTCGATGCTCATCGTCTCCGGCTTCGTGGACCCCAGGCTGGTCGTGGAGGTCGAGGTCGAGGCGTTCCGAGGCGAGGGAGGCGAGCCGTCATGACCCTGGCCGTGCGAGTCATCCCCTGCCTGGACGTGGACAACGGCCGGGTGGTCAAAGGCGTCAACTTCCAGAATCTGCGGGACGCGGGCGACCCGGTCGAGATGGCCAAGCTGTACGACGCCGAAGGCGCCGACGAGCTGACCTTCCTCGACATCACGGCATCGTCCGGTGACCGCGAGACCACCTACGACGTGGTGCGCCGTACCGCCGAGCAGGTCTTCATCCCGCTCACGGTGGGCGGCGGTGTCCGCTCCGCCGACGATGTCGACAAACTGCTGCGCGCCGGTGCTGACAAGGTCGGCGTCAACACGGCGGCCATCGCCCGCCCGGAGCTGATCCGCGAGATCGCCGAGCGCTTCGGCCGCCAGGTGCTCGTCCTGTCCGTGGACGCCCGCCGCACCCCCACGGGCTCGTTCGAGGTCACCACCCACGGCGGTCGCCGCGGCACCGGAATCGACGCCGTCGAGTGGGCCCACCGGGCCGCCGAGCTGGGCGCCGGCGAGATCCTGCTCAACTCGATGGACGCCGACGGCACCAAGGACGGCTACGACACCCAGATGATCGCGGCCGTGCGGGAGCATGTCACCGTCCCGGTCATCGCCTCGGGCGGCGCGGGCCGGCTGGCGGACTTCCCGCCCGCCGTCGCGGCGGGCGCGGACGCGGTGCTGGCGGCGTCGGTGTTCCACTTCGGCGACCTGCGGATCGCCCAGGTCAAGGACACCCTGCGGGAGGCGGGCCACCCGGTCAGGTGAGCCCCCGGCGCCGGACCGCTGTCCGTGCCGAGAGGCATGGGGGTCAATGGGCTGATTTGCGCCGATAATGACGAGTATGAGACGCATACGGTCGGTCACTGCCCTCTGCGTCGCGACCCTTCTCGCCGTGAGTCTCCACGGCACCGTCGCCGGTGCCGCCCCCGTCCACGCCCCTTCCCCCACCGGGAAGGGGCGTACCTGTACCGCCTCCCCCGAGCCCGTGTCCGGGCAGGCCCGCGAGGTCCTCGGGATCGCCGAGCGGACCATGAGGGAACTGGACGTCAACGCCGTCGTGCTGCGCGTCACCAAGGACGGCAAGGAGATCGTCACCGAGGGGCTCGGCCAGTCGATGACCGGTGTGCCGGCCACGCCCGGGATGCACTTCCGCGCCGGCTCGGTCGCCATCGTCTACATGGGCATCACGCTGCTGCAACTGGTGGACGAGGAGAAGGCGCGGCTCGACGACCCCGTGTCCCGCTGGCTTCCGGACGCCCCGCACGGCGACAAAATCACCCTGCGCATGCTCGGTGATTCCACCTCCGGACTCCATGACTACGTCACCGATCCGAAGTTCGTCGCCGCGCTCGAGGCGGCCCCGTTCCGCCACTGGACGCCCCAGCAGCTGCTCGCCTACCCGGAAGCCCATCCGCTCTGGTACGAGCCGGGCACCGACTGGAGCTACTCGCACGCCAACTTCGTGCTGCTCGGTGCCGCCTTGGAGAAGATCAGCGGCATGCCGCTCGACGAGCTGCTGCGGCAGCGCGTCATGAGCCCGCTGGGCCTCGCCGACACCCGCAACGGCTTCACCCCGGAGATCCAGCCGCCGGTGCTGCACGCCTTCACCGAGGAGCGGGGCCCCTACGAGGAGTCCACCTTCTGGAATCCCTCCTGGACCACTGCGCCGGGCGCCGTCATCACCACCCACATCTGCGACCTGGCCCGCTCGGCGGAGGCGGTCGGAACGGGCGAGCTGCTGTCGCCGGCGGCATTCCGCACCCAGCTCGACCCAGGCACGGTCGGACTCGGCGGCGGCACGAAGAACTGCCCCGCCTCGGTGTGCCGGAAGAACACCCAGGCCAAGCACTTCGGACTCGGGGTGCTGGTGCTGAACGGCTGGATCCTGACGAACCCCTCGTTCTCCGGCTACGCCGCCGTCCAGGCCTATCTCCCCGCCGAAGGGCTGGCCATCGCCGTCGCGACCACCCACGGCCCGAAGTCCCCGCCCGAGAACACGGCGCAGACCCTGATGAACCGGATCGCGACGGCCCTCGCACCGGGCCATCCGGCCCCCGGCGCTCCCTGAGGGCTGTCCTCAGGCCCGGACGGGGGCTGGACGAGCAGCTCCGCAGGCTTGGGAGGCAGCGGGCTGACCCTGTCGGTCACCGGGTCCACCATCGGTCGACGTGCTCGGACCGCATGGTCCTTGTCACCGGCGAGGGTCCGCCCAGGACGGGCCTGGGCGGCGTTGGGCCTGGGCGTGGGCACCGGCGGGGCAGTGCCCCCGCGCCTGGATCAGGTCATCCCGAGCTGGGCGCGGCTCACGCGGTCGATCGCTTCCTTGTCGCCGTCGACCTCCACATGCGCCGCCTCCTGCCGCCCGAACGCGTAGAGAGTCAGCTCGCCCGGCTCCCCGGTCACCGTCACTACCGGGGCGCCCCTGTGGGCGACGGCCGTCTGGCCGTTCGGGCGGCGCAGGACGAGCCCCACGGGTGCCTTGCGCCCCAGCAGCCGGGCCCCCTTCTCCAGCCGCGACCAGAGCACGTCGGCGAAGACCGGGTCCAGCTCGCGCGGGGTCCAGTCGGGCTGGGCCCGGCGTACGTCCTCGGCGTGGACATAGAACTCGACGGTGTTCGAGGCCTCGTCGACGGGCTTGAGCGAGAAGGGTGACATCCTCGGCGGGCCGGTACGGACCAGCCGGATCAGCTCCTCGTACGGCCTCGCGGCGTACTCCGCCTGCACCCGCTCCAGCCTGCCCTTCAGCGGGCTCAGCACGATCCCTGCGGCCTCGGGACGGCGCTCGCGCACCACCACATGGGCCGCCAGTTCACGGGCGGTCCATCCCTCGCACAGGGTCGGGGCGCCGGGGCCCGCCGCCTCCAACAGATCCGCGAGCAGCAGCCGTTCACGCTTGGCATGGGTCGACATGCTGGTCAGCCTACGTCCGCGTCCGCGCGTCCGCCCAGTGGACGCACGGCGGGGCGTGGACCGCGGCGCGGCACAATGGCTCCCATGACAGGCACGACAGGCACGCCCAGGACGCCCAGCGCACTCGCCCCCGCCATCGCCGCCCGCCTCAAGCGCAGTGCCGACGGTCTGCTGCCGGCCATCGCGCAGCAATACGACACCGGCGAGGTGCTGATGCTCGGGTGGATGGACGACGAGGCCCTGCACCGCACCCTGACCACCGGACGCGCCACCTACTGGTCACGCAGCCGCCGGGAGTACTGGGTCAAGGGCGACACCTCGGGCCACGTCCAGCAGGTCAAGTCGGTCGCGCTCGACTGCGACGCCGACACCGTCCTCGTCAGGGTCGACCAGACCGGCGCCGCCTGTCACACCGGCGACCGCACCTGCTTCGACGCCGACGAGCTGCCGCTCGGCGGCGGGTAGTGGCACCAGTAGGGTCGTACGCCATGGATCTCGAGACCTTCCGCAAGCTGGCGGCCGACCGCCGTGTCATCCCCGTCAGCCGCCGTCTGCTCGCGGACGGCGACACCCCGGTCGGCCTCTACCGCAAGCTCGCGGCGGAGCGCCCCGGCACCTTCCTGCTGGAATCCGCCGAGAACGGACGGTCCTGGTCCCGGTACTCCTTCATCGGCGTACGGTCGGACGCGGCCCTCACCGTCCGCGACGGCCAGGCGCACTGGGTCGGCAACCCGCCGGTCGGCGTGCCCACGCACGGCGACCCGCTGGAGGCCCTGCGTGCCACCGTCGAGACCCTGCACACCCCCCGGGACCTCAGCGACGGCATGCCGCCGTTCACCGGTGGCATGGTCGGCTACCTGGGCTACGACATCGTCCGCCGCCTGGAGAAGATCGGCGAGCACGGGCGCGACGATCTGCGGCTGCCCGAGCTGACCATGCTGCTCACCTCGGACCTCGCCGTACTCGACCACTGGGACGGCTCCGTCCTGCTGATCGCCAACGCGATCAACCACAACGACCTCGAGACGGGCGTGGACGAGGCCTACGCCGACGCCGTCGCCCGGCTCGACGCCATGGAGGCCGACCTCGCCCGGCCCGTCGACTCCCGGCCGCGCGCCCTGCCGTCCTCCGAGCTGCCCCCGTACACCGCGCCCATGTGGAGCGGCGAGCAGTTCCAGGAGGCCGTAGAGGACGTCAAGGAGCGCATCCGCG
The DNA here is from genome assembly GCF_040632375.1 of Streptomyces sp. NPDC019396. Taxonomy (NCBI): domain Bacteria; kingdom Bacillati; phylum Actinomycetota; class Actinomycetes; order Kitasatosporales; family Streptomycetaceae; genus Streptomyces; species Streptomyces sp. NPDC019396. Next base: position 261,129 of record NZ_JBEYBS010000001.1, on the reverse strand, counting down.
CGGGGGAGGCCTTCCAGGTCGTGCCCTCGCAGCGGTTCGAGACCCCGTGCACGGCGAGCGCCCTCGACGTCTACCGGGTGCTGCGGGCCACCAACCCGAGCCCGTACATGTACCTGATCCGCTTCCCGCACGACGAAGGCCCCTTCGATGTCGTCGGCTCCAGTCCGGAGGCGCTGGTCAAGGTCGAGGACGGGCAGGCCATGCTGCACCCCATCGCCGGGACCCGGCCGCGCGGAGCGACCCCGCAGGACGACCACGACCTCGCGGACGAGCTGCTCGCCGACCCGAAGGAGCGCGCCGAGCACCTGATGCTGGTCGACCTGGGGCGCAACGACCTGGGCCGGGTCTGCGAGCCGGGCTCGGTGGAGGTGGTCGACTTCATGTCCATCGAGCGGTACTCGCACGTCATGCACATCGTGTCCACCGTCACCGGCAGGGTCGCCGACGGCCGCACCGCCTTCGACGTACTGACCGCGTGCTTCCCCGCGGGCACCCTCTCCGGCGCCCCGAAGCCTCGCGCGATGCAGATCATCGAGGAGCTCGAGCCCTCCCGGCGCGGGCTGTACGGCGGCTGTGTCGGCTATCTCGACTTCGCGGGCGACTCCGACACCGCCATCGCCATCCGCACCGCTCTGCTGCGGGGCGGCACCGCGTATGTGCAGGCCGGAGCCGGGATCGTGGCTGACTCGGACCCGGCGGCCGAGGACGCGGAGTGCCGGAACAAGGCCGCCGCAGTGCTGCGCGCGGTCCATACCGCGAACCGGCTGAACGGCGCCTGAGCGCGTAGGGGATAGTGGGGTGCGTGAGTGCTGCATCCGTACCCCAGCCCCGTACCGAGACCGCACGGGCCGCGCAGGCGGCGAACAGCAGCAGGCGCAGTCTTGCCGCCGCCCTGCTGCTCGGCGCCGTCGGCGCCGCCGTGGTGCTGCTCGCCTCGGGGCAGACCTGGGCACAGGGCGCGGCCGATGCCGTCGGTGGCAGCGTCCCGCTGAAGGCGGACGGCCGTGACGTCACCGGTGTGCCCGCCGCTCTCGCCGTGGTGGGCCTGGCCGCGCTCGTCGCCGTGTTCGCCGTGCGCCGCGCGGGCAGGCTGCTGGTCTCCGTGCTGCTGACACTCAGCGGTGCGGGGGCCGCTGTCGCCGCGTTCCTCGGCGCCGCCGGCAGCGGGACCCTGGACGAGCAGGCCCGGCGTACCACCGGCACCAGCGACGCCGCCGCCGAGGCCCTCACCCACACCGTCTGGCCCTTCGTCACCGCCGGTGGCGGACTGCTGATCCTGCTCGCGGGGCTGCTCGCCCTGCGGTTCGGCCGGTCCTGGCCCGCGATGTCCGGCCGCTACGAGCGCGAGGGGGGCGGCCCCCGCAAGCCCCGCCAGGCCGCCGACCCGGACCGCCCCGAGGAGCTGTGGAAGGCACTGGACCGCGGCGAGGACCCCACCGGCGATCAGTGACGACCCCCACGTCCGGACAGCCGTCCGCGTACGGGACAATGGGGGACGAGGAGGTCTGCCGGCGCCACTGGCGCGGGAGAGGCCTACTGCCGACCCACTCGACGGCCTGACCTCACGGCCTCACCCACAGAGCAACACCCAAGAGGAGCACTTCATGGCGGGCAGCAGCCACGGCGGCGGACACGGACACACCCCGGCCGCCTGGACCGGCGTCATCATCAGCTTCATCGGCTTCTGCGTCGCGGGAGTCTTCATGGTGGCGAACAACCCCCTCGGTTTCTGGGCCGGCTTCGGCGTGATTCTTCTGGGCGCCGTCGTGGGCGGAGCGATGAAGGCGGCCGGTCTCGGCTCCAAGCTCGAGCCGGTCCGGGTCCAGGGCTCCGCCGATGCCGCGCAGCCCGTGAAGGCCACGCCGGCCGAGGCCACCGCGGCCGCCTGACACGCCACTGGTGAGACGCGGTCCGGCGGGCCCGGGCTGCGTCTCACCGTATGCCGGGGGGACAATCACCAGGTGGATGCCTTTACTGCCGCCTCTGCCGCACCGGGACCGGGTGCGGGGGACTCCCCCGCACCGGGGACGCCGCACGCCGCGCCCCGTACGGACCCGCCGCCCGTGGCGCCGGTGCCTCTCGCGCGACGGCTCGCGACGCCGCTGGCCGGTCTGGCCGCCGTCGCCGCGGCCTTCGCGTACGTCGGCTCCGTCGATCCCCATGAGCCCGGCCACTACCCGGTCTGCCCCTTGCTGAGGCTCACCGGGATCTACTGCCCCGGCTGCGGCGGTCTGCGCAGCGCCCATGCCTTCATCCACGGCGATCTCGGCGCCGCCCTGGGAGCCAACGCCCTCGCCACCCTCGGCTACGGGGTCTTCGCCGTGGTCTGGACCGTCTGGATCGTCCGTGCGATCCGGGGACGGCCGTTCCGCCTGGGGCTGCCCGCCTCCTGGGGATGGGCCGTCGGCGGGGTCCTGCTGGCCTTCACGGTGGTCAGGAACCTGCCGTTCGGGGCGGTGCTCGCGCCATGACGCTCCGCGGAGTGATGTTCCACGGAGTGGGATGCCCGTCAACCGGATGCGGGGCCTTCGCCCTCCTGCGGATACCATCGACATAGCTGATCGTGATCCACCAACAACCACCCGGAAGGGGGCCGCTCGCGTGAGTGTGCTCGACGAGATCATCGAAGGCGTACGCGCCGACCTCGCAGAGCGGCAGGCGCGGGTCAGCCTCGACGAGCTCAAGGAGCGTGCCGCCAAGGCGCCCCAGGCCAAGGACGGCGTCGCAGCACTGCGCGGCGACGGGGTCAAGGTCATCTGCGAGGTGAAGCGCTCCAGCCCCTCCAAGGGCGCGCTCGCCGCTATCGCCGACCCGGCAGCCCTCGCCGCCGACTACGAGGCGGGCGGTGCGGCCGTCATCTCCGTCCTCACCGAAGAGCGCCGTTTCGGCGGTTCGCTCGCGGACCTCGAGGCCGTGCGGGCACGGGTGGACATCCCGGTGCTGCGCAAGGACTTCATCGTCACCTCCTACCAGCTCTGGGAGGCCCGTGCGTACGGCGCCGACCTCGTCCTGCTGATCGTCGCCGCGCTCGACCAGGAGGCCCTGGTCTCCCTGATCGAGCGTGCCGAGTCGATCGGGCTCACCCCGCTGGTCGAGGTCCATGACGAGGACGAGGCAGAGCGGGCCGTGGACGCCGGAGCCAAGATCATCGGTGTCAACGCCCGCAACCTCAAGACCCTCGAGGTCGACCGCGGCACCTTCGAGCGCGTCGCGCCCGAGATCCCCGCGAGCATCGTCAAGGTCGCCGAGTCCGGTGTCCGCGGCCCGCACGACCTGATCGCCTACGCCAATGAAGGCGCGGACGCGGTCCTGGTCGGCGAGTCCCTGGTCACCGGGCGTGACCCGAAGTCCGCCGTGGCCGATCTGGTCGCGGCCGGCGCCCATCCCGCGCTGCGGCACGGAAGGGGCTGACTCCCGTCCATGGCCGCCGTCGTCCGCCGCACAGCCACCCGCCCGGGCTTTCGCCGCCCGGGTGCGGCTGCGCGCGGGCGGCTGCCGCACGCGCCCCTGGCTCGTGGCTGCCGCCCGCGCGGCTGCCGGGCACCGGCGCGGCGGGTGCATGGACGGCGTGTCCGCTATGTGATCGGGGATGAGCCCGGTCAGGTCAACGGCATGCGATGGCGCCGCTGAGTGACGCGCCCAAGCGCTTCCGTGCTCAGACACTGAGGCACTAGCGCACTCAGCGTCCACGGCGTCATCACACCCACACTCTTTTTCGGCTTCACAGCTCACAAGGAGTTCTGGCATGCCCAGCGACTACTTCATTCCCGATCCCGAGGGCCTGGTCCCCGACACACGGGGCTATTTCGGCGACTTCGGCGGCAAGTTCATCCCGGAGGCCCTGGTCTCCGCCGTGGACGAGGTGGCCGTCGAGTACGACAAGGCCAAGGCCGATCCCGCCTTCGCCGCCGAGCTCGACGATCTGCTCGTCCACTACACCGGCCGCCCCAGCGCGCTCACGGAGGTACCCCGCTTCGCCGAGCACGCGGGCGGTGCCCGGGTCTTCCTGAAGCGCGAGGACCTCAACCACACCGGTTCGCACAAGATCAACAATGTGCTCGGTCAGGCCCTGCTCACCAAGCGCATGGGCAAGACCCGCGTCATCGCCGAGACCGGTGCCGGACAGCACGGTGTCGCCACCGCCACCGCCTGCGCCCTCTTCGGTCTCGACTGCACCATCTACATGGGGGAGATCGACACCCAGCGCCAGGCGCTGAACGTGGCCCGGATGCGGATGCTCGGCGCCGAGGTCATCCCCGTGAAGTCCGGCAGCCGCACCCTCAAGGACGCCATCAACGAGGCGTTCCGCGACTGGGTCGCCAATGTCGACCACACCCACTACCTCTTCGGCACCGTCGCGGGCCCGCACCCCTTCCCGGCGATGGTCCGCGACTTCCACCGGGTCATCGGCGTCGAGGCCCGCCGCCAGATCCTGGAGCGCGCGGGCCGCCTTCCGGACGCGGTCGTGGCCTGCGTCGGCGGTGGCTCCAACGCCATCGGCCTCTTCCACGCCTTCATCCCGGACACCGGTGTCCGGCTGGTGGGCTGTGAGCCCGGGGGCCACGGAGTGGACACCGGCGAGCACGCGGCCACGCTCACCGCCGGCGAGCCGGGCATCCTGCACGGCTCGCGTTCGTACGTGCTCCAGGACGACGAGGGCCAGATCACCGAGCCGTATTCGATCTCGGCCGGGCTCGACTACCCGGGCATCGGCCCCGAGCACTCGTACCTGAAGGACAGTGGACGCGGTGAGTACCGGGCCGTGACCGACGACGCCGCGATGCAGGCGCTGCGGCTGCTGTCGCGTACGGAGGGCATCATCCCGGCGATCGAGTCGGCGCACGCCCTGGCCGGGGCGCTCGACCTCGGCAGGGAGCTAGGCAAGGACGGGCTGGTCGTGGTGAATCTGTCCGGCCGCGGCGACAAGGACATGGACACGGCGGCCCGCTACTTCGGGCTCTACGACACCGAAGCGGCGGCAGGCGCCGTCGTCGAGGCGGACGCGGCGGGCGAGATCGCCGAGATCGAGGGGGACGCCAAGTGAGCGGAAACATTCAGCTGCTGAGCGACACCCTGGCGCAGGCGAGGTCCGAGAACCGGGCGGCTCTGATCGCCTACCTCCCGGCCGGTTTCCCGACCGTCGACGGCGGTGTCGAGGCGATCAAGGCGATCTTCGACGGCGGCGCCGACGTCGTCGAGGTCGGCCTGCCGCACAGTGACCCGGTCCTGGACGGACCTGTCATCCAGACCGCCGACGACATCGCCCTGCGCGGCGGTGTGAAGATCGCGGACGTCATGCGGACCGTGCGCGAGGCGCACCAGGCCACGGGCAAGCCGGTGCTGGTGATGACCTACTGGAACCCGATCGACCGCTACGGCATCGAGCGGTTCACCGCCGAGCTCGCGGAGGCGGGAGGCGCGGGCTGCATCCTGCCCGACCTGCCGGTCGAGGAGTCCGGGGTGTGGCGCGAGCACGCCGAGAAGCACGGGCTCGCCACGGTGTTCGTCGTGGCGCCGAGCAGCAGGGACGAGCGGCTGGCCACCATTACCGGGGCCGGTACGGGTTTCGTCTACGCCGCCTCGCTGATGGGGGTCACCGGCACCCGTGAGTCGGTCGGTGCCCAGGCCCAGGACCTGGTGCAGCGTACGCGCGCCGCCACCCCTGGCGCCCGCGAGGGTCTCCCGGTCTGCGTCGGACTCGGTGTGTCGAACGCGGAGCAGGCGGCGCAGGTCGCGGGGTTCGCCGACGGTGTCATCGTCGGCTCGGCCTTCGTGAAGCTGCTGCTCGACGCGGACGGCCGCGAGGCGGGGACGGCGGCGGTACGGGCACTGGCGGGCGAGCTGGCCCAGGGCGTACGCCGGCGCTGACCCGCTGAAGCGGATCACCGGGGTTCGTCCGTACGGGTGGACCTCTGACCGGGGAGGCGCATATGCGCCTCCCCGGTTCGTTGCTGTGGCGTGAGCGACAACAACCCCGACAGGCCTGACAAACCAGACAGTGCCGGTCACTCCGGCGACGCCGACGGAAGGCAGGCCGCGCGTGAGCGGCTCGTGCGCGAACGTGAAATGGACAAGGCCCGTGAGAAGCGGCGGCGCCTGCTGATCGTGTGCGCGGCCGTGGTCTGTGTGCTCGGTCTCGCCGCGGTCATCGGCGTGATCGCCGCCAACGCGGGCCGTAAGGACAGCCAGTCCACCAAGGACACGACGGCACCGCGGACCGGACCCGTCACCGCACCCAGCGGGGCCACGGGCAAGGACAAGCTCGCGATCACGGTGGGCAGGGCCGACGCCCCGTCCACGCTCACCGTCTGGGAGGACTTCCGCTGCCCGGTATGTGCCCAGTTCGAGACCAGGATGCGGGACGCGATCCATGAGCTGACGGACTCGGGGCAGGTCAGGGCCGACTACCGCTTCGCCACGATCATCGACGGAAATCTCGGCGGCACGGGCTCCCTGCGCGCCGCCAACGCCGCGGCATGTGCCCAGGACGCGGGGAAGTTCGTCGCGTACCACGACGTCCTGTACGCCAACCAGCCCTCGGAGGCCGAGGACACCTTCGGCGACAACGCCGAGCTCATCGAGCTCGCTCGGCAGGTCGAAGGGCTGGACACCCCGGCGTTCCGGAGCTGTGTGGAGAAGGGCACCTACGACGACTGGGTGAACAGGTCGGCCGAGGCCTTCCACGCCGCAGGGCACAGGGGCACGCCGACGGTGCTGCTCAACGGGGAGCCGGTGTTCCCCGCGAAGGGCGCCGAGCAGCTCACACCGGAGAGTCTGAAGCAGTGGGTCACCGAGGCGAACCAGGGCAAGCGGCCCGGCACGGGGTCGGAGCAGCCTGCCACGCCGGGAGCCTCATAGGGGCCGATTCCGGCCGGACGGCGGAGCGGTTCCGGTGGAATGGCCGGAACCTGCCATTCGGCTGCTCGTTATCCAGACGTTGCAGGGCGGGTTGCGATGGTTCCGGTCCGGCAAGGTAGCGTCGGTTGTGCCATGGACCTTGCCTACATTCCCAGCCCGTCGACCGGTGTGATCCATCTCGGACCGGTACCGCTGCGCGGCTATGCCTTCTGCATCATCATCGGTGTCTTCGTCGCCGTCTGGCTCGGCAACAAGCGCTGGATCGCCCGCGGCGGCAAAACCGGCACGGTGGCCGACATCGCCGTCTGGGCGGTGCCGTTCGGCCTCGTCGGGGGCCGTCTGTACCACGTGATCACCGACTACCAGCTGTACTTCAGCGAGGGTGAGAACTGGGTCGACGCCCTCAAGATCTGGGAGGGCGGCCTCGGCATCTGGGGCGCGATCTCCCTGGGCGCCGTCGGTGCCTGGATCGGCTGCCGCAGGCGGGGAATCCCGCTGCCCGCGTACGCCGACGCCATCGCGCCCGGAATCGCCCTCGCCCAGGCGATCGGGCGCTGGGGCAACTGGTTCAACCAGGAGCTGTACGGCAAGGCGACCGACCTGCCCTGGGCCCTCAGGATCAGCGAGGGTGTCAACCGCGAGCCTGGTCTGTACCACCCGACGTTCCTCTACGAGTCGCTCTGGTGCGTCGGCGTCGCCCTGCTGGTGATCTGGGCGGACCGCCGCTTCAAGCTCGGGCACGGACGCGCCTTCGCGCTCTATGTCGCCGCGTACTGCGCGGGCCGCGCCTGGATCGAGTACATGCGGGTCGACGAGGCCCACCACATCCTGGGCCTGCGGCTGAACGTCTGGACCGCGATCATCGTCTTCGCCCTGGCGGTGGCCTACATCGTGGTCTCGGCGAAGCTGCGCCCGGGCCGCGAGGAGGTCGTGGAGCCCGCGAAGCCGGAGGCGGTCAAGGCCGGGGACAACCCCGGTGCGAGCGGTGACGCCGGCTCGACGGCGGCGGACCCCGAGGAAGGTGAGCGGACCCCCGAGGACCCCGCACCCGCCGACCTGGGCAAGGACCGCGACGATGACGCGGCCGAATCGGAGACCGCCCGGAAGAGCTGACCCAGCGACTGAAGGCCGCCCGACCACCATGGCCGGGCGGCCTTCGCGTTCACCCCTGACCGGCTCAGGCGCCGCGGCGGGCCAGCGAGAGCGTGCGGTGCGCCGTCGCCACCACCGCCGCGTCGACGAAGCGCCCGTCCGGGAGGGCCAGTGCCCCCGCGTCGGTCTCCGCCGCCTTGACGATCTCCTCGGCCTGCTCCACCTCCTCCGGGCTGGGCAGGTAGGCCCGCTCGATGACCGGGAGCTGCCGGGGATGGATCGCCGCACGGCCCAGGAAGCCGACCGCCCGGCCATGGGCACAGGACTCCGCGAGCCCGTCCAGATCGCGGATGTCGGGATACACCGACTGCGACGGTGGTGCGAGCCCGGCCGCCCGCGCCGCGACCACGATGCGGCTGCGCGGCCAGTCGAGCCCCCGGTCGTCCCGCACCCCGAGGTCGGCCCGCAGATCGGCCTCGCCGAGGGCGATCCCGTGGACCGCGGGTGTCGCGGTCGCGATGGCGTAGGCGTGCTCGACACCGGACGCCGACTCCAGCAGGGCGTACAGCCCGGTGCCCGGGGCGAGTGACGCCGGACCCAGGATGTCGGTGGGGTGTGTCACCTTGGGGATACGCAGAGCGGACAGGCCGGGCAGCCCGGCCAGTGCCGGGATGTCACGCTCGGCATGGATCCGGACGTGGACGGGCACGGGCTGGGAGGAAGTGAGCAGTTCGGCGGTCGCGGCGAGGGCGTATGCCTTGCGCTCGGGCGGGACCGCGTCCTCGAGGTCCACGATCACCACGTCGGCGCCGCAGTTGAGCGCCTTGTGGACGACATCGGGATGGTCGCCGGGCGCGTACAGCCAGGTGAGCGGGGCCGTTTCGGGAGTCAGGGGGGCGCTGGCGGCGGGAGCGGCGTCCACATCATCGGCGGCAGCGGCAAGGAAGCCGGCGGTGTGCGGGCGGGCGCTCACAGCGCACCTTCGCGGCGCAGTGCGGCGATCCGCTCGGGCGTGAGTCCGAGCTCGCCGAGCACGGCGTCCGTGTCCGCGCCATGCGGCCTGCCCGCCCAGCGGATCCGTCCAGGGGTGGCGGAGAGCCGGAAGAGCACGTTCTGCATGCGGATGGGTCCGAGCTCCGGGTCGGGCACCTCGGTGATGGTGTCCAGTGCGCGGTACTGGGGGTCGGCCATCACGTCCCGGACGTCGTGCACGGGCGCTACCGCGGCCTCCGCGTGCTCGAAAGCCGCCAGCACCTCCTCACGGGTGTGCCGGGCGATCCACCCGCCCACGGCCTCGTCCAGTACGTCGGCGTGCTCCGCCCGTCCGCTGCCGGTGGCGAACCACGGCTCGCTCGTCAGCTCGGGCCGCCCGACCAGCCGCATCACCCGCTCGGCGACGGACTGCGCCGAGGTGGAGACGGCGAGCCAGGCCCCGTCGGCCGACCGGTAGGTGTTGCGCGGGGCGTTGTTGCGGGAGCGGTTGCCGGTGCGTGGCTGCACGTAGCCGAGCTGGTCGAACCAGATGGGCTGGGGGCCGAGCACGGTGAGGATGGGTTCGATGATCGCCATGTCCACCACCTGCCCGCGACCCGACGCGGTCCGGGCGGTCAGCGCGGTCATCACGGCGTACGAGGTGGCCAGTGCCGCGATGGAGTCGGCGAGACCGAACGGCGGCAGGGTCGGCGGGCCTTCGGGTTCACCCGTGATGGCGGCGAAACCGCTCATCGCCTCGGCGAGCGTGCCGAAGCCCGGCCGGCGGCAGTACGGCCCGTACTGCCCGAAGGCGGTGACTCTGGCGAGCACCAGCCGGGGGTTGACCGCGCTCAGCTCCTCCCAGCCGAGCCGCCACTTCTCCAGGGTGCCGGGGCGGAAGTTCTCGACGATCACGTCTGCGGTGGCGGCGAGCCGCAGCAGGGTCGCGCGCCCACCGGACGTGGACAGATCGAGGGTGATGGTGCGCTTGTTGCGGCCGAGCAGCTTCCACCACAGGCCGACACCGTCCTTGTCGGGGCCGTGCCCGCGGGAGGGATCGGGCTTGAGCGGGTGCTCGACCTTGATGACTTCGGCACCGAAGTCACCGAGCATCGTGGCGGCGAGCGGCCCGGCGAAGAGAGTGGCGAGATCGAGGACGCGCAGTCCGGCGAGCGGACCGTCCCCGGCAGGGTGAGGGGCGGCGGCACCGTCGGCGTCGGGGTCGTGCATGAGGGCTCCAAGCTCCTTCGGTTACTCCGGCTGACTGGGCGGGCACGGCCCCGGACAAGGCCCAGGCCGTGATCGGGGAGTCCCGCCTGGCTCGCGACTCCCCAGAGCTTCGCCTGGGATGCGCCCCGGGCACGCATGCTCACCGCGTTGTCGGAGTCGTCCAGGTACGCCCAGTACGAGGATGACCTCCCCCGACCTGCGGTGGGGTACCCCACCGCAGCGGCCCAGGCCGTGCCTGAGAAGTCCCGCCTGGCCCACGACTCCCCCCAGAACTTCGCCTGGGAGGTGCCCCCAGCCCGCGCACTCGCTGCGTGGTCGGGACCGTTCAGGCCCGCCCAGTACGAGGACGGCTCCCCCCGACCTTCGGTGGGGGTACCCCCACCGTCTCGCGAGGGCACGCATCGGACGCCGCGAGCCCCGCCATCCGGGCGGACGGCGCCAGTTCTCCGACACGGCCTAGCGGGCCGTCGCGGCGCCCTTGTCCGCCGCCTTGTCGATCTCGGGGCGGGTGGGCATGGAGGACGAGGCACCCGGACGCTGGACGGAGACCGCAGCGGCGGCCGATGCCCAGACCATCGCGTCGTGCATCGGCCTGCCCTCGACCAGGGCCACCGCGAGTGCGCCCACGAAGGTGTCACCCGCCGCGGTCGTGTCGACCGCACGCACCCGGGGTGCGGGGACCCGCACGGGCTCGGCACCCCGGGCCAGATGGAGGCTGCCCTCCGCGCCCAGCGTGACCACCACTTCCGGCACCTGGCGCAGCAGCGCGCCGGCGGCGGTGTGCGGGTCCGTCGTACCGGCGAGCAGAGCCGCCTCGTGCTCATTGGGCACCAGCAGGTCCACGACCGCGAGGAGTTCGGGCGGCAGGGTCTGGGCGGGGGCCGGGGTGAGGATGGTGCGCACCCCGTGGCGGCGGGCGGCCTCGGCTCCCGCGAGCACTCCGGCGAGCGGCAGCTCGAGCTGCAGCAGCAGGACGTCGGCGCCGGCGATCACGGCCTCGTCGCCAGGGGTGAGGTGGTCCACGGTGCCGTTCGCGCCGGGGATGACGACGATCGCGTTGCCGCCCTCGTCGTCCACGACGATGTGCGCGGTGCCGGAAGCGGCATCGACGGTGCGCAGCAGATCGGTGTCCACCCCGGAGTGCTCCAGCGTGTCCCTGAGCCGGGCGCCGAAATCGTCCGCGCCCACCGCACCGATCATCGACACGTCGGCGCCCGCCCGGGCGGCGGCGACGGCCTGGTTCGCGCCCTTGCCGCCGGGGATCGTGCGGAATTCCCTTCCCGTGACGGTCTCTCCTCGCTGGGGCGCCCTCGGCACATAGGCGACGAGGTCCATATTGGTGCTGCCGAGCACCACGATGCCGGTCATGGGCGTACGTCCTCCTGGGGGATCGGGGCGCGCGTGAGCTGGGTGAGGGTGAGTCGGGCGAGGGCGTCGAAGCCGATGCCGTCGAAGCCGCCGACGGTGGTGGCCAGCCGGTTCTTGAGCGGAGCGGTCCACCGTTCGGGCAACCGGTCCGGATGTCCGGCGAGCAGCCCGGCGAGCGAACCGGCCGTGGCGCCGTTGGAGTCGGTGTCCCAGCCGCCCGAGACGGCGCGGCAGATGGAGCCGCCGAAGTCCCCGTCGGCATGGGTGAGCGCCGCGCACAGCAGGGCGGTGTTGGGGATGACATGCACCCAGTGGTAGTTGCCGTAGGCGGCGTGGAGCCGGTCCACCACCGTGTCGAAGTCGTCGTACCGCCCGGCTGTCCCGATCCCGGTACGGATGGCCCCGGCGAGCCGTGACCCGGGCGGTACGACCCGAAGACCCGTACGCAGGCACTGGTGGACGTCCGCGCGGCCGGTCGCCGCCTCGGCGAGCGCTGCGGCGGTGAACATCGCCCCGTACACACCGTTGGCGGTATGGGTGAGCCTCGCGTCCCGGTGGGCCTGGGCCGCCGCGGACGCGGGGTCGCCAGGGTTGGTCCAGCCGTGCACATCGGCCCGGATCGCGGCACCGATCCATTCCCGGAAGGGGTTGTGGTGGCTGGCGGTGAGCGGAGGTTCGAGTCCGGCGAGCAGATTGCGGTACGCGACTCGCTCGGCGGTGAAGGTGCGGGCGGCGGGGAGTTCGTCCAGCCACAGCCGGGCCACGTCGGCAGTGGTGAAGCCGTCGCCGCACCGCTGGAGCAGGAGCAGGTTCAGCAGCGGGTAGTTCAGATCGTCGTCCTCGGGCATCCCGTCGATGTTCTCGGCGAGGGAGGTCGGTGCGGACCTGCGGTTCCATGGGTGGGCGGCGAGCAGCTCCGCGGGAACACCCCTGGCGGTGAACCAGCCGGTGAGCGGCCAGTTGCCCGCGGCACGGGCCAAGGCGCGGATACCGGCGAGCGGGAGCTTCTCGACGGGCTTGCCCAGCAGGCATCCCGCGGCACGGCCGAGCCAGGCGGCGTGGAGGCGCTCCCGGAGGGCGCCGTCCGGGCGTGTCACGCCCGGCCAGGAAGGGCAGGCACCGATGATCCCGGCCAGAGAGGACGGCTCGTCCCGTGCCAACGGCGAGGGGAGTCGGTCCAGTTCGTCGAGCAGCGCGAGGGCCAGGGCCCGCAGGCGCGGGGCGGCGGGGACCGCGGACGCGCCCGCCGCCGGGGGCGCGCAGGGGCCGCCGGCGGCGCGCCAGCGGCCGGCGATCTCCGAGGCGTCGCGCCCGTCCTCGGCGGCCTGGCGCAGCTCGTGACCGATCAGGTCCTCGGGCTGGACCCAGGTGAGCCGCAGGTTCACAGGGCGACCCCCGTCAACCGGGCGAAGGCGGCTTCATGGGCGCGGCGGCGTTCCGTGTCGCGGGCGAACACCTCCCGTGTCACCTGCGCCAGCTCCCGCGCCGGAGCGTGCAGATCCACCCGGCTGGCCTCGGCGACCGTCTTCGCCCAGTCGGCCGGGATCGGTTCCTCGCCGTGGAGCGCTCCCGCGATCGCGCCGGACATGGTGGCGATGGAGTCGCAGTCGCGGCCGTAGTTGACGGAGCCGAGCACCGTACGGCGGTAGTCGCCGCCGGCGATCAGCAGCATCCCCAGCGCGATGGGCAGCTCCTCGATCGCGTGCAGCCGGGACGGCCGCCGGGCCCCGAGCGACGGTGCGCGGTAGTCGGGCCCGACCGTGTCGAAGGGCGCGACGGCCTCCCGTAGCGGGCGCAGCGCGGGCTCGAATTCGCTGTGGGCGGCGGCGACTTCGGCGACGGCCTCGATCGCCCCGCGGGTGCCGTCCTTGGCGAGGCCGAGACAGGCGTCGAGGACACTTCCCGGGCTTGCCCCCGGCGCACAGGCCGCGGCGACCGCCGCCGCGAACACCCCCGCCGCCTCGCGGCCGTACGAGGACTGGTGGGCGCCCGCGATGTCGAGTGCCTCGGCGTAGGCGGCGGCGGGGTCGGCGGCGTTCACCAGGCCGACCGGTGCCATGTACATCGCGGCACCGCAGTTGACGATGTTGCCGGTGCCTGCCTCGCGCGGGTCGACATGCCCGTAGTGCAGCCGGGCCACCAGCCACTTCTCGGCGAGGAAGATCCGCTGGACGGGCAGTGCCTCGGCCTCCAGCTCGGGGATCCAGCGCGGTGTGGTGATCAGGTCGGGTACGAGGTGCTCGGCGACCGCGTACGCGTCGAGGTGGTCGCGCACCGTCGCGTAGACCCGTACGAGGGCATGGGTCATCAGGGTGTCGTCGGTGATGTGCCCATCGCCCTTGTGATACGGCGCGATCGGCCGGGCGGTGGACCATTCGTCCCCGTGCCAAGGGCCGACGACGCCGTGGATCCGGCCCCCGTGGCGTTCCTCGATCTGTTCCGGGGTGTAGCCCTCGACCGGGCCGCCGAGGGCGTCACCGACCGCCGCGCCGATGAGGGCGCCGGCGAGGCGGTCATCGAGGGGTGCGGGTGCGGGGAGCGCGGAGAGTGTCATGCCGGAATTGTCCACCCCGGGTGGGCGGGTTTCGCGGACGCGACGCTCAGCGGTGTACCGCTGTGGCGAGTTGTCCGGCGAGTGCCACGAGGTCCGTGCCGGCGAAGCGGGGGAGCGCGCAGCCTGCGAGGGTGCGGCAGGTGTCGCGCCAGGTGGCGGGTACGGCGGTGGCGCCGCCGAGTGTGCCGGTCAGTGCTCCGGCGAGGGCGGGAGCGGAGTCGGCGACCCGGGACAGACAGGCGGCGGCGGGGACGGCCCCGGCGACCTGCCCGCGGGCGGCGAGGGCGAGGGCGAGGGCGACCGGGACGGTTTCCGCGGCGGCGATTCCGTAGCTGTACACGTGGTCCACGATCTGGTGCTCCAGCAGGGGGACCAGGGCGAACGCGTCGTCGGTGTCCCGGGCGAGCCTGACCGCGTGCCGGGCGTTGCGGCCGATCTCGGTGGCCTCGGGGAGTTGGGCGAGCGCCGCGTCGACCGCGGCGTGTACGGCCGCGCCGCCCAGCGCGGCGGCGATCGCCGCGGCCATCGCGCGGGCGCCGTGCACGCCGTCACCGTCCTGGGTGTAGCGGGCGTCGAACTCGGCGAGCTCGGCGGCGGCCAGCGGGTCGCCGGGGTGGACGACGGCGAGCACGGCGGCGCGGACGCACGCGGCGTCGTCGAAGTAGTGCGGGTTGTCGTGGCCGGTCGCGGGCGGGCGAAGCCCGGTGGCGAGGTTGCCGAGACCTGCGCGTACGGAGATCCGGGCCCGCAGGGGGAGTACGGCGGACTCGACCTCGGGTGCCCGGGCGGCGGCTGCGGCGACCTTCCCGGCCAGGGAGTTCCAGGCGAGGTCCACCGCGGTACGCATCCGGCGTGCGGGCACGCCGTCGCCACCGGCCCCGGCGAGGATCGTCTCGGCGGTGAAGGCGGCCCACTCGGCGTCGTCGGAAGGCCCGAGCCGCAGGGGCTCGGGAGCCTGGTTGAGGGCGATCGGGACCGGGAGGGTCGTCGTCGCGTTCTGTTCGGCGAAGGTGTCGAGCTCGCGGGTGAGCCGACGGGTCCACTCCGGCATGCGGGCGGCCCGGTGCCGCGCGGCGGGCCACCCCGCGGCGTCCCCCGCGGCCAGTCCGAGCAGCAGCCCTTCGATCCGGCTCCTGAGGTCGTCGGCCGGGTCGGCGCGGACCCTGTCGTCGCTGTCCGGCGCCACGATCTCCGGGGGCGGCATCGCGGCGTCCACGGGACCGGCCGTGGCATCGGGGGCGGGGTCTAGCGGGCCGGGGGGCATGGGAGGGCCTCGGTGTCGGTGTCGTTGTCGGGTGTGAGCAGGTCGGCGATGTCGAGTACGTGATAGCCCCGCATCGAGGGGAGGCAGCTGCCGCGCACCGGGCCGATCACCTCCGCCCACTCGCGGGGGATCGCGGTGGCGCCGGACACCGCACCGGCGAGTGCTCCGGCCACTGCTGCCGTGGTGTCGGCGTCGCGGCCCATGTTGACCGCGGTGAGCACCGCCGTACGGAAGTCGCCGCGGGCCGCGGCGAACGCCCCGAAGGCCAGGCCGACGGCCTCCGGGGCGAGGTCCGTCCAGGGGTAGCCGCCGATGACGACCGCGGAGCGGACGGAGCGTTCACGCATCAGGGGATCGGGGTCGGTCTGCTCCGCCGCGACCACCGCGCGGCGCATGGAGCGCGCGGTCCAGGAGTCCATCGGGATCACGGACAGCGCCGCGCCGATCACCCCTGCGGGGCCCGCGCCCGCCATCGCCGCCGCGACCCCCGCCGCCACCGCCTGGCCGCCGTAGATCCCCTCGCCGTCATGGCTGACGCAGCCGTCGATGGCCACCAGCCGCGCCGCCTCCGCCGGGTCTCCCGCGGCGAAGACGCCGAACGGCGCCGCCCGCATGGCGAGACCGTCGCTCCAGGCATGCCGGTGCTGGGCCGTAATGGGCGCCGCCAGGCCCCGTCTGAGGTTCTCCAGGGTGCCCCGCTCGCTGAAGCCCGCGCCACGGAAGGGGCCTTCGTCGAGGTCGGCGATCCAGCGGTGCCAGGCCTGCTCGACATGGGAGACGGTCAGCGCGGATCCGTGCCTGGCCAGCAGCAGCCCGGAGAAGATCGCGTACTCCGTGTCGTCCGTGCCCGAGGGGTTGTCCGTCACGAACCCCTCGATCCGTCCCCAGCGGCGGCGGATCTCGGACGGCCGCATGTTCTCGGCGGGCGCGCCGAGCGCGTCGCCCACGGCCAGTCCGAGCAGTGCGCCGCGGGCCCGATCGCATGAGATGCACTCCAACGTGTCACCCCTTTGTGCGGCACACCTGCGGCATTTCCGCGGAGCATCCGAGCCTGTTCCGGGATATCTGCCACGCACACCGCCCGGTGCTCTGCCGAATGGCCGGGTGTCACCCGGCTGACCGTGGCCCACCGTAGGTAAGTAAAGCCTGCCTTGCTGGCGCGCCCCTTACATCGCGCGTACTTTCGAGGTGCTGAAAGCAACGCACGGAACACGGAACAAGGGGAGAGCTGTGTCCATCATCGAGACCGAGGCCACACTTCACGAGGCGCACCGCGACAATCACACGCACCGCGACGTGAACGGTGGTTGGCTGCGTCCCGCGGTGTTCGGCGCGATGGACGGGCTTGTCTCCAACCTCGCCCTGATGACCGGCGTGGCCGGAGGCGCCGTGTCCCAGCAGGTCATCGTGATCACTGGGCTCGCGGGCCTGGCGGCGGGCGCCTTCTCGATGGCGGCGGGCGAGTACACCTCGGTGGCCTCGCAGCGTGAGCTCGTCCAGGCCGAGCTGGATGTCGAGCGCAGGGAGCTGCGCAAGCACCCGGTGGACGAGATGGAGGAGCTCGCGGCCCTGTACGCGGCCAGGGGCGTGGAGCCGCGGCTCGCCCGCGAGGTGGCCATGCAGCTCTCACGCGACCCTGAGCAGGCGCTGGAGATCCATGCCCGTGAGGAGCTCGGCATCGACCCGGACGACCTGCCGTCGCCCACCGTCGCCGCCGTCTCGTCCTTCGGTTCGTTCGCGCTCGGCGCGCTGGTGCCGGTGCTCCCGTACCTCCTCGGCGCCACCGCCCTGTGGCCCGCCGTGCTGTGCGCGCTCATCGGACTGTTCGCCTGCGGTGCGCTCGTCTCCCGGGTGACGGCCCGTGGCTGGTGGTTCAGCGGACTGCGGCAGCTCGCACTCGGCGGCGCGGCGGCGGCGCTCACCTACGGGGTCGGTGCCCTGGTGGGCGCGGCGGTCTGACCCGGCCGCCTGCCCTGACCCCGCCTGCCCGGCGGGTTCCGTTACCCTTCTGTGATGTCGGTCTGTGACGTACGCCCGGGTGTCGCGCGGGCGTGCTCGATGCGACACTGTGCTTGGCTCCATGCGAGCGCTGTAACTCGGCGGTTTCGAGTTTATGACCGCCGGGCATGAGCCGTAAGCGCCGCGGGCAACGAAGCCCGCTCTGTCAGCCGGGACCACGGGCACCAAATCGGTCCGTACCCGCCCCCACCTGCGCCGCTGTCCCACCCCTTCGCAGCGTCGTCGCAGCTCGGTGTCCGCATGCTGGAATGAGCTATCCACTTCTCGGGATTCACTCCATCATGTAACCTGCACGAAATTTCGCGAGGGCCAACGTCGTCCCTCGGCACTTGCACATGCCACGACGACGACGGGAGAGCCGATGCGTTCCGACGCCTGGTCGCCCATGGACGGTCGCCCCGCCCCGCAGGGGATGTACGACCCCCGTAACGAGCACGACGCCTGTGGCGTCGGGTTCGTGGCCACCCTCACCGGTGTAGCCAGCCATGAGCTGGTCGAACAGGCGCTGACCGTTCTGCGCAACCTGGAACACCGTGGCGCCACCGGCTCCGAGCCCGACTCGGGTGACGGCGCCGGAATCCTCCTCCAGGTCCCGGACGCGTTCTTCCGCGAGGTCGCCGGATTCGAGCTGCCCGAGGCCGGAGCGTACGCCGTCGGCACGGCCTTCATCCCCGAGTCGGGGGAGGACGAGGCCGTCTCACGTATCGAGACGATCGCCGCTGAGGAAGGGCTGACCGTCCTCGGCTGGCGCGAGGTCCCGGTCGCCCCCGAGCTTCTCGGTGCCACCGCCCGCTCGACCATGCCGGTCTTCCGACAGCTCTTCGTGAGCGCGGGCGCGAGCACCGGTATCGCCCTCGACCGCAAGGCGTTCGTGCTGCGCAAGCGCGCCGAACGCGAGGCCGGGGTGTACTTCCCGTCGCTCTCCGCCCGCACCATCGTCTACAAGGGCATGCTGACCACGGGCCAGCTCGAGCCCTTCTTCCCGGACCTGTCCGACCGCCGCCTCGCCACCGCCGTGGCCCTGGTCCACTCCCGGTTCTCCACCAACACCTTCCCGAGCTGGCCGCTCGCCCACCCGTACCGCTTCGTCGCCCACAACGGCGAGATCAACACGGTCAAGGGCAACCGCAACTGGATGCGCGCCCGTGAGTCCCAGCTGGCCAGCGAGCTCTTCGGGAACGGCGACCTGGAGCGGATCTTCCCGGTCTGCACCCCCGACGCCTCCGACTCCGCCTCCTTCGACGAGGTCCTGGAGCTGCTCCACCTCGGTGGCCGCTCGCTGCCGCACAGCGTGCTGATGATGGTCCCCGAGGCGTGGGAGAACCACGACTCCATGGACCCGGCCCGGCGCGCCTTCTACCAGTACCACTCCACGATGATGGAGCCCTGGGACGGCCCCGCCTGCGTCACCTTCACCGACGGCGTCCAGGTCGGTGCGGTGCTCGACCGCAACGGCCTGCGCCCCGGCCGCTACTGGGTCACCGACGACGGTCTCGTGGTGCTCTCCTCCGAGGTCGGCGTGCTCGACATCGATCCGGCCAAGGTCGTCCGCAAGGGTCGCCTCCAGCCCGGACGCATGTTCCTCGTGGACACCGCCGAGCACCGCATCATCGAGGACGACGAGATCAAGTCCGCCCTCGCGGCCGAGCAGCCGTACCAGGAGTGGCTGGAGGCCGGCGAGATCGAGCTCGAGGACCTCCCCGAGCGCGAGCACATCGTGCACACGCACGCCTCCGTCACCCGCCGCCAGCAGACCTTCGGCTACACCGAGGAGGAGCTGCGGGTCCTGCTCGCCCCGATGGCACGCGCCGGCGCCGAGCCGATCGGTTCCATGGGCACGGACTCCCCGATCGCCGCTCTCTCCGAGCGCCCCCGGCTGCTGTTCGACTACTTCACCCAGCTCTTCGCACAGGTCACCAACCCGCCGCTGGACGCGATCCGCGAGGAGCTCGTCACCTCGCTGCACTCCTCGCTCGGCCCAGAGGGCAACCTGCTGGACCCGAACGCGGCCTCCTGCCGCTCGGTCACGCTGCCCTTCCCGGTGATCGACAACGACGAGCTGGCCAAGCTCATCCACATCAACGCCGACGGCGACATGGCGGGTATGAAGGCCGCGACGCTCTCCGGCCTGTACCGGGTCTCCGGCGGCGGTGACGCCCTGGCCGCCCGCATCGAGGACATCTGCGCCGAGGTCGACGCCGCCATCGAGAGCGGCGTCCGGCTGATCGTGCTCTCCGACCGGCACTCCGACGCCGAGCACGCACCGATCCCGTCGCTGCTGCTCACCGCGGCCGTGCACCACCACCTGATCCGCACCAAGCAGCGCACCCAGGTGGGCCTGCTGGTCGAAGCCGGTGACGTCCGCGAGGTGCACCATGTCGCGCTGCTCATCGGCTACGGTGCCGCCGCCGTCAACCCGTACCTCGCGATGGAGTCGGTCGAGGACCTGCTGCGCGCCGGTACGTTCATCGAGGGCGTCGAGCCCGAGCAGGCCATCCGCAACCTGATCAAGGCGCTCGGCAAGGGCGTGCTCAAGGTCATGTCCAAGATGGGTATCTCGACCGTGGCGTCCTACCGCGGCGCGCAGGTCTTCGAGGCCGTCGGTCTCGACGAGGCCTTCGTCGACAGGTACTTCAACGGCACCGCCACCAAGATCGGCGGCGCCGGTCTCGACGTGGTCGCCAAGGAGGTCGCCGCCCGGCACGCCAAGGCGTACCCCGCCAGCGGTATCGCCCCGGCGCACCGCGCCCTGGAGATCGGCGGCGAGTACCAGTGGCGCCGCGAGGGCGAGCCCCACCTCTTCGACCCGGAGACCGTCTTCCGGCTCCAGCACGCCACGCGCGGCAGGCGCTACGACATCTTCAAGAAGTACACCGACCGGGTGAACGAGCAGTCCGAGCGGCTGATGACGCTCCGCGGCCTGTTCGGCTTCAAGTCCGGCCGCGAGCCGATCTCCATCGACGAGGTCGAGCCGGTCAGTGAGATCGTCAAGCGCTTCTCCACCGGCGCCATGTCGTATGGCTCCATCTCCAAGGAGGCGCACGAGACCCTCGCCATCGCCATGAACCAGCTGGGCGGCAAGTCCAACACCGGTGAGGGAGGCGAGGACCCGGACCGCCTGTACGACCCCGAGCGCAGGTCCGCCATCAAGCAGGTGGCGTCCGGCCGCTTCGGCGTCACCTCCGAGTACCTGGTCAACGCCGACGACATCCAGATCAAGATGGCCCAGGGCGCCAAGCCCGGCGAGGGCGGCCAGCTGCCCGGCCACAAGGTCTACCCGTGGGTGGCCAAGACCCGGCACTCCACCCCGGGCGTCGGCCTGATCTCCCCGCCGCCGCACCACGACATCTACTCCATCGAGGACCTGGCTCAGCTGATCCACGACCTCAAGAACGCCAACCCGGCCGCCCGGATCCACGTGAAGCTGGTGTCCGAGGTCGGTGTCGGCACGGTCGCCGCCGGCGTCTCCAAGGCGCACGCGGACGTGGTGCTGATCTCCGGCCACGACGGCGGCACCGGAGCGTCCCCGCTCACCTCGCTGAAGCACGCGGGCGGTCCCTGGGAGCTCGGCCTCGCCGAGACCCAGCAGACGCTGCTGCTCAACGGGCTGCGGGACCGGATCGTCGTGCAGACCGACGGCCAGCTGAAGACCGGTCGCGATGTCGTCATCGCCGCGCTCCTCGGCGCCGAGGAGTTCGGCTTCGCCACCGCGCCGCTCGTGGTCTCGGGCTGCATCATGATGCGCGTCTGCCACCTGGACACCTGCCCGGTCGGCATCGCCACCCAGAACCCGGTACTGCGCGAGCGCTACAGCGGCAAGGCCGAATTCGTCGTGAACTTCTTCGAGTTCATCGCCGAAGAGGTCCGCGAGCTGCTGGCCGAGCTGGGCTTCCGCACCCTGGAAGAGGCCGTCGGCCACGCCGAGCTGCTCGACACCTCCCAGGCCGTGACCCACTGGAAGGCCCAGGGCCTCGACCTGGCACCGCTGCTCCACGTGCCCGAGCTGCCCGAGGGCGCCGTGCGCCACCAGCTGATCGAGCAGGACCACGGCCTGGCGAAGGCCCTGGACAACGAACTGATCCGCCTGTCCGCCGACGCGCTGGCCGCTGCCAGCGCCGAGGAGGCCCAGCCGGTCCGCGCCCAGGTCGCGATCCGCAACATCAACCGGACCGTCGGCACCATGCTGGGTCACGAGGTGACGAAGAAGTTCGGTGGCGCGGGCCTGCCCGAGGACACCATCGACATCACCTTCACCGGCTCCGCCGGTCAGTCCTTCGGCGCGTTCCTGCCGCGCGGTGTCACGCTGCGCCTGGAGGGCGACGCCAACGACTACGTCGGCAAGGGGCTGTCCGGTGGCCGGGTCGTCGTCCGCCCCGACCGGGGCGCCGACCACCTGGCCGAGTACTCGACCATCGCGGGCAACACCATCGCCTACGGCGCCACCGGTGGCGAGCTGTTCGTGCGCGGCCGCACCGGCGAGCGCTTCTGCGTCCGCAACTCCGGTGCGCTGGTGGTCTCCGAAGGCGTCGGCGACCACGGCTGCGAGTACATGACCGGTGGCCACGCCGTCGTACTCGGCGAGACGGGGCGCAACTTCGCGGCCGGTATGTCCGGCGGTGTCGCGTACGTCATCGACCTCGACCGCGACAACGTCAACGTCGGCAACGCGGGCGCCGTCGAGGCGCTGGATGACACCGACAAGCAGTGGCTGCACGACGTCGTGCGCCGCCACCACGAGGAGACGGGCTCGACCGTCGCGGAGCGGCTGCTCGGCGAGTGGGCCGTTGCCGTGGAGCGCTTCAGCAAGATCATCCCGACCACGTACAAGGCAGTGCTCGCCGCCAAGGACGCCGCTGAGCTCGCCGGTCTCTCCGAGCGGGAGACCACCGAGAAGATGATGGAGGCGGCGACCAATGGCTGACCCCAAGGGCTTCCTGACCACCGGGCGTGAGGTCGCCGAGACCCGCCCCGTCGCCGAGCGCGTCAGGGACTGGAACGAGGTCTACGTCCCCGGTTCCCTGCTGCCGATCATCAGCAAGCAGGCCGGGCGCTGCATGGACTGCGGCATCCCGTTCTGTCACAACGGCTGCCCGCTCGGGAACCTGATCCCCGAGTGGAACGACTACGCCTACCGCGAGGACTGGCAGGCGGCGAGCGAGCGGCTGCACGCCACCAACAACTTCCCGGAGTTCACCGGACGGCTGTGCCCCGCCCCGTGCGAGGCGGCCTGCGTGCTCGGTATCAACCAGCCTGCCGTCACCATCAAGAACGTCGAAGTCTCCATCATCGACAAGGCGTGGGACGCCAACGACGTCAGGCCGCAGCCGCCGGAGCGGTTGTCCGGCAAGACGGCCGCCGTCATCGGCTCGGGCCCGGCGGGTCTCGCCGCCGCCCAGCAGCTCACCCGCGCCGGGCACACCGTGGTGGTGTACGAGCGCGCCGACCGCATCGGCGGGCTGCTGCGCTACGGCATCCCCGAGTTCAAGATGGAGAAGCGGCACATCAACCGCCGTATCGAGCAGATGCGCGCGGAGGGCACGAAGTTCCGCACCGGTATCGAGATCGGCCGCGATCTGAGCGCGACGGACCTGCGCAAGCGGTTCGACGCCGTCGTCATCGCCGCCGGCGCCACCACCGCCCGCGACCTGCCCGTGCCGGGCCGCGAGCTGAACGGCGTCCACCAGGCGATGGAGTACCTCCCCCTCGCCAACAAGGTGGTCGAGGGCGACTACGTGGCCCCGCCGATCACCGCCGAGGGCAAGCACGTCGTGGTCATCGGTGGTGGCGACACCGGCGCCGACTGCGTCGGCACCGCCCACCGGCAGGGCGCCGCGTCCGTCACCCAGCTGGAGATCATGCCCCGCCCGGGCGACGAGCGGAACGCGGGCCAGCCCTGGCCGACGTTCCCGATGCTCTACAAGGTGACCTCCGCGCACGAGGAGGGCGGCGAGCGGGTCTACTCCGTCTCCACCAGCCACTTCGAGGGCGACGAGGACGGCAACGTCCAGTTCCTGCACCTCATCGAGGTCGAGTTCGTGGACGGCAAACTGACCCAGAAGCCCGGCACCGAGCGCAGGATCCCCGCCCAGCTGGTCACCCTCGCCATGGGCTTCACCGGCACGGACGTCCAGAACGGCCTGGTCTCCCAGTTTGGCCTCGAGCTGGACGAGCGGGGTAACGTGTCCCGGGACGCGGACTTCGCGACCAACGTCGAAGGCGTCTTCGTCGCCGGTGACGCGGGCCGCGGCCAGTCCCTGATCGTCTGGGCCATCGCCGAGGGCCGCTCCGCCGCCCGCGGTGTGGACCGCTACCTCACGGGTGTGAGCGACCTCCCGGCCCCGATCCGTCCGACGGATCGCGCGCTGACGGTCTGACACATCCCCCATAGACGTCCCGTACAAAGGCGTGCGGAACTGGCACGGCGCCTGCCCCGTCCCCGACCGGACCTGGGCAGGCGCCGTGGTGTGCGGGGTCGGACATTGCGCAGTGGCCGGAGAACCGGTGGGGGATCAGCGGATCAGCGGATCCCCGTCGTCGACGTGGAACAGCCCCAGCTGCTCGAAGGGCTCGGCCTTCTCGTCCGTCTGGCGGTCGCGGAGCACGAACGTCGCTCTCTGCAGACTGAGGCCATACCCCTGATGGGCCTCCGTGATCACATAGGCGTCCATGACCCGGCCCACACGGGGATCCCAGAACCTGCGCGCGGACTGGTTGAACGCGATGTCACCATGGTCCGCGATCCACGCGGGAGCCTGGCGATAGGACCGGCGCAGATCCGGGCGCTCCAGGATGTCGCGCTCCAGCTCCCTCAGCCGCGGGTGATCCGGTAGCTGCTGGAGGGTTCCGGCGAAGTAGGCGAGGGTCGGCATGAACCAGTCCTCGAACCAGGCGTCCCTGTCTCCGGCGCCGAGTATCTGGTACGAGTCGGGGTGGAACAGGGTGTAGCGCATCGCGTTGCGGAACGGATGGGCGCTGACGTGCGGCCGCACGTGCCGGAAGATGTCCCGGTAGGTCTGGTTGAAGATCACGACGTCGACGCACTCCGTGTGGGCCATCGACAGGTGCCCCAGGCCGTTGATCAACTCCTGGTAGAGCGCCATGTCCGGCCTGCGGCGCAGCTCGCTCGCCAGCGGTGCCGGCGGGACCTTCCCCGTGAGCACGTACAGGTGCTTGCGGTTGTCACCGCTCATGTGGAGCGCCTCGGCGAGACGCTCCACCTCGTGCGTCTCGAGCCGGTAGGCGCGGGCCATCCAGTTCCGCAGCGACTTGGCGGAGATGCCGAGCCGGCCCGCCAACTCCTTCCAGGTGACCCCTTCGGCCTTGAGCAGCCGCTTCAGCAGCGCGACGATGACGGCGTTCTGCGCACGCGGCTCATCCGCCGCCAAGGCTTCCGGAGCGGAGAGTCCCAGGCCCCGGCGTGCGTTTCCGGTCAGGAGGCACAGGGCATGGCGGTCCGCTGCGTCCATCTCCAGCGCGTTGGCGAGCCGCTCGGTCTGGGCTGCCTGAAGCCGGTAGGCGTGCTTGAGCCAGTACCGCAGCGAGTTCGGCGCGATGCCCACCTCGCTCGCCAGCCGGTGCAGGGTCAGGCCCTTCGCTTTCACCAGCCGGTTGACCATCTGCGCCACCAGGGCGTTGCACGCCTCCGGCCCGGCCTCCACCGCCGCTTCCGCGTCCCGCCTCGGCGTGTGGATATGGGTCATCGCCCAGCACCTTCCCCCTGTGCCGACGTCATGTCAGCAGGCCCGCGGCCCGTCCTTACCCGGTCTCGAACACCCTACCGGCCGATACGTGCAGGTCACAGGCTCAGAGTGGTCGCCGGCCCGGAGGTGTTCGAGCTCTATGTCCCCCAACTTCGGTGCCCGCACGGCAAAAGGGGAAGGCTGCTTTCCCTTCACTGGCGCATCCCCGCGAACCGGCCATGATGGGAACCCGCCGCCGGCGGTCGCGACGAACGGCCCTACCGGGGCTGGGCGATGCATCGCGCAGGGCTGGGGTGCGGCACCCCTGGTCGCTTCCACACGGGGGTGGGAAGCGGCGGGGCCGGAGCGGGTACGGCCGCTCCGGTCGGGGGTGCCACGGTGCACACCCGGTGCCGCGTACCCAGCTCCCGGCACTGGACGACTGAGCGCGGGCGTACGCTGAGGGCTCCCCTGGCCAGCGCGGCGAAGGCGTCAACTCCCTTGCCGCGCTGGGCCAGGGGGTCACCGACACCGCGAACGGAGCGCACATGGCGGCCATCAGTCTGCGCAAGATGGAGGAGACCGCCCCGGCCCTCATCAGCCTCTACAAGAGCGCGGGCGTCTCGTTGCGGAAGCACGGGCTCAGCGGGCAGCGCGTGGCGGTCTACCTGGTCGTCGACTACTCGGGGTCGATGAAGCCGTACTACAGGGACGGCAGTGTCCAGGCCCTCGCCGACCGGGTGCTCGGGCTTTCGGCGAACCTGGACGACGACGGGCGGGTGCCCGTGGTGTTCTTCTCCACGGACATCGACGCGGAGACCGAGATCGCGCTCGCCGACCACGAAGGGCGCATCGACCGGATCGTCGCCGGGCTGGGGCACATGGGGAAGACCAGCTACCACCTGGCGATGGACGCGGTCATCGACCACTACCTGGACAGTGGAGCCACGGCACCCGCGCTGGTCGTGTTCCAGACCGACGGTGGGCCCATCAACAAGCTGGCCGCCGAACGGTATCTGTGCAAGGCGGCGAAACTGCCGATGTTCTGGCAGTTCATCGGCTTCGGTGACCCGGGCAGCAGGCAGTTCGACTTTCTGCGCAAGCTGGACGAGCTGGCCGTCCCGGCCAGGCGGCCCGTGGACAACGCGGGCTTCTTCCACGCGGGCCAGGACCCGCGCCGGGTGCCGGACGCGGAGTTGTACGACCAGCTGGTGTCGGAGTTTCCGGTGTGGCTGGAGAGCGCTCGGGAGATGGGCATCGTGCGATCCTGACCAGCACGGACGAGGCCGGAATTCAGGTGCGCCGTTCCGGCTCGCCATGTCAGGGTGGCGCGTATGACGACCTTGGTACGGCATGTGACGATCGACAGTTCCGACGCGTACGGACTGGCGACCTTCTGGGCGGGTGTGCTCGAGTGCTCCCTCAGCGACGAGGACCAGCCCGGTGACGAGGAAGCACTCGTGGAGGCGCCCGGGGTCGGCATTCTCTTCGTGACCGTGCCCGAGAAGAAGACCCAGAAGAACCGGGTGCACTTCGACCTCCAGCCGCAGGAGCGCAGCCGTGACGAGGAGGTCGGCCGGCTGCTGAAGCTCGGTGCCTCGCTCGTCGCCGACCGCCGCAACGCGGACGGAACCGGTTGGGTGACGCTCGCCGATCCCGAGGGGAACGAGTTCTGCGTGGAGCGGAGTGCCGCCGAGCGGAGTGCGGTGCGGGGGTGAGCGTCCAGGCCGCCGGACGCCTCGGTGGTGTCCGGGCCGCCGGCTGAAGCGCCGTAGGCTCCCGAAGGGCACCAGGGCTCGTCGCGGTTCCCCGCATCGGCGTAATCACGACAGCAGGTGTCGGGTATTCGCGCTTCGATGGGCTCATGACCTTCAGCTGGACTGACTTCCAGGCCGCGGAGCCTGACTTCGCCGCCACCGTGCAACAGCGCTTCGAGAAGCACACCCACCACATCCTCGCGACCCTCCGCAAGGACGGTTCGCCCCGGGTGACCGGGCTGGAGGTGAACTTCCGGTTCGGGGAGCTGTGGCTCGGGATGATGCCGAACTCCCGCAAGGCACTGGACCTGCTGCGCGATCCCCGGCTCGCCATCCATGCCAATCCCGGGGCCGATGCCTCCATGGAGGACGGGGACGTGCGCATCGCCGGGCGGGCGGTGGAGGTCACCGACCCCGAGCTGAAGGACCGGTTCCAGACCGAGGGCGGTGAGCCGCTGCCGTTCCATCTCTTCCGGGTCGAGCTCAGCGAGGCGGTGCGGACCGCCGTCGACGGCGACGAGCTGGTGCTCCAGAGCTGGCAGCCGGGACGGGAGCTGCGGACGATCCGGCGTGGGAACGACGACAGCCCGGCCCGCACGGTCCCGCACTGACGGACACGCCCGGGCGCCGCGCGTCAGCCGGACAGCACCGCCGCCCGGCACTGGGCCGGGTTGCCCCACGCGTCACGCAGCGGCCGGGCCTTGCGCAGCCACCACGCCAGATCCAGCTCCTCGGTATAGCCGATCGCGCCGTGCAGTTGGAGGGCGGTACGAGCCGCGGCATACGCGGCCTCGCCCGCCGCGACCTTCGCCGCCGCGATATCGGCGGGAGTCATGGTCAGCGCGGCGCCGAACACCAGGGGGCGGGCGAACTCAAGCGCGATGAGGGTGTCCGCCAGTCGGTGTTTGACGGCCTGGAACGAGCCGATCGCGGTGCCGAACTGGGTGCGCTGCTTGGCGTACGCGACCGTCCGGTCCAGCAACGCCAGTCCCACGCCCAGGCCTTGCGCCGCCGTGGCCAGCCTCGCCCAGCTCTCCGCCGCTCGCGCGGCGCGTGCCACGTCCGGACCGGCGGCCAGGAGTTCGCCGCCCGCGGCGGGCCGGGCCAGGCGGCGCGCCGGATCGGCGGAGGCGCGCACCGGGGCGTGGTGTCCGGGAGCGAGGTACAGCCTCGCGGAATCCTCGGTGCCGTCCTCGCCCCGGGTGACCACGAGTACGCAGTCGGCCATGTCCGCGTCCAGGACGTACGGGCCCGAACCCGGGAGTTTGAGCGTCGTCACCAGCTCGCCCGACGCGATCCCCGGCAGCAGCCGCTTCGCGGGGCCGGGGTCGCCGAGTCCCGCGAGCAGCACGGCACCGGCGGCCGTCTCCACCAGGGGGCCCGGCGCAGCGCGGCGGCCCAGTTCCATGAAGGCGAAGGACAGTTCGACGGGACGCTGCCCCAGGCCGTCGCATGCCTCGGGCACGGCCAGCGCGAAGACACCGGCGTCCGCCAGCCGGGTCCACAGGGCGCGCCCCGGGCCCGGGTCACCGGCGGCCCAGGACCGTATGGCCGAAGGTGTGTCCGCTGCCGTCAGCAGGGCGTCCAGTGAGCGGGTGAACGCCTGCTGCTCGTCGGTGGGCAGGAACCTCACAGAACGCCTCCTCTGTGCGCCGGGGGTGGGCGGTCAGCGGCGTCCTTTCGGGAGACCGAGCAGCCGCTCCGCGATGATGTCCCGCTGGATCTCGTTCGTTCCGGCGTAGATCGGACCGGCGAGCGAGAAGACATGGCCCTCCGCCCAGCCGCCGCCGGTCCCGTCCGGGTCGTCCGCCAACTCGCCGTCCCCGCCCAGCAGGTCGAGCGCCGTCTCGTGCAGCGCGATGTCGTACTCGGACCAGAACACCTTGTTCGCGCTGGCCTCGGCGCCGATCGCGGCGCCCGCGGCGAAGCGGGACGCGTGGACACAGGTGAAGAGCTGGTACGCGCGAGCCCCGATCACCGCGTCCGCCACCCGGTCCCGCATCGCGGTGTCGGCGCGGTCGCCCACCGCGCGCCACAGCTCCACCAGCCTGTTCGCGGCGGCGAGGAAGCGGCCGGGGGAGCGCAGCGTCAGACCGCGTTCGCTGCCGGTGGCCGACATGGCGATACGCCAGCCGTCGCCGGGCGCACCGATCACGTCCTCGTCCGGTGCGAACACCTCGTCCAGGAACAGCTCGGCGAAGGCGGGCCTGCCGTCGAGGCGGCCGATCGGGCGGACCGTGACCCCCGGCGCCCGCAGGTCGAACATCAGATACGTCAGCCCCCGGTGCGGCCGGTCCGCGTCCGGGTCGGTGCGGAAGATCCCGAAGGCGCGGTCCGCGAAGGCGGCGCGCGACGACCAGGTCTTCTGGCCCGAGAGCAGCCAGCCGCCGTCCGTGCGCACCGCGCGGGACCGAAGGGATGCCAGGTCGGAGCCGGCCTCGGGCTCGGACCAGGCCTGCGCCCAGATCACCTCGCCGCTCGCCATGGGCGGCAGGATCCGTGCCCGCTGCTCCCCGGTGCCATGGGCGAAGAGCGTGGGGGCGAGCAGGTTGATCCCGTTCTGCGAGACCCGGCCGGGTGCGCCCGCCGCGTAGTACTCCTCCTCGAACACCAGCCAGCGGAAGATGTCGACACCACGGCCTCCGTAGACCTCCGGCCAGGACACCACCGACCAGCGGTCTGCATGCAGCACCGCCTCCCACTCCCGGTGCGCCGCGAAGCCCTCCGCCGTCTCCAGCGAGGGCAGCGCGCGGGCGGGGACATGGGCGCGCAACCAGTCGCGGGCGAGGGCCCGGAAGGCGGTCTCGTCTTCCGAGGGGGTCAGGTCCATGGGGTGCCCGCTTCCGTCGAAGGCATCGAAGACATCGAAGGCGTTCCCTAACAAGTGTTTGGTAGGTTAACGTGCTGATGTGACGGACAACAAGGCTCAGTACGTTCCGGGGCACGCCCTGCTGGCCGGCCGCAGCGCCGTCATCACCGCCGCCGCCGGAGCCGGGATCGGCGGGGCCACCGCCCGCCGCTTCCTGGAAGAGGGCGCGCTGGTGCTGATCAGCGACGCCCATGCGCGCAGGCTCAAGGAGACCGAGGAGGAGCTCGCCGGGGAGTTCGGGGCCGACGCCGTCGCCTCGCTGCCCTGCGACGTCACCGACGAGGCCGCCGTACGAGACCTGTTCGCCGAGACCGTACGGCTGCACGGGAGCCTCGATCTCGTCGTCAACAACGCGGGGCTCGGCGGTACGGCACCGCTCGTGGACATGACCGACGAGCAGTGGACCCGCGTCCTGGACGTGACGCTGAACGGCACCTTCCGCTGCACGCGCGCCGCCCTGCGTGCCTTCCGGGACGGCGGCCGGGGCGGCGCCATCGTCAACAACGCCTCCGTCGTGGGCTGGCGTGCCCAGACCGGCCAGGCCCACTACGCCGCCGCCAAGGCTGGTGTCATGGCCCTCACCCGGTGTGCGGCGCTCGAAGCCGCCGCCTACGGGGTCCGGGTCAACGCCGTCTCGCCGAGCCTCGCCATGCACCCGCACCTGGCGAAGGTCACCTCGTCCGAGCTGCTCGCCGAGCTCACCGGGAAGGAGGCCTTCGGGCGGTACGCCGAGCCCTGGGAGGTCGCCAACGTGATCGTCTTCCTCGCCAGCGGCTACTCCTCGTACATGACCGGCGAGACGGTCTCCGTGAGCTCCCAGCACGCGTGAACACAGGCGGACGAGAATGGACAGGTGCCTACCACCAAGAAGAAGACCCAGGTGACCGCCTCTCCCGCGCGGCGCCGTGAACTCCTCGACACCGCCGCCGAGGTGTTCGCCGCCCAGGGGTACAACGCCACCACCGTCCGCAGGATCGCGGACGAGGCCGGGATGCTCGCGGGCAGCCTCTACTACCACTTCGACTCCAAGGAGTCGATGCTGGACGAGATCCTCTCGACCTTCCTCGACGAGCTCTGGGCCGGATACGACGCCGTACTCGGCGCAGATCTCGGGCCGCGGGAGACCATCGAGGCGCTCGTCACCGAGTCCTTCCGGGAGATCGACCGGCACCGCGCCGCCGTCGCGATCTACCAGAAGGAGTCGAAGCACCTCTCCGTGCAGCCCCGCTTCCACTATCTCGCCGACTCCCAGCGGAAGTTCGAGAAGGCCTGGCTGGGGACCCTGGAGCGCGGGGTCCAGGCCGGGGTCTTCCGCGACGACCTGGACATCCGGCTCACCTACCGGTTCGTCCGCGACACGGTGTGGGTCGCGGCGTCCTGGTACCGGCCGGGCGGCGGGCACAGCCCGGACGAGATCGCCCGCCAGTACCTGTCGATGGTGCTGGACGGGATCTCCGTACGACGACCCTGATTCCGTACGACCCCGAGGAGCAGCCATGGCCGAGGCCTACATCGTCGAAGCGGTCCGCACCCCGGTGGGGCGGCGCAAGGGGGGCCTCGCGGCCGTGCATCCCGCCGACCTGGGCGCACACGTCCTCACGGCCCTGGTCTCCCGCTCCGGGATCGACCCGGCCGCCGTGGAGGACGTGGTCTTCGGCTGCCTGGACACGGTCGGCCCGCAGGCCGGGGACATCGCCCGCACCTGCTGGCTGGCCGCCGGCCTGCCGGAGGAGGTGCCCGGTGTGACCGTCGACCGCCAGTGCGGCTCCTCCCAGCAGGCCGTGCACTTCGCCGCGCAGGGAGTGCTGTCCGGCACCCAGGACCTGGTGGTCGCCGGCGGCGTGCAGAACATGTCGCAGATACCCATCGCCTTCGCCTCCCGTCAGGCCGCCGAACCGCTGGGCCTCACCGAGGGCCCCTTCCACGGCTCGCGGGGCTGGCGGGCACGCTACGGCGACGCGCCCGTCAACCAGTTCCACGGAGCCGAACTCATCGCGCGCCACTGGGGCATCTCGCGCGGCGACATGGAGGAGTTCGCACTGCGCTCCCATCAGCGGGCCATCCGGGCGATCGACGAGGGCCGCTTCGCGCGCGAGATCGTCCCGTACGGCGAGCTGGCCGTGGACGAGGGCCCCCGGCGTGACACCTCCCCGGAGAAGATGGCCGCCCTCCGGCCCGTCGTGGAAGGCGGCACGATCACCGCAGCCTGCTCCTCGCAGGTGTCGGACGGAGCCGCCGCGATGCTGCTGGCGAGCGAGCAGGGGGTGCGGACCCACGGGCTGACCCCGCGTGCGCGTGTCCACCATCTCTCCGTGCGCGGGGAAGACCCCATCCGGATGCTCTCGGCCCCCATCCCGGCGACCGCCCGCGCGCTGACCAGGACGGGCCTGTCCATCGACGACATCGACCTCGTGGAGATCAACGAGGCCTTCGCGCCCGTCGTCCTCGCCTGGCTCAAGGAGACCGGAGCGGACCCGGCCCGCGTCAACGTCAACGGCGGCGCCATCGCCCTAGGGCATCCGCTGGGTGCGACGGGGGTCAGGTTGATGACGACGCTGCTGCACGAACTGGAGCGCACGGGCGGGAGGTACGGGCTTCAGACCATGTGCGAGGGCGGTGGCCAGGCGAATGTGACGGTCATCGAGCGGCTGTGACGTCATCGGGCCGCTGTGGTGGTTCGCTGCCGGCGCTGGACGCAGCCAGGCCGGGGTAGGCGGGCCGTGGTCGGCTACGGCCGTGTTCCGGTCGCGCTGACCATGGTTTCGGCGGGTCGCGGCCACGGTTGCGCACGATTCCGAGGCCGGGTGTGCTACTGTCCCAGCGTTGCAGTTTTGGTACCCATGAACTTTATGTGCGCCTGACGGGAAATGTTCGTCGGGCGCATTTTTGTTTTCCGGAGTTTCCGGATGGGGCTGCTCGACCTGATCAGGAGAAAAGTTATGGCCACCGGCACCGTGAAGTGGTTCAACTCGGAAAAGGGCTTCGGTTTCATCGCGCAGGACGGCGGCGGCCCCGACGTCTTCGCCCACTACTCGAACATCGCCACTTCGGGCTTCCGTGAGCTCCAGGAGGGCCAGAAGGTCTCCTTCGACCTCACCCAGGGCCAGAAGGGCCCGCAGGCGGAGAACATCCTCCCCGCCTGACACCCAGAGCGCCCAGGCCCCTCTCGGGGACTGGAGCCGCATCAGGCAACGTTCGCCCCGCCGGGCAGACACCGCCTGCCGCGGCCCTTGCTCGCAGCCGGGACCCGCGCCGCCATGGCGCGGGTCCCGGTTTGTGCTGTTCATGAGGTCCAGGAAGGTAATCCCGATGACTCGTATCGAACGCCCCGGTGCCGGCCAGGCACGCAAGGGTCCGTCGCAATCCCGCGGAAGGGCAGCCGTGAGGACTTCGGGGAAGCCCTCCGCGAGGACTTCCCCGAAGTCCCCCGCCCGTGGCGGAGGCCCTGCCGGGGAGTTCGCCCTCCCCGAGACCGTCACACCGGCGCTGCCCCCGGTCCAGGCGTTCGCCGAGCTCGACATGCCGGCGGCCCTGCTGAAGACCCTTGCCGCACAGGGCGTGACCGACCCCTTCCCCATCCAGGCGGCGACCCTGCCGAACTCCCTCGCCGGCCGTGACCTCCTCGGCCGCGGGCGAACCGGGTCGGGGAAGACCCTCTCCTTCGGCCTGTCGCTGCTGGCCCGCACCGCCGGCCGGCGTGCCGAGTCCGGTGCGCCGCTCGCCCTGGTGCTCGTTCCCACGCGTGAGCTCGCGCAGCAGGTCGCCGACGCCCTCACCCCGTACGCGACGGCCGTCAATCTGCGGCTGACGACGGTGGTCGGAGGGATGTCGATCACCAAGCAGGCCGGCTCGCTCCGCAGGGGTGCCGAGGTGCTGGTGGCGACACCCGGACGGCTGAAGGACCTCATCGAACGCGGCGACTGCCGGCTGGACCAGGTCGCGATCACCGTGCTGGACGAGGCCGACCAGATGGCCGACATGGGCTTCATGCCGCAGGTCACCGCGCTGCTGAAGCAGGTCGAACCGGACGGTCAGCGGTTGCTGTTCTCCGCCACCCTGGACCGCAACATCGACCGGCTGGTCAAGCAGTTCCTCAGCGACCCCGTGGTGCACTCGGTGGATCCGTCCGCCGGCGCCGTCACCACCATGGACCACCACGTCCTGTACATCGCCGACGAGACGGACAAGAAGGCGGTCACCACGCGCATAGCGGCTCGTGACGGCCGGGTCATCCTCTTCCTGGACACCAAGCGGTCCGTGGACCGGCTGGTGAAGCGGCTGCTCGCCAGCGGAGTGCGGGCGGCCGGACTGCACGGAGGGCGCTCGCAGCCTCAGCGCAACCGCACCCTCGACCAGTTCAAGAGCGGTCATGTCACGGCGCTGGTGGCGACCAACGTGGCGGCCCGCGGCATCCACGTCGACGACCTGGACCTCGTCGTGAACGTCGACCCGCCGACGGACCACAAGGACTATCTGCACCGGGGCGGGCGCACCGCGCGGGCCGGCGAGTCCGGCAGCGTCGTGACGCTGGTGCTGCCGGAGCAGAAGCGCGAGATGACCCGGCTCATGTCGGACGCGGGGATCAGCCCGCGGACGGCCAGGGTGAAGTCCAGTGACGAGGAACTCGCCCGGCTGACCGGTGCTCGCGAGCCGTCCGGTGTCGCGGTCACGATCGACGTACCGCAGCCGCAGCAGCCGGCCGACTCGTCGCGGCCGAAGCGCAGGCGTGGGCGGAGCGCCGGCGCCCGCCCCCAGGCGGAGAGCGGTCAGACGGGCCGTGGCCAGGGAAGCGGCGCGACCCGCGCCAAGGCGGCCAGTGGTCAGGCGGGTCGTGGCCAGGGGAGTGGTGCCCCCCGCACCCAGGCGGGAAGCGGTCAGGCAGGACGCGGCCGGGCGGGGCGTGCCGAAGGCGGGCACGCCCAGGGCAGGAGCCGTGCGGCCGGTGCCACCCGGGGCGGTGGCGGTGGCGGAGGCAGGCGGTCCGCCGCCAGGTAGCTCCAAGGGGTGACTCCGGCCCGTGGTGCACCGGAACCGGTAGCTCCATCGGGTGATTCCGGCACGGGGTGCACACCGGAACGCCGGCCCGCGCGGGCCGGACGCGAGTTCCGCCGCTGACCGGCGTCCGGGCCCGGGGCCGCGATCACGTCGCGGAACCCCCTACGGGGCAGGGGAACCGGTGGACCGGACCGTCGGGGGCAGGGCGCGGAGCGCCTGTGCGGCCTCGCGCATCACCCGGTCCACGAGTTCCGCGCAGCTGGGCAGGTCCTCGATCAGCCCCGCCACCTGTCCGGAGGCCATGATGCCGAGGTCGGTGCGCCCCTCGACCATGGAGGCCTTCAGCAGCATCGGGGTGTTCGCGGCCAGCAGGACCTGGCTCCACGACAGGTCCTTGCCGTGCCGCATCGCGCGTCCGTCGTGCAGCATCGCGGCCCAGGAGAGCCCGGAGAGCCGGCGGAATCCGGCGGCCCTGCGGAGGGCGTGCAGCAGCGTGCGGATGCGGCCGTGCCGCTCCAGCGCCGCCACGAGATCGGTGCGCAGCATCCGGTGCGGCAACCCGTCGACGGCGGCCGTGACGGTGATGTCCCTCACCGTGGCCGCCAGATAGCGGGCCTTGACGGCATCAGGGACCGTCGAGTCGCTGGTGAGGAGGAAGCGGGTCCCCATGGCGATGCCCGCCGCCCCGTACGCCAGCGCCGCCACCAGGCCCCGCCCGTCGTGGAATCCGCCCGCCGCGATCACCGGGATGTCCACGGCGTCCACCACCTGGGGGAGCAGCACGGTCGTGGCGACCTCGCCGGTGTGCCCGCCGCCCTCGCCGCCCTGCACGATCACCGCGTCCGCGCCCCAGGCCGCGACCTTCTCGGCATGGCGGCGGGCTCCGATGGACGGGATCACCACGACACCCGCGTCCTTCAGCTCGGAGATGAGCGCGCGTGAGGGAGCGAGGGCGAACGAGGCGACGCGTACACCCTCCTCGACGATGATCCGCACCCGTTCCCGGGCATCCCCCGCATCGGCGCGCAGATTGACGCCGAAGGGCGCGTCCGTACGGGACCTGACCTCGCGCACGGCGTGCCGGAGCTGCTCCGTGGTCATGGTCGCGGACGCCAGGATGCCCAGTGCCCCGGCCCGGGCCGTCGCCGACACCAGCCGGGGGCCCGAGACCCAGCCCATCCCGGTCTGGACGATGGGGTGCTCGACCCCGGTGAGCCGGGTGAGCGCCGTCTCGATCCGGGTCATCAGCCGCGCACCTCGCGCTCACGGGCTCCGGCCGGGTCGATGACCTCGCGGACCAGCCGCAGCTCCGCGGTGGTCGGTTCGCGGGTGCACGGCACGTCGTCACCGGTCACGAGGGGGAAGCCGGTCGACTCCCGGACCTGTTCGACGGTCACCCCGGGATGCACGGACACCAGCCGCATCGAGTGGTCCGGGGTCTCGAAGTCGAAGACACCGAGATCCGAGACGACCCGCGGGATGCGGTGGAACCGGGTCGCGGAGTCACCGGCGGCGGCGGCGTTGTCGTAGCCGACCCCGCTGACCATGTCGACCTTCTCGACGAAGACCCGCCGCGAATGCCGGGGGATCCAGTAACTCACCGGATTGTTGAGGGTGTTGACCGGGGCTCCGCGCACGCCGAGCAGCTGCCGTGCCGGGCGGTTCCATGCGCCGATGCAGGAGATGTTCTGGTTGCCGTACCGGTCGATCTGGCTCGCGCCCATCATCACGTGCCGTCTGCCACCGGTGACCATGGTCAGGTGGCGGCGGTAGGGCAGCCAGCCCTCGACCGTGCCGTCGGGGGCGACGAGCATCGCCTCGCCGTCCGTCAGCAGCAGATCGGGGGAGAAGGTGTGCCGGGCGAGGCGGGCACCGATGGAGGGGATCAGACCCATCGGACTGGCCAGCACCTCACCGCCGCCGCGCCAGGCATCGGCGCAGGCGACGACACAGAAGTCGGCCCGGGTGGCCTCGATGTGCGGAGCGGGATCCCTCATCGCCGCTGTTCCTCCTCGCGCCAGGCCCGTACCGCCGAGTGGTAGGACTGCTCGTCGGGACCGGACAGGAACCGCTCGGCGAAGTCGTGCCAGGGGGTGCTCGCGTACAGCTTCTGGAAGGCCTCGTCGCGCCCGTAGTCAGGGGCGCAGGAGGTGAAGTGCGCGCCGTGCGGGGTCTCCACGACGCCGGTGACGCTGTGGCGGCCGATCAGCAGGGTCTGCGGGGCGGCGTCCTTGGTCAGCTCAGCCGTGTCGACCAGCCGCTCGCAGGAGACGTACGCCTCGTCCGCTGCCTCGCAGAAGAGGTCGTCGAAGTACGGGTCGGGGCCCAGATACTGGCCGTTGCCGATCCGGTCGGCCCGGTTCATGTGCACCAGCGCGGCGTCGAGGCGCAGCGCGGGCACGGCGACGAGCTCCTCGCCGTCCTCGTACGGCGAAGTCACCGTCCTCAGCTCGGGGTTGACCCGCAGCACGTCCGAACCGAGGCCCGCGCGCACGGGCAGGAACGGCAGTCGGTTCACGGCCGCGTGCAGGCCCCACATGAACATCGCCTCGTCCAGCTCCGTCATCCGCAGGGTGCCGCCCTCGCGGGCGGCACGGAAGTGCGGCTCGAGCGGGATCGAGTCCAGCGTGGCGAAGGGGGCGACGAGCCGGCGGATCCGGCCCGCGGCGGCCAGCAGCCCGACATCGGGCCCGCCGTAGGAGACCACCGTCAGATCGGTGATCGTGGACCGGAGCAGTGCTCTGACCAGGGCCATCGGCTTTCGGCGGGAGCCCCAGCCGCCGATGCCGACGGTCATTCCGCTGCTCAGCCGGGAGACCGCCTCGTCCGGCGTCATGGTCTTGTCGGTCATGCCTCCGTTTCCCCTTCCGTTTCCTGCCCGAACGTGTCCCGTACCCGCGCGGCGGTGCCGCTGAGGCCCGCCTCGAAGGTGAACCCCTGCTCGAAGCGGTAGCTGCGGCGTACGTCGACGGGATCGATGCCGTTGATGGCGGCCTTGGCCAGCCGGATGAGCCGGCCGTCCTTCCGGGCGATCTCGCGGGCCAGCTCCAGCGCCGCGTCCCGTAGTGCCTCGCGCGGTACGACCCTCCATACCGATCCATGACCCAGCAGCTCGGTGGCGGTCACCGTGCGCGAGGTGTAGTACAGCGCCCGCATCAGATGCTGGGGCACCAGCCGGGCGAGATGCGTGGCGGCGCCCAGTGCGCCCCGGTCCAGCTCCGGCAGACCGAACGTGGCGTCGTCGGATGCCACGATCGCGTCGGCGTTGCCCGCGAGCCCGATCCCGCCGCCGAGGCAGAAGCCGTGTACGGCGGCGACCACCGGCACCTCGCACTCGTAGACCGCCGCGAACGCCTCGTAGCAGCCGTGGTTGGCGCCGATCAGGGCCGCATGGCCGGTGTCGCGCTGCAACTCCTTGATGTCCACACCCGCGTTGAAGCCGCGGCCCCCGGCGGCCAGCACCACACAGCGGATCTCCGGGTCGCGTCCCGCGGCCCGTACGGCGTCGGCGAGGTCGTACCAGCCCTGTACGGGAAGGGCGTTGACGGGTGGGAAGTCGGTCGTGACGACGGATATGCCCTTCTCGGGGCTTGCGGTGGAGACACCCATGAGCCGATCAGCTACCTTTCCACCAAACGTTTGTTAGGTGAATGCCCAGTGAGGAAGGTAGCAGCCGATGGAGCTGGACGGGAGGGTCGCCGTCGTCACCGGGGGGACGCGGGGCGTCGGCGCGGGAATCGCGCGCGCCTTCCTCGCCGCGGGTGCCGAAGTCGTGGTCTGCGCCCGCAGGCCACCGGACGCCGCGCTCGAAGCCGGCCGGCGCACCGCCCGCTTCGAGCCCGCCGACCTGCGGGACCCGGCGGCCGCGGGGGAGTTCATCGACCGGGTGATACGCCGGTACGGCAGGCTCGACACCCTGGTGAACAACGCGGGCGGCACGCCCTACCGGCTGCTGGGCGACGCGGACGCCGCCCGGCACGCGCGGGTGCTCGAACTGAACCTGCTGGTGCCGCTGACCGTGTCACTCGCCGCGTACGAACATCTGCGCGGGGCACGCGGCTCGGTCGTGATGATCGGCAGCGTGAGCGGGACCCGCCCGTCGCCCGGCACGGCCGTGTACGGGGCGGCGAAGGCGGGCCTGGAGAGCCTCGGGCGCTCGATGGCGGTGGAGTGGGCGCCCGAGGTGCGGGTGAACACGCTGGTGCCCGGGATGGTCCGTACGGAACGGGCGCCGCTGCACTACGGCGACGAGGCTGGCGTGGCGGCGGTGGGCCGCACCGTGCCGCTCGGGCGGCTCGCCGAGCCGGACGAGATCGGTGAGGCGGCGGTCTTCCTCGCCTCACCGCGGGCGGCCTATGTGAGCGGGGCGTCGCTGCTGGTGCACGGGGGCGGGGAGCGCCCGGCGTTCCTGGACGCGGCAACGGTCAACAAGGAGGACTGAGATGAGCGGTGGAACAGCGGACGGCATCTGCGCCGGAAGAGTGGTGATCGTGACGGGCGCGGGCCGGGGCCTCGGCCGGGCGCACGCACTGGCCTTCGCCGCCGAGGGTGCGCGGCTCGTGGTGAACGACCTCGGGGTCGGTCCCGACGGATCAGGGGCGTCCGCCTCACCGGCCGAGCGGATCGTTGCCGAGATCAAGGCCGGTGGCGGTGAAGCGGTCGCCCACGCCGGTGACATCGCCACCGGCGAGGGTGCCGGCTCGCTGGTGGAGGCCGCGCTGGCCTCGTTCGGCCGCCTGGACACCCTCGTCAACAACGCGGGCTTCCTGCGGGACCGGATGCTGGTGAATCTGGACGACGACGACTGGGACGCGGTGCTGCGGGTGCATCTGCGGGGTCACTTCCTGCCGTTGAAGCACGCGGCGGCGTACTGGCGCGGTGAGGCGAAGGCCGGCCGCAGGACCATGGCCCGGATCGTCAACACCTCCAGTGGCGCGGGCCTGCTGGGTTCCGTCGGACAGGGTGCCTACAGCGCGGCAAAGGCGGGCATCGTCGGCCTCACCCTGGTCGCCGCGGAGGAACTCGCGTCCTACGGGGTCCAGGTCAACGCGATCGCCCCGGCCGCGAGGACCCGTATGACCGAGGAGACCTTCGCCGGCGCGATGGCGGCCCCGGCCGATCCCGCCGCGTTCGACGCGATGGCACCGGAGAACGTCTCACCGCTGGTCGTCTGGCTCGGATCGGCGGACAGCGCGGGGGTGACGGGCCGGGTCTTCGAGGCCGAGGCGGGGCGCATCACGGTCATGGAGGGCTGGCGCCCCGGCCCAGCGGTCGACAAGGGCGCCCGCTGGAGCCCCGCGGAGGCGGGGCAGGCGGCCCGAAAGCTCCTGGAGTCCGCCGAACCGCCGCTGCCGGTGTACGGGGCACGGCGCTAGGTGTGTTGTCCGGACAGCCCTTGGGCGGGCGTGCCGTGGCCGGCGCCGGGGCGTTGCCGAGGCCGGTGTGTCGACTGCTCAGCCCGGTCCACATACGTCCTCGCCCCCTCCCCGGTCCGGGACCCCGGTCCCGAAGCACCCCAACGGCAGCCGAACCGGGCCCCCTTGGGGCGCTGCCGAGCGCACCGGTCCACCGCCGGGGCCGCGACAGGGCGGTGTGCTCAGTGCGCATGAGTACGCGTACTCATGCGCACCACGGGTCGCGATGATCAGGCTGGAGGGATGAGTGAACGTTCCATCAACCGTGATCCGCAGCAGGGTGAGCAGAAGTCGTCCGGGTTCGCCGCATACGCGCTGGTGATCCTGGAGTTGTCGGGCCTGCTGCTGACATACGGGGCCTGGGCGCGGTCGGGGCTGAGCGTCGACGGGGAGGGGAGCGCGGACCCGACGGGCCCGTACCTCGGGGTGGTGGGTGTGCTGCTCATGGTGGCGCTCGCGCTGTGCGCGTACGGCACCTGGGCGCACAAGCGCGCTCTCGTGCGTGGGCAGTTGGTCATGGCCGGGCTGCTCATGCTGGTGCTGCTCGGCGGCGCCGCCGTCCAGGATCACGAGAGCGGGCGACCGGTGTCGCTGGGGTTTCCTTTGTGTGAACATCCAGAGGTGACCGATTCGTGTAGGTGAATTGCACAGGAACTCCCCACTGTTGTCATTGACGCGTCAAGTTCTACGCGCGTCAATGGAGCCATGCGAATCCCCCCACGATTCACCCTGCTCGGCGGCGCCGCCGCCCTTGCCTCCACCCTGCTCATCGGTGGCCCGATCGCGACCCCGGCGAGCGCGGCCTCCGCGTCCGTCGGCGAGATCTGCTACTCCGCCCTGCCTTCGCAGGCACACGACACCCTCGAACTCATCGAGGACGGCGGTCCGTTCCCCCACTCCCAGGACGGCACCGTCTTCTCCAACCGTGAAGGCGTCCTTCCGGCGCAGTCGAGCGGTTACTACCACGAGTACACCGTCGAGACGCCCGGATCCCCCACGCGCGGGGCCCGCCGTATCGTCACCGGTGAGTCCGCGGACGAGGACTACTACACCGCCGATCACTACAGCTCGTTCGACCTCGTCGACCACGGCTGCTGACCGCCGCCATATCCCCACCCCCCACCGCGTGCCGCCGGCCCTCCTCGGGCCGGCGGCACGGTTGTTTTCAGCTCTTCCATCCATGCGGACGAAACCTGGCCTATATGCCGCCTACGGTCCTCAGCAACGACCAAGGAGGCGACACGCGTGTTGCGAGGACTCACCACTGTCAGTTTCTGGGCGGCCGATCTGTCGGCGGCCAAGGCCTGGTACACCGAACTGTTCGGCACGGGGCCGTACTTCGAGCGCCCGGGGTATGCGGAGTTCCGTTTCGGCGACTACCGGCACGAGCTGGGGCTGATCGACAGCCGCTACGCTCCTCCCGGCTCCGCGACCGGACCCGGGGGCGCGGTCGTGTACTGGCACGTCGACGACGTGAGCGCGGCGCTCGACACGCTGCTGTCCATGGGGGCGAAGGAGTACGAGCCGCTCAAGGAGCGTGGCCCGGGCTTCGTCACCGCGTCCGTGACCGATCCCTTCGGCAACGTCCTGGGCATCATGTACAACGCGCACTACCTGGACGTGCTGGCCGCCCGCGGGGCGGGGGACGCGTAGGGGGCGCGAGCCCCGGAGCATCCCCAACGGCCACTCCACGGTGCCGGGAGGGCCCGGGAGCCCAGCCCCTCGGGGTTCCCGGACGGAGTCCGGGGAGACCGAGGGCGAGGGCACCCCGGGCACCGCCACGGGATGCGGCACACCGCGAAATCCGCCGACCCCGCACCCCGCACCGCTTCAGTGGCTTCGCGGCACCGTCGCCTCCAGGCGGC
This sequence comes from Streptomyces sp. NPDC019396, assembly GCF_040632375.1. Classification (NCBI taxonomy): domain Bacteria; kingdom Bacillati; phylum Actinomycetota; class Actinomycetes; order Kitasatosporales; family Streptomycetaceae; genus Streptomyces; species Streptomyces sp. NPDC019396. Next base: position 219,193 of record NZ_JBEYBS010000001.1, on the reverse strand, counting down.
GCCGCGCCCCCTCGTCCGTGACGTACTCCAGCGCCTGCTCCGCGGTGGAGTACGCGTACCCCTCGGGGTCCTCGTCCGCGAGGATCCGAGCCAACGCCTCCACCGCGCGCGCGTCCTGACGCATCGCCAGGCCCCGTGCCGCCTCCGCCTCGATATCGGGAACCGCGTCCGCGAGCCGGTCCGCCAGGGCCTGGCGGACCGCGGGGCCGTCGGCCCCCGTGTCGGCCAGCACGGTCGTGGCCCAGTCCCTGACCCCGTCGTCCTTGTCCCGGGTGAGCCCGATGACCGCGTCGACGCCCTCGGTGTGGTCACCGGGGAGCAGCCCGTGCAGCGCCACCGCCACACCGAAGCGCACCTCCGGGTCCGTGTGCCCGGCATGGCGCAGGATCTCCGTGACCCCGGCGGGGTCGCGCTGCTGGCCGAGCCCGGCCACGGCGGCCCGGATCACCTCGGGATCACCGGCCTCCCGTGCAAGCTCCCGCAGCAGCGGCACCACGCGGGCGGGCAGTCCCGCGTGCCCTGGGTTGCCCGGAGCTCCGTCGGCGCCGTAGTCCTCGTCCGGCAGCCCGAGACCCGCCAGCACATCGGCGGCGAACGCCTGCCGCAGCGGATCCTCCGTGCCCACCCACGCCGCCGCGGCCCGGAAGGTCTCCTCGTCGGCCCGGCTCTGGAGTGCGCCCACGGCCTCGGTCCAGTCGTCCTGGTCCGGGTCCCCGCAGCGCAGGGCGCGCTCGGCCAGCTCGTCGGCGGGCGTCCGCGTGCCCAGCGCGGTCTCCAGCAGGGTGGCGACGGCCGCGTGCCCGGTCTGCTGCTCGTTGCCCGCCACAAGGCCGCCCTCGCGGATCAGCTCGACGACCACCGTCACTGTGCCGTCCTCCTCGACCCGGCGGGACACGGTTTGGAGCCCTTCGCCGTCCATGCCGGACAGTTCCTCGCGCAGACGCGCCTCCACGTCGACGCCGATCCACCCGCGGGCCTCGGCGAGAGCCTCCCGCGTGGGCCGGGCGCCGTGCCGCAGCAGGGCCCGTACACAGGAAGGCGACCCGCGCCGTGCCGCGGTCACCAGCGGCGACTCACCGCCCGGACCCGGCAGGTCGGGGTCCGCGCCCGCGGCGAGCAGCAGGTCCACCATTTCGGCGCGGCCCTGGCGGCAGGCCCAGGTCAGCGCGCGTACCCCGGGGTCCTCCTCCAGGTCGGGCCGTGCGCCCGCGGCCAGCAGGGCCTGCATCACCTCGGTGCGGCCCCACACCGCGGCCCCGCACAGGGGCAGCCCCCCGCCGTCGGCGTCGCTCGGACGGTCCGGGTCGGCGCCCGCGGCGAGCAGCAGGCGCACCATCCCCGGCCGGTTCATGGACGCCGCGGCGTAGAGCGCGGTCTGCCCGTCCTCGTCGGCGGCCTCTGCCGCGGCTCCTGCCCGCAGCGCCCGTACGACGGCGTCGTCGTCGCCCTGGAACAGGGCTTCGAAGAGCTCTCCGTTTAGCTCGTCGGTCCTCATACGAAAACCCTACGGAAAGCCCCTCAGGTGTCGCATTCGAGAACGGTCCGGCACAGTGCGCACCGCGCCCGGACCCGGCCCCTTACGGGCACCCGGATCCGCTGGTGGCAGGTGGGGCAGGGGAACGACACCCGTAGCCCCTCCCCGGGCATCCGCTCGAACGCGTACGCGGACCCCGGCGACCAGAGACCCGCGCCCGGCGGGGACCCGGACCCCGGAGAGGGGCCCGGCCCCCCGGGCCGCCCCGCAGGGTGCTCCTGCGCCTGGCGCCGGTCCTTCGCGTAGCGGCGCCGCCCGTTCCATCCCGCCGCGGCCAGTGGCGGCTCCCGCCCGTCGCGCAGCGCCTGCGCCCGCCCCGCCGTATAGGCGGTGTACGCCTGCGGGCTGGTGAACCACACGGAAGGGTCCTCATCGAACAACAGTGCGCGCTTCGCCAGCACGTAGCCGAATTCCTCGGGGGTCAGATAGCCCAGCTTCTGGCTGGAAACCGCGTCCTCGCGGTACGCGTCGAGCAGCAGCCAGCCCGCCCCCAGATAGGTCGTCACGGTGTCCGTGAGGATCTCGTTGTCACGCGTGCCGGAGAACGCGAGCCCTAGGCGGTGCAGCAGTACATGGGTGATCTCGTGGGCGAGCGCCGCGCCGATGTCCCTGCGATACCTGCGGAACCGGTCGTTGAGCTCGATGAAGTACTCGGGTCCCGCGGTGAGTTCGACGCTCGCGGCATGCCGCATCTCCCGGAAGCTCACGATCATCCGGGCTTCCGGCAGCCGCAGTTGGCGTACCAGGGCATGGGCGACCCGCTGGGTCCCGAGATGGAGGTCGTCCTGGTCGCAGAACGCCACATCGGCCGGGGCCACGCTGTTCGCGTACGCCCGGACCCCGTCGTAGGACAGGCGTTTGTGCAGCGCGGTGATGGCGGCCCGCGCGGTGCCGAGATGCGGGTAGCCGTGCACCACCTCGCTGTCGTCCGCCACGTCCGTACCCCCTGCCGGTGCGTGCGACGCCTTGAGGTGCCGCCCTGGACAACGGTCGACCGCTGTCAACTCTACGACCCGGAAACGCGGTGCCGCGTTTCGCCGGGCGGTCTCCGTCTGGCCGAAAACGGCGCCTTGTGGTGCACGCCACACCGTCCTCATAATCCGGACCAGTGTTGACGGGCTCATGTCACCCAGTGAGCCGTGCGTTGGCACGCAACCAGCAACCCCCCACGGAAGAAGGCATACGGTGAACCACACCCTCGTACGTGCCCTCAAGAGATGCCTGGCCGCCGGTGCGGTCATGCTCGCCGCGATCAGTCTCCAGCCGACCTCCGCCTCCGCCGCCCCTCAGCCCGTCGTCGGCGGAACCCGCGCCTCCCAGGGCGAGTTCCCCTTCATGGTCCGCCTCTCCATGGGCTGTGGCGGCGCGCTGTACACCCAGCAGATCGTGCTGACCGCCGCCCACTGCGTGAGCGGTTCCGGTGACAACACCAGCATCACCGCCACCGCGGGGGTCGTGGACCTCCGGAGCTCCAGCGCCATCAAGGTCAAGTCGACCAAGGTCCTCCAGGCGCCCGGCTACAACGGCACCGGCAAGGACTGGGCGCTGATCAAGCTCGCCAAGCCGATCAACCTCCCGACACTGAAGATCGCCGACACGACCGCGTACAACAGCGGCACCTTCACCGTGGCCGGTTGGGGCGCGACCCGCGAGGGCGGCTCGCAGCAGCGCTACCTGCGCAAGGCCACGGTCCCGTTCGTCTCCGACGGCGACTGCGCCTCGGCGTACTCCGAGCTCGTCGCGGGCGAGGAGATCTGCGCGGGCTACAACACGGGCGGCGTCGACACCTGCCAGGGTGACTCCGGCGGCCCGATGTTCCGCAAGGACAACAGCGACGCGTGGATCCAGGTCGGCATCGTGAGCTGGGGCTACGGCTGTGCCCGTGCCGGCTACCCGGGTGTCTACACCGAGGTCTCCACCTTCGCCACCGCCATCAAGAACGCGGCGGCGACGCTCTGACTCCGCCTGATTCCGCGCCCAGCGCGCCGAACGGGGCGGGGAGGGCATGCCAGGTGGCTGCCTCCCCGCCCCGCCCGGGCTCCGTGCCGCGCTCGCGCCGGCGGCGGCGCAGCCACCGGGACCGGCTCAGTCCTCGGTGAACTCCTTCTTGACGCATACCTCGCCGGGGCCGTTCCAGCAGAGCTTCAGCATGTACTTGGCGACGTAGGGGACGACGTTGTAGTCGAAGTAGCCGCAACCGGAGTCGCCGCCGTCCTCCTTCGTCTCCTTCAGCTGCCAGCCGGCCGTGTACATATAGAGCTTGCCGGTGACGCCGTGTCCGTCGGCCCGGGTGTCGCAGACGCGAAACGTGTCGGGGTCGGCGTCGAGGTGGGTCATGGTGCCGATGGTGTGGCCCCCGCGCTTCAGCCGCAGGGTGGTGTCGGCGGCGCTGGCGGTACCCGTCGCGCCGACCACGAGAGTGAGGGCTCCGGCCACCGCTAGGGTGCTCTGAACGATTCGGTACGTCCGCATCGCCTCTCCTTGTGATGTGCTCATGGCAAAGGCTGCTCAAGCCTAGATCGTTCCCGTGCCTGCCCCGGCGGCGGGAGCCCCGGCCGACGTAGGCTCAGCCCCCATGAGCACAAGCGAGCCCATCGACATCGACGAGTCCGTCCAGGCCGAACTGATCCGGCTGCGTGAGAGCATCGACAACATCGACGCGGCGGTCGTCCATATGCTCGCGGAACGTTTCAAGTGCACCCAGCAGGTCGGCCATCTCAAGGCGCGGCACCACCTCCCGCCCGCCGACGCGGCCCGTGAGGCCCGCCAGATCGCCCGGCTCCGCGAGCTCGCCGAAAGCGCCAAGCTCGACCCGGCGTTCGCCGAGAAACTGCTCAACTTCATCATCGCCGAGGTCATCCGCCACCACGAGACCATCGCCGACAAGGAACAGGAGCAGGACCAGTCGTGAATCCGGTCGTCGTCTTCACCCTCGGGGGCACCATCTCCGCACGTGGCGGCGACGCCTCACGGATGACCGGCGCCGAAGTGCTCGCGGCGGCGGGCATCCCCGTGACCGCCGCGGTCGAACTGCGCGACTTCCGGCGGCTGCCGAGCTCCTCGCTGTCGTTCGACGACATCGCCGCGCTCGCCGGGGAGATCGACAAGGTCACCGCGGCCGGGTCCGGGGCCGCCGTCGTCCAGGGCACCGACACCCTCGAGGAGACGGCCTTCCTCCTCGACCTGCTCTGCACCACCACCGCGAGGCCCGTGGTCGTCACCGGCGCGATGCGCCGCCCCGACCTGCCGGGGGCCGACGGACCGGCGAACCTCGCCGGGGCGATCGCGGTGGCCGCCGACCCCGGCTGCCGCGGCCTGGGAGTGCTCGTGGTGTGCGCCGACGAGATCCACTCCGCCCGCCACGTACGCAAGACCCACACCACATCCGTCGCCACCTTCGCCTCACCGGGCGCGGGCCGGCTGGGCACCCTGGTCGAGGGGAGCCCCCGGATCCTGCTGCGGCCCGCGCACCCGCTGGTGGCGGACGCCCCGTTGTCGCTGCGGCGCCAGGTCCGTGTCTGCCTGCTCACCCTGGCGCTAGGTGACGGCGGCGAACTGCTCGACAACGTGGACGAGCGGTTCGACGGCCTGGTGGTGGCCGCCTTCGGCGCGGGCCACGTCCCCGCCTGGCTGGTCGAGCCGCTGGGACGGCTGGCGGCCCGGATACCGGTCGTCCTGGCCTCCCGTACCGGCGCGGGCGCACTGCTCAGCAGGACCTACACGGGGCCCGGCTCGGAGAGCGACGTGCTGGCCCGCGGACTGCTCTCCGCGGGCCATCTCGACGCCCCCAAGGCTCGCCTGCTGCTGCACGCGCTGCTGGCGGACGGCGCGGACCGCGAACGCGTCAGCGGGGCCTTCGCCCGGATCGCCGGTGGGGCTGCGGCTCCGGTGTGACGTGGCGACCGGACGTGACTGACGCGGGACCCGTCCAGGCGGAGAGCGAAACCCGCGCACGCTGAGAGCGAATCCCCCGTGCCTCCGATCCACCCCATCAGGCAGCATGACCCCCATGTCCGTACTGACGCGCAACGAAGCGCAGACCCGAGCCGAGCTCATCGACGTCCACCGGTACTCGATCGAACTCGATCTCACCACTGGTGATCAGAACTTCGACTCACGAACCGCGATCCGGTTCACGGCGCGGGCCGACGGGGACAGCTTCATCGAGCTCAAGCCCGCCACCCTTCGCTCCGTCACCCTGGACGGACAGCCCCTCGACCCGGAGACCCTCGACGGGAACCGGTTCCCGCTGAAGGGGCTCACGGCCGGTGAGCACGAGCTGCGCATAGCCGCCGCGATGCGCTACTCGCACACCGGCGAAGGCATGCACCGCTTCACCGACCCGACGGACGGCGAGACCTACACCTACACCCAGCTGTGCATGGACGACGCGCAGCGGGTCTTCGCCGCATTCGACCAGCCCGACATCAAGGCGGTCTTCGAGCTCAGTGTCACCGCGCCCAAGGGCTGGACGGTCCTCGCCAACGGGGTCACCACGCACCAGGGCGACGGCCGCTGGACCGCCGCGCCCACACCGCTGATCTCCACCTACCTCGTCGGCGTCGCCGCGGGACCCTGGCACTCGGTCCGCACCGAACACGCCGGGCTGCCGTTCGGCATCCACTGCCGCCGGTCCCTCGCCCCGTACCTGGACGCCGACGCCGACGAGATCCTCGACGCCACCCGGGCCTGTTACGACCGCTACCACGAGAAGTTCGAAGAGCCGTACCCCTTCGACTCGTACGACCAGGCGTTCGTCCCCGAGTTCAACTCGGGCGCCATGGAGAACCCGGGCCTGGTGACCTTCCGCGACGAGTTCGTCTACCGCTCCGCGGTCACCGACACCGAGCGGCAGACCCGCGCCATGGTCATCGCCCACGAGATGGCCCATATGTGGTTCGGCAACCTGGTCACCCTGCGCTGGTGGGACGACATCTGGCTGAACGAGTCCTTCGCCGAGTACATGGGCTACCAGACCCTGGCCGAGGCCACCAGCCGCTTCACGGGCATCTGGACCGACTTCGGCATCGCCCGCAAGACCTGGGGCTACGACGCCGACCAGCGACCGTCCACCCACCCGGTCGCGCCCGATCCCGACGCCGTGCCCGACACCGCGTCGGCGCTGGTCAACTTCGACGGCATCTCCTACGCCAAGGGCGCGTCCGCCCTGCGGCAGCTCGTGGCCTGGCTCGGTGAGAAGGACTTCCTCGCCGGAATCAACCGCCACTTCACCCGGCACCGCTTCGGCAACGCCACGCTCGCCGACTTCATCGACTCGCTCGCCGCCGTCACCGACCGCGACGTGCACGCCTGGGCCGAGGTCTGGCTGCGCACCACCGGAATCGACACACTCAGCGCCGAGGTCGCGGAGGCCGACGGCGGCTGGCAGCTCGCCGTCGCCCAGGACGGAAACCGCCCGCACCGCATCGCCGTCGGCGCCTACGACCGCGACCCCGTGGAATCCGGCCGCCTGGTGCTGCGCGAGCGCTTCGAGACCGACGTGCCGCAGACGCGGCAGGGCGAGACCGCGACACGACCGGGACGCCGCCCCGCTCTCGTCGTCCTCAACGACGGCGACCTCACCTACGCCAAGGTCCGCCTCGACGGCACCTCCGGCGAAGCCGCGCTGCGCACCCTCTCCGGTATCCCCGACGCGCTCACCCGCGCGGTGGTCTGGAACTCCCTGCGGGACATGGTCCGCGACGGCCAGCTCGAACCCGTCACCTATCTCGAGACGGCCCGCGCCCATCTCCCCGAGGAGCCCGACCTCGCCGTCGTCCAGGGTGTCCTCGGCTTCGCCCGCACCCACGTCCTCGACCGCTACCTCGCGCCCGATGACCGTCCCGCAGGGCTCGCCCTCATCACCGACCTCACCCGCGACCTGATCCGGCGCACCGAGGACGGCAGCAACTCCGGCCTGCGACTCACCGCCGTACGCCACTTCATCGACGCCGCCGTCCATCCCAACGGCCTGCACGACTGGCTCGACGGGGGAAGCGTGCCCGGCGGACCCGAGCTCGACCCCGAACTGCGCTGGCGCATCCTCGCCAGGCTCGCCGTACTCGGCGCTATCGGCGAGACGGAGATCGCGGCGGAGCTCGACCGCGACCCCAGCGCCACCGGCCAGGAGGGCGCCGCCCGCTGCCGCGCCGCCCTGCCCACCCCGGAGGCCAAGGAGGCCGCCTGGTCCCGGCTCTTCGACTCCGACGACCTCTCCAACTACCTGTTCACCGCCACCGCCCAGGGTTTCTGGCAGCCCGAACAGGCGGAGCTGGTACGGGACTACGTGCCGCGCTACTACCCGGCGGCCGTCGCCCTCGCCGCCCGCAGGGGCCCAGCCATCGCCCAGGCGGCGGGCCAGTACGCGTTCCCGGCCCACGCGGTGGACGCGGAACACCTCCGGGTGGGGGAGGCGTGCCTGCACGACTCGGAGCTGACCCCGGCACTGCGACGCCGGCTGGTGGACCAGCTCGACGACCTGAAGCGCGCGCTCGGGGTGCGCTCGCGGGAGGTGTGACGGGGTTCGCGTCGTGCCCGCACCCGCTGGGGCTTCACCCGCACCGGGTGCGGGGCTTCGCGGTGTACCGCACCGCGGACGGGCGGCCCCGCGGGGTGCGGGCGCACCGGCAGTCTCCCGTCCCCCGTTCGGGTTAGATCACCGGAACCCGGAACCGCACGGCGCCGAACAAGTCCACCCTGGTGCAGCCGTCTTACCGCGCACCGGAGGACCCCGCATGAGCACACCGCCCCTCGCCGGAGGGGTTGCAGGGCATGACGCCCTGCGCCCCCTCCTGGCCGTCGTCCTCGACGCGCTGAAGGAGGGCGCGGACCAGCGGGGCGGGCCGTTGCCGCGCGGGGGGCCGGACGCGGTGGGCCGGGGGGTACGGGACGCGGCCCGGCCCGTCGTACCCGAACATGGCAACGGCGCCGAGGAGGCGCTCCGTAGCCTCGTCGGCGCCCTCGCCAGAGGCGCGGCCGACCCCGCGGACCCGCGGTGCGCCGCCCATCTGCACACCCCGCCACTCGCGCTCGCCGTCGCCGCCGACCTCGCCGCTTCCGCGCTCAACCCGTCGCTGGACTCCTGGGACCAGGCGCCCGCCGCGTCCGCGCTGGAGGCCGAGGTGACCGGGGCCCTCGCCGCCGAGGTGTACCCCGGCAGCACATCACCCGACGCGCTGGTCACCACCGGCGGCACCGAGGCCAATCAACTCGCCCTGCTCCTCGCCCGCGAACGGCACGGAACCGTACCGGTCATCTGCGGCAGCCACACCCACCACTCGGTCCGCCGCGCGGCCTGGCTGCTCGGACTGCCCGATCCGGTCACCGTCCCCGCCCCCGGGGGCACCACCGACCTCACCGCACTCGACGAGGCACTGCGCGCCCAGCGACGCCCCGCGCTCGTCGTCGCCACCGCGGGCACCACCGACACCGGGCGGATCGACCCGCTCCCCGCCATCGCCGAGCTCTGCGTACGGCACGGCGCCGAGCTCCACATCGACGCGGCGTACGGCGGAGCGCTGCTCTTCAGCCCCCGGCACCGCGCGCTGCTCCAGGGACTTGAGCGCGCCCGGTCCGTCACGCTCGATCTGCACAAACTCGGCTGGCAGCCGGTCGCGGCCGGGCTGCTCGCCGTCCCCGACGGCGCCCTGCTCGCACCCCTCGCCCACACCGCCGACTATCTGAACCCCGACGACGACACCGAAGCCGGGCTACCTGACCTGCTCGGCCGCTCCCTCCGCACCACCCGGCGCCCCGACATCCTCAAGATCGCCGTCACCCTGCGTGCACTCGGCCGGAGCGGGCTCGCCGCGCTCATCGACCGCACCATGGCAGCCGCCCAGGAGTTCGCCGGTCTCGTCGACGAGCACCCGGCGCTGGAACTCCACGCCAGGCCCGTGCTGTCCACGGTGCTCTTCCGCCCGCGCGGCGCGAGCGACGACACCGTGGCCGCGCTGCGCCGCGCCCTGCTCCACGAGGGCCGCGCCGTGCTGGGCAGGTCCCGTGCCGACGGCCGCCTCTGGCTCAAGGCCACCCTGCTCAACCCGCACACCGGCCCAGGCGACCTCAAGACCCTCATCGCACTCGTAGAAGGCAGCACCACCTGATGACCGGCACGTCGGCCCCCGTCGCCCACGATCCCCATCAGCCCCAGGACCTGGTGGGCATCGGCATCGGCCCGTTCAACCTCTCCCTCGCCGCACTCGCCCACGGGCTGCGCCAGCGGGAGGACACGGGCGGCTTCGGGTTCGCGTTCTACGAGCAGCGCCCCGCCTTCCACTGGCACCCGGGCCTGCTCATCGACGGTGCCACCCTCCAGGTCCCCTTCCTCGCCGACCTCGTCACCCTCGCCGATCCGGCCAGTTCCTGGTCGTTCCTCAGCTATCTCAGGGCGCGTGAGCGGCTCTTCCCGTTCTACTTCGCCGAGAAGTTCCATATCCAGCGAGCGGAGTACGACGCGTACTGCCGCTGGGTCAGCGAGCTGCTCCCCGGGCTGCACTTCGGCCACCAGGTCGAGGCCGTCCGCTGGAATCCCGAACGTTCCCTGTTCGAGGTGGACTTCACCCGGCTCGACGGCATCCCCATCGGCGGTTCCGCGGACGACGAGGCCGCCCTTGGGCGCGTGTACGCCCGGAACATCGCCATCGGGATCGGCACCGAGCCGTATGTCCCGGTGCCGCTGAAGCCTCTGGCCGACGTACCGGCCGTCCCGGTGCTGCACTCCGCCGACTACCTCACCCACCGCGAACGGCTGCTGGCCGCCGAGCACGTCACCGTCATCGGCTCGGGCCAGTCGGGCGCAGAGGTCTTCCTCGATCTGCTGCGGGCCCGTCCCGCGGGGGCCGAGAAGCTCCACTGGCTGTCCCGCACCGAAGCCTTCGCGCCCATGGAGTACTCCAAGCTGGGCCTCGAACACTTCACACCGGACTACACCCGCTATTTCCACGCCCTGCCCGAAGCCGTCCGTGACCGGCTCGTCCCGGGGCAGTGGCAGCTCCACAAGGGTATCGACGCCGACACCATCGCCGCCATCCACGAGGAGCTCTACCGCCGCACCCTGCACGGCGGCTGGCCCGACGCCGTGCTCACCCCCGGGGTACAGGTGCGTACCGCGGGGCGTCTCGCCGCCGGCAAGGTCGAACTCCACCTCGAACACCTCCAGCAGGGCACCCGCTCCCGGCTCACCACCGACGCCGTGGTGCTGGCCACCGGCTACCGTGAGCGCCCGCTCGACCGGCTCCTCATGGGGCTCGACGCCTATATGCGCCGCGACGGGTCCGAACGCCCCCGTGTCGACGAGCAGTTCCGGCTGGAGCTCGACCCCGGCGTCACCGGCGCGGTGTACGTGCAGAACGCGGAGCGGCACACCCATGGTGTCGGCGCCCCCGACCTGGGACTCGCCGCCTGGCGCAGCGCGACCATCCTCAACTCCCTGACGGGCAAGGAGCACTACCCGCTGCCGCGCCGAACCGCCTTCACCAGCTTCGGCCTGGAACAGCGGGAGGCGCCTGGCATTCCCGCCCAGGCGCCTCCGCTCATGCCGCTCGACAGGCAGCGCTAGAAGACCGGAACACCGTCCCGGGTCAGCTTCCAGCCCTCCGAGGCGAAGGCTGCCGGGTCGATGGTCCCCTTGGCCTGCGCCCACTGGATGATCGTGTTGCGGATCTCATCCGAATTGGCCCACAGCTGCTGGGACTTGGCCACGTGGGGGAAGGCGCCACCGCCACTGGCCCGGTAGTTGTTCACCGCCAGCACGAACTGGGCCGCGGGGTCGACCGGCTTGCCGCCGTACGACAGGTTGACGATCCGCGAACCGGACGGCTTCGCGATGTCGATCTCGTAGGTCACCCCGTAGACCGCGTCGTAGTTGTAGTCCGGGATGCTCTCGGCGTTCGTCAGCTTCGCCGTGTCCACCGGAGCCCCGGCCGGGGTCTGCACGTAGTACCGGGCCGAGTACTCCAGATACTCCTTGATCTGGGCGCCGGTCAGCAGCCGCGCCTCCAGTGTGTTCTCGAACGGGTAGAGCCCGGCAGCCTCCCGGATCGTCACCTGTCCCTGCGGGATCGACGCCGTACGGGAGAAGCACGAGGCCTGGGAGAGCACCGGCAGCGCGGCGTACTGGCCGCCGGCCAGGGCCGCCTTCACTGTCTCCACCTGCACATGGCTGATCAGGTCGATGATCGGCTCGTCCTTCCACGGCGCCTCGGCCGTGGTCATGGCCGCGGTCGACGTGCCGATGATCTGGTTGACGTACGTGACCACCTTCTTGTGCTCGTCCTCGAGCAGCCGGACGATGCGCGGGTCCTCGGCGGCCGTGTTGGAGTTGAGCACCTGCGCGCCCACCTTCTCGACGCTCCAGCGCCCCTTCTGCCACACCAGGTCGAAATCGAACAGGGTCAGCCGCTGGCCCCACTTGAGCGGCTCGGACAGCACGACCTGCTTGCCCGTCTCCTTGTTGGTGACCAGGTACTCGGGTATCTCGGTGTGCGCGTGCCCGACGAGGATCGCGTCGATGCCCGGCACCTGCTCGGCCACCAGCGCGGCCGCGTTCTCGATGTGGGGGAGCTGGTCGCCGTAGGAGGAGGTGCCGCTGGAGCCGGAGTGCGCCGACACGATGACGACGTCCGCACCCATCGAGCGCAGCTTCGGCACCCACTTCGCAGCCTGCTCCTCAAGGCCGGGGAAGACCATCTTGCCGCTGACATTGGCCTTGTCCCAGATCGCGATGCCCGGGTTCGTCAGCCCCAGCACCGCGACCTTCACATCCCGGCCGCACGGGGTGCACAGCCGGTGCATGCTGTACGGACGGAACGCGGGCCGCAGTGTCTTGGCGTCCAGCGCGTTGGCACCGAGCAGCGGGAAGTCGCACTGCTCCTCGAACTTGCGCAGCACCGGAATGCCGTAGTTGAACTCGTGGTTGCCGAGCGCCGCGGCGTCGTAGCCGATGCTGTTCATGGCCTGGGCCATGGGGTGGACGGGGCCGCGCCGGGCCGTGATCGGGTCCACCTTGGCGTAGTAGTACGAGAGCTGGGTGCCCTGGATGGTGTCACCGGCGTCGATCAGCAGCGTGTTGCGCCGCCCCTTCTCCCGCCGCACCTGGTCGACCAGCGTGGAGATCTTCGCCAGGCCGACGTCGTTGTGGTTCTTGTCGTCGAACTCCTTGTCCGTGAAGTAGTCCCAGTTGAAGACGTTGCCGTGCAGGTCGGTGGTGCCCATCACGGTGAACGAGTACCGCTTCGGCGGTCGTCCGTGGCCGTGAGCGTGCTCCTGAGCTGCGGCCGGAGTGGCGGCTACCGTCCCCGCGACGGCCGCACCGGCTCCCGCCACGGCCGTACGGCCGAGGAACGTCCTGCGGTTGAGCGGCATGTGTTGATCTCCCTCGTTCAATGGCACAACGCGCGTAGATTCTGGCGCAGGGCGGCTGCCTGCGAAAGTGTTCGGTGAACAACAGCGAGGGAGGCCACATGACGAATGACGCGGCGCCGTACGGAACCCCCGAAACCCCGCGAGTCGCCGTCCGCGGCGAGGCGCGGCTGGAGGTCGAACCGGAGATCGCCCGGATCGGTGTCACCGTCAGCGCCCGCGGCAAGGACCGCAGGGCCGCGCTGGAGGACCTGACCCGCCGTAACGGCCAGGTGCTCGACCTGGTCAAGTCCTATGGCGAGGCGGTCGAGAAGCTGGAGACCGGTGCGTTCTCCATCAGTCCCGAGCTGACCGCCCACGGCCGCGGCGAACGCGTCCGCGCCTACCAGGGCCGCGTCCACATCACCGCGGAACTCGCCGACTTCACGGCCCTCGGTGAACTCACCACCCGCCTCGCCGACCTCGACCTCACCCGCGTCGACGGACCCTGGTGGTCCCTGCGCCCCGACTCCCCGGCCCCCGCCGAGGCCCGCCGCCAGGCCGTGCTCGAAGCCGTCCAGCGTGCCCGCGAATACGCCGGCGCACTCGGCGCCCGCCTCGCCGCCCTGGTCGAGCTCGCCGACATCGGCGCCGAGGCCCCGGCTGCGTACAACGGCCCCCAGGCATCCGGGGCCCTGCGCGCCGCCGCGTACGGGGGCGCGGACGGGGCGACCGCCCCGGCCCTCGACCTCGAACCGCAGTGCCAGACGGTCTACGCACAGGTGAACGCCCGCTTCACGATGACGCCGCCGGAGCTGTAGGCCGCGGAAAGCCCTCGGCGCTGTCCCGCCGAGGGCCTCACTCACCTGTGGACGCTGCCACCCTCTCGCGCCGTTCCGAGGTGCCCCACCGGCTCTCGGGGTGATGACGCCAAGATGCGTCGACCGCTTCCTGATCGACTGACCGAAGGCCTGGCACATCTGAGTGGTCACTGCGCTCCCGGCCCCGACTGTCGGGAGCGCAGACGCGCGTGCTCAGAAGAGCACCCCCGTGCACACTTCAATACTTGTCAACAACCTTTCATGGAAAGGTTGTTGAGTGGCCATGTGCAACAAATTCGCTACCCGCCGGTAGGCCATAGGCTCGAATCATGCGCCGAGCAAAGATCGTCTGCACACTGGGGCCCGCCACCGATTCGTACGACCAGATCAAGGCACTGGTCGAGGCCGGAATGGACGTCGCCCGCTTCAACCTCAGCCATGGCACCCACGCTGAGCACGAGGAGCGCTATCACCGCGTGCGCAAGGCGTCGGACGAGAGCGGACGCAGTGTCGGGGTCCTTGCCGACCTTCAAGGTCCGAAGATCCGTCTCGGGCGATTCCGTGAGGGCCCGGTACTGCTTGAACGCGGTGATGAGTTCACGATCACCGTCGAGCAGGTGGACGGCGACCGGAGTATGTGCGGGACCACGCATTCCGGCCTGGCCGTCGATGTCATCACCGGTGAGCGCATTCTCGTCGACGACGGCCGGGTCGCCCTGGAAGTGACCTCGGTCGACGGCCCGCGGGTGCGGACGATCGTGGTCGAAGGCGGTTTCGTCTCCGATCACAAGGGCCTCAACCTCCCCGGAGTCGCGGTCTCCGTACCCGCGCTGTCCGAGAAGGACGTCGAGGACCTGCGCTGGGCGATCAGGCTCGGCGCCGATGTCATCGCCCTGTCCTTCGTGCGCAGCGGACGCGACATCGCGGATGTCCACCGGATCATGGACGAGGAGGGGCGCAGGCTCCCCGTCATCGCGAAGGTCGAGAAGCCCCAGGCCGTGGACAACATCGAGGAGATCGTCGCCGCCTTCGACGGCATCATGGTCGCCCGCGGCGATCTCGGCGTCGAGATGCCCCTGGAGCAGGTCCCGATCGTCCAGAAACGCGCGATCAAACTGGCCAAGCGCAACGCCAAGCCGGTCATCGTCGCCACCCAGATGCTGGACTCGATGGTCGACAACTCCCGGCCCACCCGTGCCGAGGCATCCGATGTCGCCAATGCCGTCATCGACGGCACCGACGCGGTGATGCTGTCCGGTGAGACCAGCGTCGGCAGCTATCCCGTCGAGACGGTCAGGACCATGTCCCGTATCGTCGCGGCGGCGGAGGAGGACATCCTCGCCAGGGGACTGCCGCCGCTCACCGAACGCAACAAGCCCCGCACCCAGGGCGGTGCCGTGGCCCGTGCCGCAGCCGAGATCGGGGACTTCCTCGGGGCCAGGTTCCTGGTCGCCTTCACCCAGTCGGGGGACACCGTCCGGAGGCTGTCGCGTTACCGCTCGCCGATCCCGCTGCTGGCCTTCACCCCGGACCCGGCCACCCGCTCCCGGCTCAATCTGACCTGGGGCGTTGAGGCTTTCCTCGTGCCGCAGGCGGCTTCCACCGATGCGATGGTCGACCAGGTGGACGAGGAGCTGCTCCGGATCGGCCGCTGCGTGAAGGGCGACATCGTGGTGATCACGGCAGGGTCCCCGCCAGGCGTCTCGGGCTCGACCAATCTGGTGCGGGTGCACCACATCGGAACGGACGACTCGCCCGCATCCTGACCCCCCGGGGCGTTTGCCTGGTTCCTTCCTGGGCAGTCGGCGATTACAGGAGGCCTGTAAGTGTGGGCCGACCGACAAGGACACACGGAGGTCCGGATGTCCACTGGAATTGTCATCGCCATCATTGCCCTGGCGGTCCTCCTGGTCCTGATCGCGGGAGCGGTCTGGATGACCATGCGCCGCCGCCACCTCCGGCAGAGGTTCGGTCCCGAGTACGACCGGACCCTCGACGCGGACGGTGGCGACCGGCTGACCGCCGAACGCGAGCTGCGCGGCAGGGAACAGCGGCACCGCAAGCTCGACATCAAGGAGCTGCCCCCAGAGGCACGTGAGCGCTACGCCGAGGAGTGGAAGGGCGCGGAGGAACGCTTCGTGGACCAGCCGCGCCAGAGCGTCGACGACGCGGATCACCTGGTCACCCAGCTCATGGGCGACCGCGGCTACCCGACGGACGGCTACGAGCAGCAAGTGCGCGACCTCTCCGTCGAGCATGCGGGCACCCTGGAGCACTACCGGGCCGCCCACGAGGTGAACGCCCGCAACATGGACGGCAGGGCGACCACCGAAGAACTGCGCGGCGCCATGGTGCACTACCGCGCGCTCTTCCAGGAGTTGCTCGGCAGCAACCAGAGCAGCCGCCGGTCCGAGCACCATCACCAGCACCGAGGCACACGATACGGCGCGGCCTGACCGCCGTTCCGACGAGGTGAGTTGACATGCGGAACCCAGAGACCACGCGCGGCGCACCGCCCGCGAGCGACCTCTCGACCGAAGACCTCACGCAGCCACGGCAGGGTACGCGGGAGGAAACAGAGGCACGCATCTACCCGGGCGAGGCCGCACCCGTGACCGGAACGGCACCCGCATCCGAGGCGCCGCCGCCCGAAGCCGTGTCCGAGCCCGAGGCGGCGCCCATGTCCGAAGCGTCGGGGGAGCCCGTGCGGGAGCCACTGGAGCCACTCGTCCCCTCCGGCGAGGCGGGGAACTACCGGGACCGATGGCAGCAGATCCAGGGCACCTTCGTCGATGACCCCAGGGAGGCCGTACGCAACGCGGACACCCTGGTCGCCGAGGTGATCCAGTCCCTGGCCACGACCTTCGCCGACCACAAGCGGGACCTTGAGGCGCAGTGGTCACGTGGCGAGGAGATCCAGACAGAGGAACTCAGGGTGGCGCTCCAGCACTACAGGGCGTTCTTCAACCAGCTGTTGGACGCCTGACGGACCGCGCACTGCGCCGCGATGCGCTGTGGGCGTGACCTTGGGAATAAAGGAAAAGTGCCCCAGGTGGGATTCGAACCCACACTGTCCGCTGTTTGAGAGCGGCCTCTCTGACCAGTTGGAGTACTGGGGCCTAAGAAATCCAGGGCGGCGGTGGCCCTGTGGGTCACCACCTTACCGCAGCTGGGTAGGCTCTTGGGGAGCAGTTCGTGACGCACCGAGGAGCCCCTGTGACCGCCCCCGAGTCGCCCCAGCCCGCCGCCGACGACGACACCTCGCACGTCCCGCCGCTGACGACCCGAGTCGTCATCGCCGAGGACGAGGCGCTCATCCGCCTCGACCTCAAAGAGATGCTCGAGGAAGAGGGCTACACGGTCGTGGGCGAGGCCGGTGACGGCCAGGCGGCCGTCGATCTCGCGCGCGAACACCGCCCCGACCTCGTGATCCTCGATGTGAAGATGCCGGTACTCGACGGAATCTCCGCCGCGGAGGTGATCGCCGAGGAGTCCATCGCACCCGTGCTCATGCTCACCGCGTTCTCGCAGCGCGAGCTGGTCGAGCGGGCCCGTGACGCGGGCGCCATGGCGTATCTGGTGAAGCCGTTCAGCAAGAGCGACGTGGTCCCCGCCATCGAGATGGCGGTGTCGCGCTTCGCCCAGCTCAAGGCGCTGGAGAACGAGGTCGCCGACCTCTCCCAGCGGCTGGAGACCCGCAAGCTGGTGGACAGGGCCAAGAGCATCCTCCAGACCCAGTACGGACTGACGGAGCCCGCCGCGTTCCGATGGATCCAGAAGACGTCCATGGACCGCAGGCTGTCGATGCAGCAGGTGGCCGAGGCGGTCATCGAGGACGCCGAGGAGAAGAAGGCCGCGAAGGGGCAGTAGCCGGTGACGGCGGTGACCCGGTGATGCGGCAGTGCACACACGAGGAGGCCCGCACCCGAAATGATCGGGTGCGGGCCTCCTCGTGTGTGCGGACCGGTCAGTCCTCGCCGAGATACGTCTTACGGACGTTCTCGTCGTGGAGCAGGTCCTGGCCGGTGCCGGTGAGCTTGATCTCGCCGACCTCCATGACATACGCCTGGTC
Source organism: Streptomyces sp. NPDC019396 (assembly GCF_040632375.1). Lineage (NCBI taxonomy): Bacteria > Bacillati > Actinomycetota > Actinomycetes > Kitasatosporales > Streptomycetaceae > Streptomyces > Streptomyces sp. NPDC019396. The sequence goes on along the minus strand of NZ_JBEYBS010000001.1, from coordinate 201,426 downwards.
CGCCAGGGACAGCGCGGCCTGGGCGTTCTGCTCGACGAGCAGGATCGTCGTGCCGCCGGCCTTCAGCTCGGTGATGGTCTCCATGATCTTCTGCATCATGATCGGGGAGAGACCCATCGACGGCTCGTCCAGCATCAGCAGCTTGGGCTGGGACATCAGGGCCCTGCCCATCGCGAGCATCTGCTGCTCACCGCCCGAGAGGGTGCCTGCGGCCTGCTTGCGGCGCTCGCCCAGGATCGGGAAGAGCTCGTAGGCGCGCTGGATGTCCTTCTCGATCCCGGCCTTGTCACTGCGCAGGAACGCTCCGAGCTGGAGGTTCTCGGCGATGCTGAGACGCGGGAAGATGTGCCGGCCCTCGGGGGAGTGAGCCAGTCCGAGGGACACGACCTTGTGGGCAGGGATGCCGTTGAGGGCCTGTCCGTCGAAGACGATCCTGCCGCTGGACGGCTTGAGCAGTCCGGACAGGGTGCGCAGGGTCGTGGTCTTTCCGGCGCCGTTGGTGCCGATCAGGGTCACGACCTGGCCGGCCTCGACGGAGAAGGAGATACCCTTGACGGCCTCGATCTTGCCGTACGCGACCCGGAGGTCCTCGACTTCGAGGAGTGCGGTCACTTCGCGTCTCCTTCCGTGCTGGTGGTGCTGGTGTCGTCGTCCGAGCTGTCCGCGTCGGCGGTTTCGTTCGCCTCGTCCGAGGCGTCCGCGTCAGCCGGCTCGTCGGCCTCGTCCGAGGTGTCCGCGTCAGCCGGCTCGTCCGCCTCGTCGGCGTCCACTTCGGCTTCCGGGGTCTCGTCAGCCGCCTCGGCCGCCTGCTCGGCGGCCTCGACCTCGGCGACCTCCTCCTGCCCGGGTGCACCCTCGAAGGGCGTACCGAGGTAGGCCGCGATGACACGCTCGTCGCCCTGGACGACCGCCGCGGTGCCCTCGACGAGCTTCTGCCCCTGCACGAGGCAGGCGACCCGGTCGCACAGGTTGAAGATGAAGCGCATGTCGTGCTCGATGACGAGCACGGCGATGCCCATGTCGCGGATCGCGAAGATGAGCTCTTCGGCCGCCCGGGTCTCCTGCGGGTTCATACCGGCCGTGGGCTCGTCAAGGAGCAGCAGGCCGGGGTCACTCGCGAGCGCCCGGGCGATCTCCAGCTTGCGCTGCTCGCCGTAGGGCAGGTTGCGCGAGAGGTGGTTGGCCTTGTGGGCGAGGCCGATGAACTCGAGCAGTTCCATGGCGCGGGCGTGCGACGCCGCTTCGGCCTTCTTGAAGCCCGGGCCGCGCAGCAGCGCGGACCAGAGGCCCTCCTTCGTCCGGGTGTGGCGTCCGACGAGGACGTTTTCCAGGACGGTCATGTTGGAGAAGAGCCGGATGTTCTGGAAGGTACGAGCGATGCCCGCGGTGGTGACGAGGTGCGGCTTGGGAGGCAGCACCGTGCCCTTGTACGTCACCTTGCCCTCGGTGGGCACGTAGAGCCCGGTGAGGCAGTTGAAGAAGGTCGTCTTGCCCGCACCGTTGGGTCCGATGAGGCCGACGATCTCGCCCGCGCGGACGGTGAGGTCGACGGAGCGTACGGCGGTGAGGCCGCCGAAGCGCATCGTGACGCCGCTGGCCTCGAGGACGGTCTCCGCCGTCTTCGTGGTGGTTTCCGTGATGGTGGTTGTCATGGTGCTCACGCCCCAGCCTTGGCCGTGCCGACAGCGGCGTCGTCGGGGGTTCGTTGTTCCGGCACGTCGAGTTGGCCGGTCTCGTGGAACTCGAGCTGGGCGCGCCGGTTGGCGATGAGGCCTTCGGGACGGAAGCGCATCAGCAGGATGAGGGCGATGCCGAAGCCGAGCAGCTGGTAGTCCTGGATGAACTGGAGCTTGGCCGGGATCATGTAGAGCAGCGCGGCGCCCAGCAGCGGTCCGCTGATGGTGCCCATACCGCCGAGGATGACGGCCGCCAGAAGGAAGGCGGAGTTGGGCGGCACCGGGCCGGCGAACTGGTACATCTCCGGGACCACGGTGTGCTGGACGTGTGCCTGCACGGTTCCGGCGAGGCCGGCGAGGGTGGCGCCGAGCGCGAAGGCGATCAGCTTGACCCGGAAGCCGTTGATGCCCATGGCCGTGGCGGCGGTCTCGTCCTCGCGGATGGCGACCCAGGCCCGGCCGATGCGGGAGCTGCCCGCCCTGCTGAAGACCAGGACGACGAGGACCGTCGCGAGGAGCATCAGCAGGTAGTAGTTGGCATAGGCGCCGAGCTCGAAGCCGAGGACGTTGTGGGACTCCCCGAAGTTGTACCCGAAGAACTCGAGGTCCGGGATGTTGGGGACGCCGTTCGGGCCGTTGGTGATCTGGGGTCCGGAGACACCGTCGAGGTTGCCCATGGCGATACGGAAGATCTCACCGAAGCCGAGCGTGACGATGGCGAGGTAGTCGCCGCGCAGTCGCAGGGTCGGGGCGCCGATCACGACGCCGAAGATCAGCGAGACGAGGGCGCCGAGCAGGACCGCGGCCCAGAAGGGCAGGTGGATCCCGAAGGCGGATGCCGTCGATCCGGAGACGAGTGCGGCGGTGTAGGCGCCGACGCCGAGGAAGGCGACGTATCCGAGGTCGAGCAGGCCCGCGAGGCCGACGACGACGTTCAGGCCCAGGGCCACGGTCGCGAAGATGAGGATGTTGACCGCGACCAGGGTGTACTGGTCCGTGTTCTGGGTGAAGGGGAAGGCCGCGGCGGCGACGAAGGCCCCGATCAGCGTGACCTGGCGGTGCTTGGCGGTGATCGCCGACAGACGCGCCATGAGCCCGGACTTGATCAGTCCGGCCGCGGCGAAGCCGACGACGGCGAGGTAGCCGGTGAAGAGCTCGGCGTACTCGGTGTCGATGCCGTACGTGATCACGTAGAGGCCGACCGCGAAGGCGCCGACGATGACCAGGATCTCGGCCCAGGAGGGGAGCTCCTTGGGCCGGGCGGCCACGCGGGTGTCGTCGGGCAGCTGGAACGCGGCGGCGACCGGGATCACGGAGGCCACGGCGGCGACGAAGCCGCCGGGCTCCAGATTGATCAGGCCGCCCAGCTCGACGGTGATGGCGCCGAGGGCGAACCAGGTCGTGGCCACGCCACCCAGGGCCAGGGCCCGGAGGGCCTTGGTGCTGCCCGCGGGCACGAGCCAGCCGAGGCCCTTGATGCCGAGCGAGGCCAGCGCGAAGAGGGTGGTGAGGAGGCCGGCGACGAGGGTGAGGACCTGGAGGCCGCCGGGGTACCCGCTGATGGTGAGGTTGCCGGGGAAGGCCGGCGTCCAGGTCCAGGCCAGGAAGGTGCTCGCCACGGTGGCCACGCCGCCCGCGGCGGTGAGCCAGCGCAGGGTGTTCACCTTGGAGGCGCCGTCGGCGGGGGCGGTGCCCGTTGCCTTGGTGGTGTCGGAGGTCGTCATCATTCTCACGCCCGATCCGCGACGCGCTCACCGAGCAGGCCCTGTGGCCTGACGAGGAGCACGACGATGAGGAGTACGAAAGCCCAGACGTTGGACCAGGCGCCACCGCCGAGCTGCTGCATGCCGGGGATGTTCTCGATGTAGGCGATCGACAGGGACTCGGCGAGACCGAGGACGACACCGCCCACCATGGCGCCGTAGATGTTGCCGATGCCGCCGAGGACCGCGGCGGTGAAGGCCTTGAGTCCGAGGATGAAGCCCATCTCGAAGTTGATCTGGCCCTTGTCCAGGCCGTAGGCGACCGCTGCGACCGCGGCGAAGGCGGCGCCGATGGCGAAGGCCATCACGATGATGCGGTCGGTGTTGATGCCCATCAGCTTCGCGGTGTCCGGGTCCTGGGCGGTGGCCTGCATGGCACGGCCGCTGCGGCTCTTGGAGACGAAGAGTCCCAGACCGAGCATGCAGAGCGGGGCGAGGATCAGGACGAAGGCGTCGGACTGCTGGATGGCGAGGTTGTCGAAGATCTTGAACGACTCGCCGGTGAACTCGGGGAAGCTCTTCGCGGACTTGGCGCCCGGGTAGAAGCCCCAGATGAGCTGCTGGAGCGCGATGGACAGACCGATCGCGGTGATGAGCGGGGCCAGGCGCGGGGCGCTGCGCAGTGGCCGGTACGCAAAGCGTTCCGCGGCGGTGGCGACGGCTACGGAGGCGATCGCGCCACCGATGATCATGAGCGGGATCGCCACCAGGAGCGGGGTTCCACTGGGGAGCCATATGTAGGTGGTGAGGGCGCCGAAGCCCCCGATCATGAAGATCTCGCCGTGGGCGAAGTTGATGAGCTGGACGATGCCGTAGACCATGGTGTACCCGATGGCGATGAGGCCGTATAGGGCACCGAGGGCAAGGCCATTGGCCAGCTGTTGCGGCAGTTCGTTCACCGCAGGGCCTCCGATGAAGGTGTCGGATATGAAACCGCGCGAGGGCGCTGTTTGCGCCCTCGCGCGGGCTGGATCATGTGGTGCTGGGTACTGCGGTGGGGGTCAGTCCTGGAACGTCTCGCTCTTGACGTCCACGAACTCGCCGTTCTTGACGACGTACACCGTGAGCTGCTTGTTCGTGGTGTCACCGAACTCGTCGAAGGAGACCTTGCCGGTCACACCCTCGAAGGAGACCTTGGCCATCGCCTCGGTGACCTTGGCGCGGGCGTCCTCGGGGAGCTTGTTGTCGTTCGCAGCGACGACCGACTTGACCGCCTGGATGATGGACCAGGCCGCGTCGTAGGAGTAGCCGCCGTAGGCCGCGTACGGGTCCTTGTAGTTCTCGGCCTTGTAGTCCGCGATGAACTTCTTCGCGGTCTCCAGCTTCTCGACCGGGTAGCCGACGGAGGTGGCGAGGTCGCCGTCGTTGGACACACCGGAAGCCTTGATGTACTGCGGGTCCAGCATGCCGTCGCCGCCCATCGTGGGGATCTTGGCGCCGGCCTTCTTGATCTGGTCGGCGAGCAGACCGCCCTCGGGGTACTGGCCACCGAAGTAGACCGAGTCCGCGCCGGAGCTCTTGACCTTGTCAGCGGTGCTGGAGAAGTCGGTCTCCTTCACCGTGACGTGGTCGGTGCCGACGACCGTGCCGCCGAGGCGCTTGAACTCCGCGGAGAAGATCGCGGCCAGGCCGGCGCCGTAGGTCTGCTTGTCATCGACGACGAAGACCTTCTTCTTCTTGGCGTCGGTGAACAGGTAGTTGGCGGCGAACTTGCCCTGGATGGCGTCGGTGGTGGCGGTGCGGAAGTAGGTCTGGAACGGGCGCTTCTTCTCGCCCTTGCCCCAGTTGTCGCCCAGGGTCAGCGCGGGCCCGGTGTTGGCGGGGGACACCTGGGTGAGGTTCGCCGAGTTGAAGACACCCTGCATGGACTGGGCCACGCCGGAGTTCAGCGGGCCGACGACGCCGAGGACTTCCTTCATGCCGACCAGCTTGGTGGCGTTGGCCTGGCCGGACGACGGCTGGGCCTGGTCGTCGAGCGCCTCGGTCTTGAACTCGACCCCGGGGACCTCGTTGTTCTTGTTGGCGGTCTTGACCGCCAGGTCCACGGAGTTCTTGATGCCCATGCCCAGGGCGGACAGCGAGCCGGTCAGCGGGGCGTCGACGCCGATGACCACGGTGGTCTTGCCGCTGCTGTCCTTGCTGCCGCCGTTGGCGTCGTCGCGCGAACCGCAGGCGGTGAGGCTGAGTGCTCCCGTGGTGATCACGGCGGTGAGAATGAGCAGGGAACGGTGTCGCACGCTGTGTCCTTTCCTGGCGCGGCCTCCTCGTGGTTGAGGTGCCGTTTCCGTTGCCGGTGCGTACTGAAGGGTGGGGCAGTGCCGTACTTGCAGACGCGCCCGGCGGCGCGGTGACTGGGCGTGACTCTAAGCGCAGCCGGCGGGCTCCGGGGACGGTGGAGGTCAGGATGTGACTGTCTTGTTATGCCACGAGGGAGGGGACGTGGGGGCTGTGTGGGCAGATAGGGCGTTTCCGGCCGGTGATCGAGTTCTCACATAGTGAGAACTCCCAGTTCCGCTAAGGGGCATCGGGTCGTGATGGTGCTGACATGAAGTGACCGCGCCTGATGCTCGCGGAGGCGTCCTGCCTCCACCGCGCCGCGCGTGCGGCGCGGCTTTCTCGCGGGGCGTTGGTTACTCAGTGTTAACTTAGGGAAAGACTGTTCGACCCCCGACAGAGTCCCGTGGTCCTTTCGCGAGGTTCCGCCTCAGGCCTCCCGCAAACCGTTCCGGCGCCTGGAAGCCGACGGCGCACCCGGCCTCTCACCGGGGAAGGTCCCAGTTCTCGGAGCTGCCGGTGGCGCCGTTCTGCGCCTTGCATCTCTTGCCGGCTTCCCGTCTGACCAGTGCCACGGCGGCGGTGCGGCCATTCCGCTTCTCCTCCGCGCGGGCTTCCGCCAACACCTCGTCGTGAAGGGTGAGTTGCTCATTGGACAGGCCCTTCTGCTCCGAGTCGAGGCCCGCCCATGTACTGCCCTTGAGGGCCTGCTCGGCCCAGTACGTGACGAGGCCGGCGCAGACTTCGGCGGGTGTGGAGGGTGTGGCGGGTGTGGAGGGTGTGGCGGGCGCGCGGGTGGCGGCACCGGGGTCGGACCGGCCCGCGGACGAACAGGCGGCCGCGGCCACAAGGGCAGCGGCGACCAGAAGCGCGCGGACGGCTGCGCGGGGCGGTGAGTACGCCGTGAACCCCATGGCACCACGCTACGGCCTGGTGCGCTGGGAGCAAGAGGGTGTGCGCAAAAGGGTGTTGGCGGCCGCGTGGTCTGGTGCCGTTGGCGCGGGGGCGATGGAATACCTTCGCGCGTCCCGCGTGATCGTCACTAACCCCGGCCCCGGAGGCAGGCACGATGGCGAGAGCCACCCGAACAGGCAACGCCCAGGGAACCCGCTTCGCGGGGAGAGTCCGCGGCTGGGGGACGGCGGCTCTCGCCGCCTCCCTGCTGACGGCCCTCCTCGCACCCACCGCCCATGCGGGGGCCGCCCCCGCCCTGAGCATCGTCGGCGAGGAGACGCAGCCGGTGTTCTCCCGCGCGGACGCGGTGTATCAGCAGGTCGACATCGAGACGGAGGCGGACAGCGACGGAGACGGCCGCCGCGACACCGTACGCATGAGGATCCTGCGGCCCAAGGAGACGGACACCGGGCTCAGGGTCGCCACCATCATCGAGGCCAGCCCCTACTGGGCGGGTGGCAACAAGGTCGAGAACCACAACGTGGACGTGGACGGGGACGGGCTCCCGGCCGGCCGGCAGCCGGCACTCGTGGCCCGCGTCCCCGGCCTCGCGAGCACCTCGGCTCCCGCGGACACCTCAGCCCACGCGGCGAGCGGATCCTCCGTCGTCTGGTCCGGTTACACCGACAACTACTTCCTGCCGCGTGGTTACGCCGTCGCCCAGGTCGACAGCCTCGGCACCGGAGGCTCCACCGGCTGCCCGACCTCGGGCGGACGCAACGAGACCCTCGGCGCGAAGGCCGCCGTCGACTGGCTGAACGGCCGCGCCAGGGGCTGGGACCCGGACGGCAGGCCCGTCGGCGCCGACTGGTCCACCGGGAACGCCGCGATGATGGGCGTCTCGTACAACGGCACCCTGCCGACCGCCGTCGCGACGACCGGGGTTGAGGGGCTCAAGGCGATCGTGCCGATCTCCGGGATCTCCTCCTGGTACGACTACTACCGCGCGGGCGGCGGAGTTGTGGCGCCCGGCGGTTACCAGGGCGAGGACACCGATGTGCTCGCGAAGTACGTCCACACCCGCGCCGACCGCGAGGTCTGCAAGCCCGTGATCGACCGGCTGACCGCCGAACAGGACCGTGTCAGCGGCGACTTCAGCTCCTTCTGGCGGGAGCGGGACTATCTCAAGGACGTGCGGAAGATCAAGGCAGGGGTCTTCGTCGTGCACGGCGGCAACGACTGGAATGTGAAGACCCAGCACTTCGGGCAGCTCTGGGAGGCCCTCAGGAAGCACCACGTGCCCCGCAAGCTCTGGCTGCACCAGGCGGGCCACATCAACCCCATGCCCCTGCGCATGGAGGAGTGGCTGAACCAGCTGCACCAGTGGTTCGATCACTTCCTGTACGGGCTGGACAACGGCGCACTCAGCGCGCCCCGCGTCGATGTCGAACAGGCGGACTTCAGCTGGCGGCAGCAGGGCGACTGGCCGGAGCGCTCCACCCGCGACCTCACTCTGGGCCTGAACGCAGACGGTCTGTCGCCGCTCCCGGGAGCGCCCGTGCGGCAGACGATGACCGACGCCGGCCGCACCGTCCCCGCCGAGCAACTGGTCGCCGGCCCCGACACGGCACGCCCGGACCGGCTCGGGTACACGACCGGCCCGCTCCTGGCCGATCTGCGCGTCAACGGCACCCCGGAGCTGTCGGTACGCGCCTCGCTCGCCGGCTCGTCCCCGTATGTCACGGCGCTGCTGGTCGACTACGGCGCCGACACCCGCGCCGTCGCGGCCACGACCCCCGACACCTCGCAGCAGATCTGCTACGGCGAGGGCATCCCCGGTGACACCGGGTGCACCTACCGGACCGTCCACCGCACCGAGACCGCCGACTTCAAGATCGTCTCGCGCGGCTGGCTCGACATCCGCAACCGGTCCTCCCTCGCCCACGAGAGCAAGGTGGTCGAGGGTCGCGAGTACCGGCTGAAGTGGGCCATGCAACCGCAGGACTACGTCTTCAAGAAGGGCCACCGGCTCGGAGTGGTGCTGATCTCGACCGACTACGACTACACCCTGCGCTACCCGGCCGGGACACGGCTGTCGGTCCGGGCGGGGTTCAGCAGCGTCACCCTGCCGGTCAGCGGTTAGCGCGGGGCGCTGGTGCCGTGGCCGCAGGCTTCACCGGCTCGTGGCGCCGGCGCCGTGCTCCCCCCGGCTTCCTTGGTCGTGACACCCGGGTGCGTCCCGTACGAGGGTGACGCTCCGCCTTGCGGTGCTTCCCCCCGGCCCCGAGCCGGGGGGAAGCACCGTCCACCGGACGCCGCGAGAACGGCGGCCCTTCCGGCCACGGCACGGGTCAGGCCGTGGTCCCCGCTCCCGGGAGGTTCTCCGCGTCCTGGGGGCGGACATCGCGCAGCAGGCAGGTCAGCCGGGCCGTGCAGACCCGCTTGTCCTGCTCGTCGGTGATCACGATCTCGTACGTGGCGGTGGAGCGGCCCCGGTGCACCGGGGTGGCCACTCCGGTCACCAGGCCGGAGCGGACACCCCGGTGGTGGGTGCAGTTCAGGTCCACGCCGACGGCGATCTTGGAGATGCCGCCGTGCAGCATCGTGCCCACCGAACCGAGGGTCTCGGCCAGTACGGCGGACGCCCCGCCGTGCAGCAGTCCGTACGGCTGGGTGTTGCCCTCCACCGGCATGGTGCCCACCACGCGGTCCGCGGAGGCCTCGACGATCTGGACGCCCATACGGTCGCCGAGGTGCCCGGCGGAGAAGAGGCCGGGCAGATCGATGCCCAGCGCCGCGTACTCGTCGATGACCTCCTGCGGGAACTTCACGCTGGTCTGCTCGCCCATGGGCCCGGCTCCGTTCGTCTGTGTACGGCGACGTCCGACGTCCGTCACTCGTCCCTCTGTCGTCAGCTGCCTGAGCAAACGCTTAGGCGGACGGTGATTGTTCCAGACGGACCACCACGGACTTGCTCGCGGGGGTGTTGCTGGTGTCGGCGGTGGCGTCCAGCGGCACCAGGACGTTGGTCTCCGGGTAGTACGCGGCGGCGCAGCCCCGTGCGGTGGGGTAGTGCACCACCCGGAATCCGGGCGCCCTGCGCTCCACACCGTCCTTCCACTCGCTCACCAGATCGGCATATGTGCCGTCCTCGAAGCCCAGTGCACGGGCGTCGTCCGGGTGCACGAGCACGACCCGGCGGCCGCCCCTGATCCCCCGGTAGCGGTCGTCGAGGCCGTAGATCGTGGTGTTGTACTGGTCGTGCGACCGCAGGGTCTGGAGCAGCAGCCGGCCCTCGGGGAGCTCGGGATACTCGACGGGGGCCGCAGTGAAGTTGGCCTTGCCCGTGGCGGTGGGGAAGCGGCGCTCATCCCTTGGTGCGTGCGGCAGGGCGAAGCCGCCCGGACGGGTGATCCTCCGGTTGAAGTCCTCGAAGCCCGGGACCACCCGCGCGATCCGGTCGCGGATCGTCGCGTAGTCGTGCTCGAAGTCCTCCCACGGGGTCCGCGACCCCGGGCCCAGCACGGCACGCGCCAGCCGCGCCACGATCGCCGGCTCCGACAGCAGCCGCCCGCCCGCCGGGGGGAGATTGCCCCGCGAGGCGTGCACCAGGCCCATCGAGTCCTCCACGGTCACGAACTGCTTACCGCCGCGCTGCACGTCCTTGTCGGAACGGCCGAGCGTGGGCAGGATCAGCGCTCGGCGCCCCGTCACCACGTGCGAGCGGTTGAGCTTCGTCGACACATGCACCGTGAGCCGGGCCCGCCGCATCGCGGCCTCCGTGACCTCCGTGTCCGGAGTGGCCCCCACGAAGTTGCCGCCCATCGCGAAGAACACCTTGGCCTCGCCGTCGCGCAGCGCCCGGATGGAGCGCACCACGTCCATGCCGTGGTGGCGCGGCGGTGCGAAGCCGAACTCCTTCTCCAGGGCGTCGAGAAAAGCGGGCGAAGGCCGCTCGAAGATGCCCATCGTGCGGTCGCCCTGCACGTTGGAGTGCCCGCGCACCGGGCAGACCCCCGCCCCCGGCCGGCCGACGTTCCCGCGCAGCAGCAGGAAGTTGACCACCTCGCGGATGGTGGCCACGGAGTGCTTGTGCTGCGTCAGCCCCATCGCCCAGCAGACGATCGTGCGCTCGGACTCCAGGACCATGCGCAGCGCGCGCTCGATCTCGGAGCGCTCCAGGCCGGTCGCGGCGAGCGTTTCGTCCCAGTCCGCGGCCCGGGCCGCGGCGGCGAACTCCTCGAAACCGTGCGTGTGCTCGCGTACGAACGCCTCGTCGACCGCGCCCTCGGTCTCCAGGACCAGCCTGTTGAGGAGGCGGAACAGCGCCTGGTCGCCACCTATCCGGATCTGGAGGAACAGCTCGTTCAGCGCGGCGCCCTTGAGCATGCCCTTCGGGGTCTGAGGGTTCTTGAACCGCTTCAGACCGGCCTCCGGCAGCGGGTTCACCGAGATGATCCGCGCGCCGGACTGCTTGGCCAGCTCCAGCGCGGACAGCATCCGCGGGTGGTTCGTGCCCGGGTTCTGGCCCGCGACGATGATCAGATCCGCCTGGTGCAGATCCTCCAGGGAGACGCTTCCCTTGCCGACGCCCAGAGTCTCGGTCAGCGCCGAGCCCGAAGACTCATGGCACATGTTGGAGCAGTCCGGCAGGTTGTTGGTGCCGAACTCGCGGGCGAACAACTGGAACAGGAAAGCGGCCTCGTTGCTGGTGCGGCCCGAGGTGTAGAACAGTGCCTCGTCCGGCGACGACAGGCCCGTCAGCTCCTCCGCGATGATCGCGAACGCCCGCTCCCAGCTCACCGCCTCGTAGTGCTCGGCGCCCTCGGGCAGATACATGGGCTCGGTGATACGGCCCTGCTGCCCCAGCCAGTAGCCGCTGCGCCCCTCAAGCTCGGACACCGGATGAGCGGCGAAGAACGCGGGCGTCACCCGGCGCAGCGTCGCCTCCTCGGCGACCGCCTTCGCGCCGTTCTCGCAGAACTCGGCCAGGTGCCGCTTGTCGGCCTCGGGCCAGGCGCAACCGGGGCAGTCGAAGCCGTCCTTCTGGTTCACCTTGAGCAGGGTCCTGGCGGTGCGCGCCACTCCCATCTGCCGCTGCGCGACCCTCAGCGTGTGCCCGATCGCTGGCAGCCCGGCCGCGGCGTGCTGGGGCGCACCCACCTGGGGCGCGTCCTGGACCGGGTCACCGGAGGGCGGCTTGCTGGCCATCGTGCTCCTTCTCGAGCGCGGAATGAGTCGTCTCCGGTACAGATCCTGTCACGCCGGTGGCACGGACCCTGTCCGGTCGTGTCCGCCGGTGCGGGAAGCGTTGTCAGTGCTCCGTGGGAGGATCGTGTCCGTGGCAGAGACAGCATCGAAGAAGACCCCAGAAGAAACCCGCCCGCGCCTGCTCCTCATGGACGGGCACTCCCTGGCGTACCGGGCGTTCTTCGCGCTGCCCGCGGAGAACTTCACGACGGCGAGCGGCCAGACGACCAACGCCATCTACGGCTTCGCGTCGATGCTGGCGAACACCCTGCGCGACGAGGCGCCTACGCACTTCGCCGTGGCCTTCGACGTATCCCGCAAGACCTGGCGCTCCGAGGACTTCCCCGAGTACAAGGCGAACCGCTCCAAGACCCCGGACGAGTTCAAGGGGCAGGTCGAGCTGATCGGGGAGCTGCTCGACACCATGAACGCGGTGCGCTTCGCGGTGGACGGCTTCGAGGCCGACGACATCATCGCCACCCTGGCCACCCAGGCGGAGGCCGCCGGGTTCGAGGTGCTGATCGTCACCGGTGACCGGGACTCCTTCCAGCTCGTCACCGATCATGTCACCGTGCTCTACCCGACCAAGGGCGTCTCCGAGCTCACCCGCTTCACCCCGGAGAAGGTCGAGGAGAAGTACGGACTCTCCCCGCGGCAGTACCCGGACTTCGCCGCCCTGCGCGGTGACCCGTCGGACAACCTGCCGGGGATCCCCGGCGTCGGCGAGAAGACCGCCGCGAAGTGGATCAACCAGTTCGGTTCGTTCGCGGAGTTGGTCGAGCGCGCCGACGAGGTCAAGGGCAAGGTGGGCCAGGCGTTCCGCGACCACCTGGAGGCCGTCAAGCTCAACCGCCGGCTGACCGAGATGGTCCGCGACGTCGAGCTGCCCCGGTCCGTCGCCGACCTGGAGCGCGCCGCCTACGACAGGACAGCGCTCCAGGCCTTCCTGGAGGTCCTGGAGATCCGCAACCCGAGCCTGAGGGAGCGGCTGCTCGCGGTCGACCCGGGTGCAGAGGAGGAGGCCGCCCCCGCCCCCGCCGCCGGGGTGGAGCTCGACGGCAGCGTGCTGGGCACCGGTGAGCTGGGCCCCTGGCTGGATCAGCACGCCGGGCAGCCGCTCGGTGTGGCCACGGTCGCGAGCTGGGCCCTGGGTGTGGGCAGCGTCAGCGAGATCGCCCTGGCCGCGGCCACCGGCAGCGCGGCCTGGTTCGACACCACCAAGCTGGACGAGGCCGACGAGCGGGCCTTCGCCGCCTGGATCGCGGACCCGGCCCGCCCGAAGGTGATCCACAGCGCCAAGGAGGCGCTGCGGGTCTTCCCCGAGCACGGCTGGGACATCCAGGGCGTGACGATGGACACCGCGCTCGCCGCCTACCTGGTCAAGCCGGGCCGCCGCTCCTTCGCGCTGGACACCCTGTCCGTCGAGTATCTGCATCGCGAGCTGGCCCCGGCCGCCGCCGACGGTCAGCTCGCCTTCGGCACGGACGAGCAGGCCGAGGCGGACGCCCTGATGGCGCAGGCCCGGGCCGTACTCGACCTCGGTGAGGCCTTCGGCGAAAAGCTGGTGGACGTGGGCGCGGCAGGGCTGCTCCACGATGTGGAACTGCCCACGTCGCTGCTGCTCGCCCGGATGGAGCGGCACGGCATCGCCGCCGACCGCGCCCATCTGGAAGCGATGGAGCAGCAGTTCGCCGGGGCCGTGCAGCAGGCCGTCAAGGAGGCGCACGCCGCGGTCGGCCACGAGTTCAACCTCGGATCGCCCAAGCAGCTCCAGGAGGTCCTGTTCGGCGAGCTGAACCTCCCCAAGACGAAGAAGACCAAGACCGGCTACACCACGGACGCGGACGCGCTGGCCTGGCTGGCGTCCCAGACCGAGCACGATCTGCCGGTCATCATGCTGCGTCACCGTGAGCAGGCGCGGCTGCGCTCCACGGTCGAGGGCCTGATCAAGACGATCGCCGCCGACGGCCGGATCCACACCACCTTCAGCCAGACGGTCGCGGCCACCGGCCGCCTCTCCTCCATCGACCCCAACCTCCAGAACGTGCCGGTGCGCACCGACGAGGGCCGGGCGATCCGGCGTGGGTTCGTGGTCGGTGAGGGCTTCGAGGCCCTGATGACCGCCGACTACAGCCAGATCGAGCTGCGGGTGATGGCCCACCTCTCGGAGGACGAGGGCCTGATCGAGGCGTTCACCTCGGGCGAGGACCTGCACACGACGGTCGCTTCCCAGGTGTTCGGCGTCGAGCGGTCGGCGGTCGACGCGGAGATGCGCCGCAAGATCAAGGCGATGTCCTACGGACTCGCCTACGGCCTCTCGGCGTTCGGGCTGTCACAACAGCTCAACATCGAGGCGGCTGAGGCCCGGGCCCTGATGGACACCTACTTCGAGCGCTTCGGCGGGGTCCGCGACTATCTGCGCCGGGTCGTGGACGAGGCCAGGGCCACCGGCTACACGGCCACGATGCTGGGCCGTCGCCGCTATCTGCCCGACCTCAACAGCGACAACCGCCAGCGTCGCGAGGCCGCCGAGCGCATGGCGCTGAACGCACCGATCCAGGGCACGGCCGCGGACATCGTCAAGCTGGCCATGGTGCGTGTCGGCACGGCCCTGCGGGCAGCGGGCCTCACCTCCCGCATGCTGCTCCAGGTCCACGACGAAATCGTCCTGGAGCTCGCTACCGGCGAGCGCGAGCAGGTCGAGGAGATCGTGCGCCACGAGATGTCGACAGCGGTGGAGCTACTGGCACCGCTGGATGTCTCGGTGGGCGTCGGCCCGGACTGGGAGTCGGCTGCGCACTGAGCCCGGGCAAGGCCTGAAGGCGCCGGGCGGGCCGGCGGTCCGCCCGGCGCACCCGGGGTCTGCCGGGCGGGTATGTAGGGAGACCCGTCCAGGCGTCGCGCGCCGGGTGGGGCCTCCGCCAGACGGCCTGGCCGCTCAGCTCACGCCCGCGCCGTCCGCGGCGGTCTTCTCGCGGGCACCGTCAGGGGCCGGTCGGTCAGGTCGGAGCCGGACCGCCAGCGCGTAGAGCACGACCCCCGCCGCCAGCCCCGCACCCGCCCCGAAGCAGGCGGTCGGGATGATGTCGAGGGGTGTGTCGATCCGGCCCCAGTACAGGTAGAACCGCACGCAGCGATGCGTCATCCCGGCCAGCACGCACACCGCGATCAGCGCCCCGGCGGCCAGCCGGTCCCCGCGGCCGAGCAGCGGCACCCCGGGTGGCACCGGGACCGGTCCCGGCAGCCGGCGCAGTGCCGAGGTGACGAACCAGACGACGGCGATGAGCGCCATCGCCGAACTGCCGTACTGCGTGTACAGATAGAGCGGGAAGCCGGCGACCAGCTCGCTCAGCACCGGCATTGCCCGCACCCCCCAGCGGTCGAAGTGGGTGAAGGAGTCCCACACCACATGTGTCGCCGCGCCGAGCACGGCCGACACATAGAAGAGGAACATCCAGGCCGCGGGAGACCGCTGGGCCCGGGCCGGCCCCCGCAGCAGCGTATGGATCCGTCCCTGCCAGCCGTGCGGCAGCAGTGCCACCAGGGGATCGCGGACCAGCACCCACAGCCCCACCAGCGCCGCCGTGATGGCCACATCCACCGTCAGCATGCCTCTGAGGCTGTGGGTGACTGCCCCGAAGAACATCGCTTCGGGATGCAGGCTTGCCGCGAAATACGTCATATCGGGCGCGAAGGACCCCGCGAGCAGTGCCGACGCCACCAGCGGGCCCCGTGCGGAGCCGTCCCTCCTGATCCCCGGCAGCACCGCCGCGGCGTGGCTGAGTGTGAACGGCATGAAGAACCCCAGTCAGGCCGGTTGCGGACCATGTGACCCGGAAAGTGTCACCCGGTAAATGTCACCTAGTATGCGCGATGCTGATCGTCCGCCCTGTGAACGGGAGCACCTCGTCCCGCTTCATTCGGGCCGGATGACCGATGGGTGAACAACCCGCAAGAGCGGCCGGGTATCCGGTGTTTCGGTGTTCCGCCTTGCCGTAGGGTCTTGGGGGTGTCGCGCGGGGAGCGCGAGGTTTGCCAATGGGGAGGAAACAGACGTATGGCAGCGCATTTCGGCCGCCGACTGCGCAAGGGGGCGACCACCACGGCGGTGGCCGCGGCTGCGGTGGCCGCGCTCTCCGCGTCGCAGGCGCCGGGTGTCACGTCCGCCGCGGCGGGAAGCGACGGCAACGCGGCCGGCTCGACCACCCCGCCCGCGAGCACGGCCACGGGTGACTCCCCCTACTACACGGACCTCCCGCCGCTCAACACCCCGAACAAGCCAGGTGCGACTCCGCAGACCCCGGTGGTCACCGGCTCCTCGGAAGCCGGAATCCCGGCCACGGTGCTCGACGCCTACAAGCGGGCCGAGGCGTCCCTGACGACCTCCGACCCCGCCTGCCGCCTCCCCTGGCAGCTGCTCGCCGCGATCGGCAAGGTCGAGTCCGGGCACGCGAGCGGCGGCCGGGTGAGCGCCGACGGCACCACGACCTCCCCGATCCTGGGCCCGGTCCTCAACGGTGTGGGCTTCGCCAACATCTCCGACACCGACGACGGTGCGTACGACGGCGACCGGACCCATGACCGGGCTGTCGGCCCGATGCAGTTCATCCCCTCCACCTGGGACGGTTGGGGCCAGGACGGCAACGGCGACGGCGCCAAGGATCCGAACAACATCTACGACGCCGCACTCGCGGCCGGGAAGTACCTGTGCGCCGACGGCCGTGACCTGTCGCAGTCGGCGGGCATGGAGCGGGCGATCCTCAGCTACAACCACTCGCAGGAGTATCTGCGCACTGTGCTCTCGTGGTTCGAGTTCTACAACCGCGGCACCCACGAGGTCCCGGACGGCACGGGTGTGCTGCCCGTCGACCGCAGCGACGACGACGTCACACCGGGCACCACGCCGACCACCCCCGTCGCCCCGGGACCCGCGCCCGCAAAGCCCGCCGCGGCCAAACCGCCGGCCAAGCCCCCCGTACCGCCCAAGCCGCCCACGCCGTCGAAGCCCAAGCCCGGCGACGGCACGAGCACCCCGACGCCCACCGAGGGCGTCGCCCGGATCGAGGACGCGGCCAGCGGCACGCTCGCGGCCACTGCGGGTGCGGAGTTCGGCGAGCGGGTCAAGGTCCGCGCCGAGAACCGCGGCGGGACCGCCGTCGGCAAGGCCGATATCGCCTTCGAGATCGTCGGTGACACCGACGCCCGCTTCACCAAGGGACGCAAGAAGGTCCTCGTAGCCACCGGGGCCGACGGCATCGCCGTCGCACCTGTGCTGCGCGCCGGTGAGAAGACCGGGGACTTCACCATCCGGGTCACCGTCAACGGCCGCAACCTGCCCGGCGTCGAGTACCTCGCGTCCGTCGTGGCCCGCCAGGCCGACGCGCTGGAGCGCACCGGCGGCAAGGAGCTGACGGCCGTGACCGGCGCCGAGTTCGCCGAGGAGATCGAGCTCAAGGCCAGCCTCAAGGGGGCCACCGCCGCCGGTGTGGCCGTGACCGCCACCATGATCACCGATGCTGAGGACCCGGCCGAGAACACCGAGGGTCCCTGCTTCAAGGACGAGGACGGCAAGTCCGTCCGGAGCCTCACCGGGCTGAAGACCGACGAGAACGGCGTACTCGTCCTCCCGAAGATCTACGCGGACGACCAGGCGGGCGTCTTCCAGCTGCGCCTCACCACCGAGGGTGGCGCCACGCTCACCCTTGAGCTGAAGGTCACCGCCGCCCCGGTCATCGGCACGGAACCGGTCGACGGCACCGAACCGGCCGTCGACCCGGAGCCGCAGGGCTGAGACCCGGGTCCGTACCACCGCCCACCGCCCCTTCCGCCCGTCGCGGCGAAGGGGCGGTGCTGTCGTGCGGTGCGACGTGTTCTCATCTCACGGCCACGTTGCTACGGTGCCCGGACTCCGGCGTTTCTGACGCCACATCAGATGGGGGAGGACGGCCATGCGCGCCCTCGTCGCAGCCGCCATCGGGCTGGCCGCGGTGCTGCTCGTCGTGCTGCTCATCGCGGTCCTCGACGTCCCGCCGGGGGAGACATCCCCCAAGCCGCTCCTGACCACCGTCCCCGGCCCCAAGCAGTAGCCGGAAGGAGCCGCCGCCATGCGCCGCCGCGTCAGCCTGGTCCTGCTCGCCCTGGCCGTCTTCTTCGGCGCGCTGGCGCCCGTGCTGCGCTGGTACGCCTTCCCGAGGCTGGCCAAGATCCCGCCCTCGCAGTACCAGGAGATGGTGCTGGAGGCGAAGCCCGCGACGCTGCTTCGCTACGACACGATGCAGGCCGAGCAGGTCGACAAGGTCACCATCGTGCAGACCCTCAAAGGCAACGTCGAGGAGTCCCGGAGGATCGAACGGGACGCGGGGCGCGATGTCGTGGTCTGGGACTCCCTGTCGTACGTCCAGGGACCCGACGGTGCGATGGTCTCCCAGATCCCCGAGCGCTATGTCTTCGACGCCCACACCCAGGCCCCCGTGCACGCCACCGGTGAGTCGGTCGACGGCGACGCGGTGCGCCGCGAGGGCATCGAGTTCAAGTTCCCCTTCCTCACCGAGAAGCGGGACTACGAGTACTTCGACGCCCAGACCCGTACGTCGGCGCCGATCCACTACAAGGGGATCCGGACCTTCCGCGGCCTCGAGGTCTACTACTTCGAGCAGACCATCCCCTGGACCAAGGTCGCGTACCCGAAGAAGATGCCGCTCCCGGGCATCGACTCCACCACGCTGGAGAAGCAGACCGGCACCAGCCGCTGGTACACCACCAAGCGGATGTTCTGGGTCGAGCCGGTCACCGGAGCGCCCGTCAACGGTGAGGAGATCCACACCGAGGAGCTGCGCGGCGGCTCGCTGCTGGGAGGCAGGGCCAAGGTCACGGCCTTCTCGGGCCATGTGAGGATGCGCGAGGACTACGTCGACCACACCGTGGCCCTGGTCTCTGCCAACCGTACGACCGTGCTGCTGCTGGTCTCCTACCTGCCCTGGGGCTTCACGGCGCTCGGGCTCCTGCTGCTGGCGCTCTCCCTCTGTCTGGAGGCGCGCTCACGCCGACCGGAAGGGCGGCCCCCGCTGCGACATGAGTCGGCACCGGTCAGCGCCTGACCCCGCGGGTCGGCTCGGCGGTGGACGGGTCCTCGGGCCATGGATGCTTCGGATAGCGGCCGCGCAGTTCCGCTCGAACGGCCCGGTAGCCGTCGCGCCAGAAGGACGCGAGATCGGCGGTGACCGCGGCCGGCCGGCCGGCGGGTGACAGCAGGTGCACCAGGACCGGCACCCCCGCGACGGTCGGCGTCGCCGACAGCCCGAACAACTCCTGGAGCTTCACGGCGAGCACCGGCTGCTCAGCCGAGTAGTCGACCCGGATCCGCGATCCGCTCGGCACCTCGATCCGCTCGGGCGCGAGCTCTTCCAGACGCGCGGCATCGCCACTCGCCCACGGCAGCAGCCGCTTGAGCGCCTGTCCGGCATCGATACGGCCCAGATCGGCGCGGCGGCGGGCCCGGGACAGCTCCGGCTCCAGCCACTCATCGGCCCGGTCGAGCAGGGCCCCGTCATCGGCCACCGCCGGCCATGGCGCCCCCAGGACCCGGTGCAGAAACGCGAGCCGCTGCCGGAACGCCGTCGCATCCCGCGACCAGGCCAGCAGCCCGAGCCCCTCCCGCCGCAGCCCCTCCATCAGTGCACCCCGGACAAGTCCCGCACCGGGCTTCATCAGCGGTCGTACGAGCAGCTCGACCGCACCCAGCCGCAGCACCTGGCGGGCCACGAGGTCGCCGTCCTCCCAGTGCACCTCCTCACCGCCGGAGAGCAGATGCGAGGCGGCGGTGCGAGCCGTGTCCTCGTCGATGACGGCGGCGAGCCGTACCCGTGCCGACGCGGCGTGCACCGGCCGGTCCGCGACGGCCACCGCCAGCCAGGACGCACTGCGCAGCCCTGAACCCTCCCCCAGCTCGGCCCCCGTCCCGGACGCCATGAGAAACGCCCGCTCCCCGCGCGCCCGGGCGACCCGTTCGGGAAAGGCGAGCGCCGTGACGAGCCCGGCGACCGTGTCGTCCGCGGCATGGGCCACGCCGGCAGGGGCTTCGCCGCCCCGGCCCCCGGCCGCCGCCTCCGGCACCCGCTCGCCGAGCGAGCGTGCCAGTCGTCCCGCCTCCGCCCGCCAGCGCGCCCCGTAGGCGTCACCGTTCCGCCGCGCCGTGCGCCACACCGCCGCCAGATCGTCCCCGTACGCCCGGGGCGGCTCCTCGCTCAGCAGTGCCACCACCTCGCAGGCGCGCCGCGTACCCACCTCCGCGGCCCCGTCCACCAGCGCGCGGGCGAGCCGGGGATGGACACCGACGCGGGACAGCCCGACGCCCCGGTCCGTGGCGCGTCCCGACGCGTCCACCGCACCGATCGCGCCGAGCACCGCGCGGGCGGCGGCCATCGCGCCGCCAGGCGGTGGATCCAGCAGGGCGAGTCCGGATGCCGTGGGGTCGCCCCAGCACGCCGCCTGGAGGGCGAACGCGGTCAGGTCCGCGATCTGGATCTCGGGAGCGGGGAACCGGGGCAGTCGTACGTCCTCCGCCTCGGACCAGCAGCGGTACACGGTGCCCGGCGCCTCGCGCCCCGCCCGGCCCGCACGCTGGCGGGCCGCCGCCTGCGAGGCCCGCACGGTCGTCAGGGAGCCGATACCCCGTGCGTGGTCCATACGCGGCTCGCGTGCGAGACCCGAGTCCACCACCACCCGCACCCCCGGTACGGTCAGCGAGGACTCCGCCACCGCCGTCGCCAGCACCACCCGGCGCCGCCGCCCCGGCGACAGCACGGCGTCCTGCGTCGCGGCCGGTGCCCGCCCGTGCACCTGGAGTACCTCGGCGTCCACGTCCGACAGCAGCCCTGCGACCCGTGCGAGCTCCCCGGCGCCGGGGAGGAAGCAGAGCACGTCACCGGGGTGAGCGGACAGCGCCCCGCGCACCACCGATGCCACGTGCGTCAGCAGGGCCGGGTCCACCCGCATCCCGTGCGGCGGGCGCACCGGACCGGCCGGGGGAGCCCAGACCACCTCCACCGGATGCGCGACACCCTCCGCCTCGACCACCGGCGCGTCACCGAGCAGCTGTGCCCACCCGGCGGCATCCGTGGTCGCGGATGCCGCCACCAGCCTCAGCTCGGGCCGCAGAGCCGCACGCACATCGAGAAGGAAGGCCGCCACGGTGTCCGCGTCCAGATGCCGCTCATGGCACTCGTCGAGGATCACCGTGCCGACCCCGGACAGCTCCTGGTCCCGCTGGAGCCGCTGGAGCAGCACACCCGTGGTGACCACCTCGACGACGGTCCCGGGCCCGACGACCCGTTCGCCGCGCACCGTGAAGCCGACCCGCCCGCCGACCCGCTCCCCGAGCAGCCAGGCCATCCGGCGCGCCGCGGCCCGTGCCGCGATCCGGCGCGGTTCTGCGACGAGGACCTTGCCGCCGCCGCGCGCGCCGTCCTCGACCAGCCCTGCCAGGGCCAGCGGCACGAGGGTCGTCTTGCCGGTCCCGGGCGGTGCGCAGAGCACTGCCGCGCCGTGCGTGTCCAGCGCACGCCCGAGCGCGGGCAGGGCGGTCCGTACGGGCAGCCCCGCCAATGCGTCCGCGCGGATCACGCCCCGGGCTCTTCACGCTCGCAGACGAAGATCGCCGTGCCGGGGATCAGATGCCCCCGCAGCGGAGACCAGCCGCCCCACTCCTGGCCGTTCCACTCGGGCCACTCGGGCTCGACCAGATCCAGCAGCCGGAAGCCCCCGGTGACCAGCGCACGCACCCAGTCGCCGACCGTGCGGTGGTGCTCCACATAGATGGCGCGACCCTGCTCGTCCTGCTCGACGTAGGGGGTGCGGTCGAAGTACGAGGCGGCCACGCTCAGCCCCTCCGGCCCCGGCTCGTCCGGGAAGGCCCAGCGGACCGGATGGGTCACCGAGAACACCCAGCGCCCACCGGGCCGCAGTACACGCCGGACCTCGCGGAACACCTTCACCGCGTCGGGGACGAAGGGCACCGCCCCGTATGCCGAGCACACCAGGCCGAAGGAACCGTCGGCGAAGGGCAGCGCCCCCGCGTCGGCCTCCACGAGCGGGAAGCCGGTGCCGATCCGCAGCGCGTGCTGGAGCTGCCGGTGCGACAGGTCCAGGGCCACCGGTCGAGCCCCCTGCGCCGCCAGCCAGCGCGAGCACTGCGCCGCGCCCGCGCCGATCTCCAGCACGGGCAGGTCCTTCAGCGACTCCGCGGGTCCGAGCAGCCGGGCTTCGGCCTCGTCGAGCCCCTCGGGGCCCCAGACGAATCGGTCGTCGCCCAGGAACGTCCCGTGCTCCATCTGGTACTCGTCCGCGTTCCGGTCCCACCAGCCGCGGCTGGCCCGGCTGCTCTCCGCGTACTCCGCGGTGCGCCGTACTGCCTGCGGTTCGTACTTTTGTTCGTCCTCTTGGATCATCTCGCCCGTCGCTGTACGTTGCTGAAGGTCTCCGCCGGAGGCGCCACCGGGACGTGCTGCGGACGGCCGTCGTGTCGCGCGGCGCGTGCGGTGAGGCTCATCGTGGCCTCGGGGAACCTTAGTTGTGCCGGGTATGCGCTTTTCCGCCCACGGTGGTGGCCTTCGCGCATTGACCATGCCCTGCCGCGCCCTTATGCTAAAGGTTGCGCTGCGGGCTTGCGCGCCTCAGACCGAGCAGGCCGCGCTCGCATCTGTTGTATGTCCCCTCGGTTGTCGAGGCGCCATTCCCTTCGGGTTGGCGCTTCCTTGGCTGTCCGGCTTCTTCAGCTGCGATACGGGCTCACGGCGTGGTAGTGCCTACGACTTCAATGTCCGTACCGGAGCCCTTTCCCACATGACGAGCAGCACCGAGACCACCGCCACCACCCCGCAGGTTGCGGTCAACGACATCGGTAACGAGGAAGCCTTCCTCGCCGCGATCGACGAGACGATCAAGTACTTCAACGACGGCGACATCGTCGACGGCGTCATCGTGAAGGTCGACCGGGACGAGGTCCTGCTCGACATCGGTTACAAGACCGAAGGTGTCATCCCGAGCCGCGAGCTCTCGATCAAGCACGACGTCGACCCGAACGAGGTCGTCAAGGTCGGCGACGAGATCGAGGCCCTGGTTCTCCAGAAGGAGGACAAGGAAGGCCGCCTGATCCTCTCGAAGAAGCGCGCCCAGTACGAGCGCGCCTGGGGCACCATCGAGAAGATCAAGGAAGAGGACGGCATCGTCACCGGTACCGTCATCGAGGTCGTCAAGGGTGGTCTCATCCTCGACATCGGCCTCCGCGGCTTCCTCCCGGCCTCCCTGGTCGAGATGCGCCGTGTCCGCGACCTCCAGCCGTACGTCGGCAAGGAGCTCGAGGCCAAGATCATCGAGCTGGACAAGAACCGCAACAACGTGGTCCTGTCCCGCCGTGCCTGGCTGGAGCAGACCCAGTCCGAGGTCCGCCAGACGTTCCTCACCACCCTCCAGAAGGGTCAGGTCCGTTCCGGCGTCGTCTCCTCGATCGTCAACTTCGGTGCCTTCGTGGACCTGGGTGGCGTCGACGGTCTGGTCCACGTCTCCGAGCTGTCCTGGAAGCACATCGACCACCCGTCCGAGGTTGTCGAGGTCGGCCAGGAAGTCACCGTCGAGGTCCTCGACGTCGACATGGACCGCGAGCGTGTCTCCCTGTCGCTGAAGGCGACGCAGGAGGACCCGTGGCAGCAGTTCGCCCGTACGCACCAGATCGGCCAGGTCGTCCCGGGTAAGGTCACCAAGCTGGTTCCGTTCGGTGCGTTCGTCCGCGTGGACGAGGGCATCGAGGGCCTGGTCCACATCTCCGAGCTGGCCGAGCGCCACGTGGAGATCCCGGAGCAGGTCGTCCAGGTCAACGACGAGATCTTCGTCAAGGTCATCGACATCGACCTCGAGCGTCGCCGGATCTCGCTGTCCCTGAAGCAGGCCAACGAGTCCTTCGGTGCCGACCCGGCGTCGGTCGAGTTCGACCCGACCCTCTACGGCATGGCCGCGTCCTACGACGACCAGGGCAACTACATCTACCCCGAGGGCTTCGACCCCGAGACCAACGACTGGCTCGACGGGTTCGAGAAGCAGCGCGAGGAGTGGGAGCGCCAGTACGCCGAGGCGCAGCAGCGCTTCGAGCAGCACCAGGCGCAGGTCATCAAGTCCCGCGAGGCCGACGAGGCCGCTGCCGCCGAGGGTGGCACCGCCGCTCCGGCCGACGCGCCGCAGGGTGGTTCGTACTCCTCGGAGTCGGACGACAACTCCGGCGCCCTGGCGTCGGACGAGGCCCTCGCCGCCCTCCGCGAGAAGCTGGCCGGCGGCCAGAGCTGACAAGGCTCACGGCCGGACGCTAGTCGCTAGGCGATAGCACCACCGAGGCCCGCCCCCTTTCCGGGGGCGGGCCTTGGCGTTTGCCCCGGGAATGGCCGCTCTCTCCGTGATGTTGTAACGGGCAACTGGAAGAGGGGCGTTAAAAGGTGCTTGATCCGCAGAGTTTGTACGAGTGGGACCCCAAGGGGCTCGCGGTTGTCGACATGGCGCTGGCGCAGGAGTCGTCAGGGCTGGTGATGCTCTACCACTTCGACGGCTATATCGACGCGGGGGAAGCCGGCGAGCAGATCGTGGGATCGCTGCTGGATTCGCTTCCGCACCAGGTGGTGGCGCGCTTCGACCACGACAGGCTCGTGGACTACCGTGCCCGCCGGCCGCTGCTGACCTTCCGGCGCGACCGCTGGGCGGGCTATGAAACACCCGCTCTGGAGGTCCGGCTGGTCCAGGACGCCACGGGGGCGCCCTTCCTGCTGCTCTCCGGACCCGAGCCGGACGTCGAGTGGGAGCGCTTCGCGGCCGCCGTCCGGCAGATCGTCGAGCGCCTCGGAGTGCGCCTCTCCGTGAACTTCCACGGCATCCCCATGGGCGTCCCGCACACCCGGCCGGTCGGGATCACCCCGCACGGCAACCGCACCGACCTCACTCCGGGGCATCGCAGCCCCTTCGACGAGGCGCAGGTGCCGGGCAGCGCGGAAGCGCTCGTCGAGTACCGGCTGATGGAGTGGGGCCAGGACGTCCTGGGTATCGCCGCGCACGTACCGCACTACGTCGCCCGCTCCGCCTACCCCGATGCCGCGCTCACCGCCGTCGAGACGATCACCGCCGCCACGGGCCTGGTGCTGCCGGGCGTGGCGCACGCGCTCCGCGCCCAGGCCCAGCTCACCCAGACCGAGATCGAACGGCAGATCGGCGAAGGTGACGAGGAGCTGGTGACACTGGTCCGTGGACTCGAGCACCAGTACGACGCGGTCGCCGGAGCGGAGACGCGCGGCAGTCTGGTCGCCGAACCGGTGGATCTGCCGTCCGCTGACGAGATCGGCCGCGAGTTCGAGCGGTTCCTGGCCGAGCGGGAGGGCGACGCATAGCCGCGTGGAACGGACCCCTAAGCTTCCGCTCATGCTGAAGGTGGGCCTGACCGGCGGAATCGGCGCCGGCAAGAGCGAAGTGTCGCGACTGCTCGTGTCGTACGGGGCGACCCTCATCGACGCCGACAGGATCGCGCGAGAGGTGGTGGAGCCCGGTACACCCGGACTCGCCGCGATCGTCGAGACCTTCGGTCCCGAGATCCTGACCGCCGACGGCACCCTCGACCGTCCGAGACTCGGTTCGATCGTCTTCGCCGACCCCGACCGTCTGGCCGGACTGAACGCGATCGTCCACCCCCTGGTCGGCGCCCGGTCCGCCGAGCTCGAGGCCACGGCGGGGCCGGACGCGATCGTCATCCACGACGTCCCCCTGCTCACCGAGAACCACCTCGCCCCGCTGTACGACGTGGTCGTGGTGGTGGAGGCATCCGAGGACACCCAGCTCGACCGGCTGGTCCGGCTTCGCGGAATGACCGAGGCCGACGCGCGGGCCCGGATGGCCGCACAGGCCACCCGCGAGGAGCGGCGCGCCATCGCCGATCTGGTCGTCGACAACGACGGGTCCCTGGAGTCACTGGAGCCACGCGTGCGAGAGGTGTGGGAGGCGCTCACCGAGCGCGCGGCAGCCGGTTAGCCGGCGCAGGGGATGTTGAATCGCCCGAGCAAGGGGAAGGATGCGAGAGTGCCCGACACGAACCCGGAGACCCACGTCATCGACTTTCGTGCAGCCGAGCAACTGCTGGCGGCACGGGACCCGCGAGGTGCGGTGAAGCTGCTCGACTCGGTGATCGCGGCCCATCCCGAGAACACGGCCGCGCGACTGCTGCGCGCCCGTGCCTTTTTCGCCGCTGCCCAACTGCGGCCCGCTGAGCTCGAGTTCGAGATCGTCCTGGAACGCGAGCCGGACAACGCGTTCGCCCACTTCGCCCTCGCCCGCACCTACCAGCGTGCGGGCCGCCCCGAGCTGGCCCGGAAGCACTTCCGCCTGGCCGCGGCTCTCGACCCCAAGCCGGAGTACCTCGAGGCGGCCCGTTTCGAGAACTGACGGTCAGCGCGGGGGACGGTTGTCGCCCCGGTCCGGCTCGTACGGTGGGATGTCCGGGCCCGGCTGGTAGTGCGGCCCCTGGTGGAGCCGGTGCACCACCATCATGAGGTCCGCCGAGATGATCACGACCAGCACCGCGCAGGCTATGGCCCAGCCCGCCCGGCCGGTCAGGGTGAAGAGGGCGGTACCGGCGACCGCCCACAGCAGGCCCCAGACACTCAGCCAGAATCGCAACCGCAGGGGACTGCGTGCGGTCGCGGGCTCACTCCCGGTGCGCATGGCATATCGCCTCTTCCACTCCAGGGTCTACCCGGAATCCGCGGGGTATCCCCCCTGGGCCGACGCGCACTCCAGAGGGGCGGGCACACCGAGCAGCCCGTCCGTCCCGTGACTCCCGCACCCTCAGTGGACGAAGCTATAGCTCAGCCACGGGGTCGTCCCCGGCGCGATGTTGTCGAACAGCGTCGTCCCGATGTACCCCGACTCGGGGCCCTTACAGTTCGGCTCCCGGTACAGGAACATATCGATCAGCGTCGCGTTCTCGACCCGGTGCGCGCCCCTCGGAATGAACGGGAAGCAGCCGTTCACCCCGGGGTTGGACACATGGACGACACGCTTGTCCTCGGTCTCGTAGATCACGGTGCCTACCGCGGTCCGGCCGAGACCGGAACAGCCCGCGACGGCGAGGGTCAGAAGCAGTGTCCCGGCCGCGATGGCGGGACGCCGGAGATGGGGCATGGCTGGTCCTCGTCTGTCGTCTGGGGATCCCACTTGTGATCACTCGTGGTCGCCACGTTGCCGGACTTCCGCCGGGCAGGCACGTCGGAGACAGCCGCACAGGGGACCCGGACGCTCGACCGGGGGTCATCGCGGGAATACCGTTGAAGCGAGGACGGACCGGGACGAGACGGACGGCAGGGGGTGCCGTGATGGTCGAAGAGCTGGTGGTGGCCGGTGTGGCCGCCGGTTCTGCGCTCGTGGTGTACGGCCTGGCCGCGGCCAGGGTCATCAAGCAGTACGAGCGGGGCGTGGTGTTCCGTCTCGGCCGGCTGCGCGCTCGCGTCCGCGAGCCCGGATTCACGATGATCGTTCCGTTGGTGGACCGCCTGCACAAGGTGAACATGCAGATCGTGACGATGCCCGTGCCCGCCCAGGAGGGCATCACGAGGGACAACGTCACCGTCCGGGTGGACGCTGTCGTCTACTTCAAGGTGGTGGACGCGGCCGACGCGATCGTCAGCGTCGAGGACTACCGCTTCGCCGTCTCGCAGATGGCTCAGACCTCGCTGCGCTCCATCATCGGCAAGAGCGAGCTGGACGATCTCCTGTCCAACAGGGAGAAGCTCAACCAGGGCCTTGAACTCATGATCGACAGTCCGGCGCTCGGCTGGGGCGTCAGTGTCGACCGGGTGGAGATCAAGGACGTGTCGCTGCCGGAGACGATGAAGCGCTCGATGGCACGGCAGGCGGAGGCGGACCGGGAGCGCCGTGCCCGGGTCATCAACGCCGACGCGGAGCTCCAGGCGTCGAAGAAGCTGGCCGAGGCAGCGCACCAGATGGCCGACGCACCGTCGGCGCTCCAGCTGAGGCTGCTCCAGACGGTGATGGCCGTGGCCGCAGAGAAGAACTCCACGCTGGTGCTCCCGATCCCGGTCGAGCTGCTGCGCTTCCTGGAGCACGGCACCCACCGCCCCGCACCTGAGGCCGCCCTCCCGGCGCCGGCGCAGACCAAGCCCGCGAACGAGCGTGAGCCGGTGGCGCCCCCCGACGCCGTAGCGCCAGAGACACCCGCGGCCCTCGAAGGGCTGACCGGACTGACGGGCCTGGGCCTGGACCTGGACCCGCCGAAGTCAGACGCCGGCGTGATGCCGACGACCGAGGAGGACACCCCGGAGAGCCCCCGAACGGGGTGACCGCGGCCCGGCGGCCCGTATCGGCACGGGCCGGCCGAGAGGCTCTCGAGGAGCGCTGTCAGACCCCGCCCGTATGGTCGTGACCCGAAGGACCAGAAGGCCTCGAAGCCCGGCCACGGAGGGGAGGTGCCCCGCGCATGCCGCGTACGCCGCACACGCAGCCCGAGCGACTCACGCTGCACACCAGTGCAGCGGTTTTCGTCCCCGCCGCGCTGCCGCGCGAAGGGCGGGTCGCCTTCTGGAGTCCGGACGGCGACCCGCCTCCTCCCGCCCCCGGTTCGGCGGGGGAGCACACCGAGCTGACGGTGGTACGGCGGCACGGCGGCAGGGCGCGCCGACAGGTCGTCCCCGCCGTGCTGCTGTCCGTCGCCGACGCCCTGCCCCTGCTCGCCAGGGCTCGGCACGACGCCGCGGCGCACCCCGCCACGGTCTGCTGGGGAGCCGCCGCCCTGCACGCCCTCCAGCTCGTCGCACGCGGCCGGCTGCTGCCCGGTCTGACCACGGACGACCATGACGCGTGGCGGGCCGGTCCGCTCGACGCCGACGACATCGCCCACCTGCGGGCCATCGCCGCCGCGATGCCCTGCGAAGCCCATGCCACCCCGGTGCCGGGACTGCGGTCGCTGCGGCTGCCCGAGCCCGAGGCGCTGGTCAGGTCGTTCCTGGACGCGGTCGCGGACACGCTGCCCCGCACCCCGGCGGCCGAGCACGCCGTGGGACGGCCGTTCGCCGCGACGGCGCCGCAGCGCCTGCCGGAAGCCCGTGCCTGGGCCGCGGAGGCCGCCGCGGGCATGGACGCGGGGGTGCGGATCTCGCTGCGCCTCGACCTCTCGGCGTACGAGCTGTTCGACCGCGCCGACGCACGCGGGTCCGACGCCCACGGGCCGGCCGAGGACGATCCCGAAGCGACCGGGCCGGACGGGCACGGGTCCGTGCGGCGGGCCGCCACAGCCCTCGTGCAGGTGCACAGCCTTGCCGACCCGACCCTGGTCCTCGACGCCGCACGGCTCTGGGCGGGTGACGGCGAGGACCACTTCGGGCCCCGGGCCCGGATCGACGCGGTGCTGGCCCTGCGCCGCGCCGCCAGGGTGTGGCACCCGCTCGGGCGCCTCCTGGAGCGCGAGGTCCCCGACGTCCTTCCGCTGAGCGAGGACGAGCTGTACGAACTGCTGGGCGTGGCCGCGGAGCGGCTAGCTGCGGCGGGTGTGGCCGTGCACTGGCCCAGGGAGCTCGCCAGGACCCTCAGCGCCACCGCCGTGGTGCGGTCATCGGCGCCCGGGTCGGCCACCGACGGCACGCCCTTCTTCGACAGCGAGCAACTCCTCGCGTTCCACTGGCAGCTTGCGCTGGGCGGGGACCCGCTGACCGCGGGCGAGATGGACGCACTCGCCGAGTCCCATCGCCCCATCGTGCGGCTGCGTGACCGGTGGGTCGTGGTCGACCCCGCTCTCGTACGCAAGGCGCGCAAGCGGGAGCTGGGGCTCCTGGGGCCGGTGGACGCGCTGGCCGTGGCGCTCACCGGCAGCGCCGAGGTGGACGGGGAACTCGTCGAGGCCGTCCCCGAGGGCACGCTCGCCGCGCTCCGGGACAGGCTCGTCGAAGGCCCGGCGGCACTCGCCCAGCCGCCGGGGCTCGACGCGACGCTGCGCGACTACCAGCTGCGGGGGCTCGCCTGGCTGGACCTGATGACCTCACTCGGGCTCGGGGGCTGCCTCGCCGACGACATGGGCCTCGGTAAGACGGTCACGGTCATCGCACTCCATCTGCACCGTGGCAGCTACGGCGCCCGCACCGCACCGACCCTCGTCGTCTGCCCGGCGTCCCTGCTGGGCAACTGGCAGCGGGAGATCGCCCGGTTCGCGCCCGGTGTGCCCGTGCTCCGGTTCCACGGTGCCGAGCGGAGCCTGGAGGCGATCCGCACCGCGGCCGACCGCCCAGGCTTCGTCCTGACCACCTACGGCACGATGCGCACCAGCGCCGCGGCACTGGCCGCCGAGACCTGGGGCATGGTCGTCGCCGACGAGGCACAGCACATCAAGAACCCGTTCTCGGCAACTGCCAAGGCACTGCGCACCCTCCCCGCCCCGGCCAGGATCGCCCTCACAGGAACCCCCGTCGAGAACAACCTGTCGGAGCTCTGGGCCCTGCTCGACTGGACCACACCCGGACTGCTCGGACCGCTGAAGGCCTTCCGCGCCCGCCATGCCCGCGCCGTCGAGAACCACGAACACGTGGAGAACGAGCAGGCCGTCGAGCGGCTCGCCCGGCTGGTCCGTCCCTTCCTGCTCCGCCGCAGGAAGTCCGACCCCGGCATCGTGCCCGAGCTGCCGCCCAAGACCGAGTCCGACCACCCCGTGCCACTGACACGGGAACAGGCATCGCTCTACGAGGCGGTCGTGCGCGAGACCATGGCGCTGATCGAAACCGCCGAGGGCATGGGGCGCCGCGGTCTGATCATGAAGCTGCTGACCTCGCTGAAGCAGATCTGCAACCACCCCGCGCAGTATCTGAAGGAGAGCGGCGCCCGCCTCGCCGCCCGCTCCGGGAAGCTCACTCTCCTCGACGAGTTGCTCGACACGATCCTGGCGGAGGACGGTTCGGTGCTGGTGTTCACCCAGTACGTGTCGATGGCCCGGCTGATCGCCGGACATCTCGACGCCAGGGGAGTCGCCTCCCAACTGCTCCACGGCGGCACACCCGTCCCGGAGCGGGAGCGGATGGTGGATCGCTTCCAGTCCGGCGAGGTCCCCGTGTTCATCCTCTCCCTGAAGGCCGCGGGCACCGGGCTCAATCTGACCAGGGCCGGTCACGTCATCCACTACGACCGCTGGTGGAACCCGGCGGTGGAGGACCAGGCCACCGACCGTGCCTACCGCATCGGCCAGACCCAGCCGGTGCAGGTACACCGGCTGATCGCCGAAGGCACCGTGGAGGACCGCATCGCGGAGATGCTGCTCTCGAAGCGGGCGCTGGCGGACGCGGTGCTCGGATCCGGTGAGGCGGCGCTGACCGAACTCACCGACCGGGAGCTGGCCGATCTCGTATCGCTGCGGAGGCCCTCGTGACCGGCTCGAGCCGGCCGGCCAGGCCGACCAGCCGCGTCGAACGGCCCGTCCGTGGACGCACCACCAGGAGTTCGTCATGACCGCCCACCGTCACCGCACCTCCCGCGGGGACACCCCCCGCAGACCGGACGATCGCCGGCGCACATTCCCCCGGCTCGCCCCGCGCTCCGGTGACGACGCCCCCGCGGCCTCCTGGTGGGGCGACGCCTGGGTGGAGGCGCTGGAGGACACCGCGCTCGACCCGGCGCGCCTCGCCCGCGGCCGGTCGTACGCAGGGCGGGGCCATGTCGACGCGATCACCGTGACTCCGGGCAGGGTCACCGCCTATGTCCACGGCTCCCGCCCGCGCCCGTATCGCACGGACATCCGGCTGCGCACCCTCGGCGACGAGGAATGGGAGCGGCTCCTGGACATCGCGGCGGGCCGCCCCGACCACATCGCGGCACTGCTCGACAAGGACGTGCCGCACGCACTCGCGGACGCCGCCGAACTGCTGCCCGCACCCGGTGATCTGATCCCGGACTGCTCCTGCCCCGATGACGGCCTTCCCTGCAAGCACGCCGCTGCGCTCTGCTACCAGACGGCCAGGATCCTCGACGAGGACCCGTTCGTGCTGTTCCTGATGCGCGGACGTGGTGAGCAGGAGGTCCTCGCCGAGCTGACCCGGCGCAATGCGGCACGCTCGGCGGCGGAGCGGGCCACCGCGCAGCGCATCATGGCGGAGCGCACCGCGAACCGGGGCTCCATGGGGGGTCGGAGCGGCGCCGGAGGGCAGATTCCGCCGCCGCTTCTCGCGACCGTTCCCGCCGCATCCGTTCTGGCGGCTCGCAGCCTTCCGGCTCTCCCGGACCCGCTGCCCGTACCTCCGCATCCCGGACGCCCGCCCGTGTATCCGGAGGCGGCCGGAGCCCCTGACCCACTGGCCCTGGATCTGCTCGCCACCGAAGCCGCGGGGCGGGCCCACACCACACTGCGCACCGGGCGGGACCCGCTCACGGGCCTCACCCCCTGGCAGGACGCCGTCCGGCTGGCCGCCGCCCATCCCGGCTCCGGGCTGACCGCGTCCACCCGCGCGCTCTACACCGCGCTGGCCCGCGCCACCGACCGCAGCCCGACGGATCTGGCCCGTGCCGTCGCGGCCTGGCGGCAGGGCGGACTCGCGGGCCTCACCGCCCTGGAGGAGGAATGGGACCCTCCGGCCGGTCCCTTCGACCGGGCGCGCCCCGCGTTGATCGCCGCCGGTTTCCCGGACGGCCCGGCGTTCCGTCCCCGGCACAACCGGCTCTCCACCCCCGCACTTCAACTGCGCCTGGGCCGGGACGGCTTGTGGTACGGCTACGAGTCGGATCCGGGCCGCGACGACTGGTGGCCGCGCGGTATGCCCGACACGGATCCGGTCGGGGCGCTCACCGCGCTGACCGGCCACTGAGCGCACGGCCACCAGATCGGGTGTGGTGACAGCCTAAGGGCTGTCCCGTAATCCCGGGTGGATCAGCGCACGGCGTCAGATGCGGTGCATCGCAAGGCGGAGGGTCGTCCTCATACTGGGCGTATTCGGGCGATTCGACAACGCAGCGAGGTGCCGTAGCTGTCGTCGTGCGCCCGCCGGGGATTACGGGACAGCGCTTAGTGACGTTCAGTTCGATAATCGGCCCACTCGATGGGGTGAAAGGATGGCCGGCCATAACCCGATTGGCTCCATCGCGTTATTTCCGGTGCGGGACGCTACCCGTGGTCATTATCCGGAAGGCAGGAACAATGAGGCAGATTTGCCGAACAGGCCTCGTCGCAGCGATGGTCACGGGCGGTGCGATGGCAGCCGCCGGGGCCGCGTACGCCGACTCGGCCGCGCAGGGAGGCGCGGCGGGATCGCCGGGCCTGATCTCCGGGAACACCGTGCAGATCCCCGTGCATGTCCCGGTGAACGTGTGCGGCAACACCATCAACGTGATCGGCGTGCTCAACCCGGCCGTCGGCAACCGCTGTACCAACGTGGACGCCGCGCGGATCGCCACTGACATGCGGCGCATCCCCCCGCACGCCGACGCACCGCGCACCCGCACCACGGACGCCCGCGACAACGACGCCGACAACGGTGTCCTGGGCGGTGCGCTGGCCGCCGGTGACGCCCAGGGCTCCCCGGGGCTGCTCTCGGGCAACACCGTTCAACTCCCCGTCGATCTGCCGGTGAATGTCTCCGGTAATTCCCTCAACGTCGTCGGTATCGGCAACGCCTCCGTCGGTAACGTCTCGTCGAACGGGCCCGGAATTCCGGTCACTCCGAATCCGGTGTCCAGGCCGCCGATGGAGGAAGTCGCGGCAGCCCACCACGAGCCCCATCAGATGCCGGCCCAGCTGGCCTGGACGGGCGCCACGGCCGGTGCCGCCTTCACCGTCCCGGCAGGCGCGGCCCTGATCCTCGGTGGTGCCGTGCTCTACCGCCGCTTCCGCCCCGCGGCCTAGGTGTATTGGCCCGCAGGGTTGTTGACACGACTGGTACGGAAGAGACGGGGCGTTCGCGGTGACGTGGGCGTCACTCGGCCCCCGTGTCCGTCCCCTGCCGCACCGGTCCCCGCCACCTGGCCAGCAGCGCCTCGATGGCCGGAGCCACCCGCCTGCGCGCCTCAGGGCGAGGTACGCCCCGCATGAGCAGGGTGTCGTACGGCGTGTCGAGATGACGTACGGACGCACGCACCGCCGCCGTGATCGCCCCCTCGTCCAGGGCTCGTCCGGCCGCGGTGCGCCCCACCCGCCCGCTCCCGCGCTCCGAGGTGTGCGCCGCGACATCGACCGCGCGGTCCAGTGGGCAGTACGGGAACAGCCGCAGGATCTCCGCGGTCAGCGTCCCCGTGAACAGCACGTCCCGCGCGGCACGCCGCGCGGCGTCCCTTTCCCGGCGCCTGGCCCGCGCTTCCGCGTCGGCCAGGCAGGCGCGCTCGGCCCGGGCCAGGGCCTCCTCCTCCACCAGCAGACCCTGCCGCTCGTACCGTGTGCGCTGCCTGTTGTGCCGTACGACGACGGCCCACAGCGAACCGGCCTCCCGGGCACGCCGGGTGAGGGCCGCGTTCCCCCGGGGCAGAAACACCAGGTGCCCCAGGTCCGCGCAGTCCAGACAGCGCGGTGAGTTGAACTCGAGGACCATCCGCTCCAGCGGACCGCGATGGCACTCGGCGCAGCGGCGCTGCCTCAACGGCTCCACGACCACGAGAGGATCCACCGGCCCGGTCTCCCTCCGTGCGGCGGCCGCATCTCCGGCCCTGCGCCGGATAATCGCTCGATGAAGGGGCTTGGGGACTGCTACGTTCCCGCACGTGGCGAAACTCAATCAGATCATCGCAGTGGAGAAAGGCGTCAAGTCCAAGGCGCACCAGGATCTTACGGCGGCCCATCACGGCCTTCAGAAGCCCGCGCTTCTGGCCGGCATCTCCCGGACGTACCAGCCGAAGGACGAGGAGGGCGAGCAGCTTCCGCCCGAGTCGACGCTGGTGCAGATCAAGGCCGAGGACGTGCTGCGTGACACCGCGAAGACGCTGACCCGGCTGTTCGATGTGACCGCCACCAAGGACTGGGCGAACTGCGCGGCCCGCGCCGATATCACCGTCGACGGCCGGGTGCTGGTCGCCGACGCGCCCGTCTCGTATCTCCTCTTCCTGGAGAAGCAGCTGACGGACATCAACACCTTCGTGCGCAAGCTGCCGGTGCTCGACGCGGCCGAGTCCTGGTCCCAGGACCCGTCCACGGACTCCTGGAAGACCGAGCCGGTCAAGACGGTCCGGACCAGGAAGGTGCCCCGCAACCATGTGAAGGCGGAGGCCACCGAGAAGCACCCGGCGCAGGTCGAGGTGTACTACGAGGACATCCCCGTCGGTTACTGGACAACGGTCAAGTTCTCCGGAGCGCTGCCCGCCCGCCGGGTGAACGAACTGCTGGACCGGGTGGAGAAGCTCCAGCAGGCCGTGAAGTTCGCCCGTGAGGAGGCCAACGGCGCCGAGGTCACGGACCAGCGGGTCGGTGACGCCGTCTTCGGCTATCTCTTCGGTCAGTAGCCCCCTGCGGCTACGATCACACAGACTCCCCGTCCGCGGCTTCGCGGGCGGGGTGCGCGAGGAGCGCAAAGCTGAAGCTGAAGCTTGTCGTGACGAAGCGGTTCCAGTGGAGGTTCGAGTCCTCCCCCCGGCACTACCGTGCGAGCCGGGGTAGCCCAACCCGGCAGAGGCAGACCGCGATCAATCTCAGACTCTCGCTCCAGACTCAGCATTCGCCGCTCATCGCCGGATCGACCGGGCCCGGGCCCTGGTGTGTCGAAATGCCAGTTCGAATCTGGTCCGCCGAGCTCGATCGGCGGTGGTCCAAAGGCAGGACGCGACACAATGAGACTGACCCGGGTCCTCAAACGTGCCGGCGTGTGATGTGAGCGGCATCAACAGGGCCCGAGGGCAGGCTACGCCCTCGGGCCCGCTCCAGTTCTGCCTCTTCCCGCGCACTCACTGGCGGTAGCCGCTGAGGAACCTGCCGATGCGGCTGATCGCCGCGTCCAGGTCGTCGGCGTGGGGGAGCGTCAGGATCCGGAAGTGGTCCGGACGCGGCCAGCTGAAGCCCGTACCCTGCACGACCTGGATCTTCTCGCGCAGCAGCAGATCCAGCACGAACTTCTCGTCGTCGTGGATGGGGTGCACGGCCGGGTCGAGCCGCGGGAAGGCGTACAGCGCGCCCTTCGGCTTCACGCACGAGACCCCGGGTATCTCGTTGAGCCGCTCCCAGGCACGGTCGCGCTGCTCGCGCAGCCGCCCCCCGGGCGCGGTCAGTTCGTGGATGGACTGGCGCCCGCCGAGCGCGGCCTGAATGGCGTACTGCGCGGGCGCGTTGGGGCACAGGCGCATGGACGCGAGCATCGTGAGCCCCTCCAGGTAGCTTCGGGCGTGCTGCTTGGGCCCGGTGACGACCATCCAGCCGGAACGGAACCCGGCCACGCGGTAGGTCTTGGAGAGTCCGCTGAAGGTGAGGACGACCAGGTCCGGGGCGAGGGCCGCCGCGCTGTGGTGGACGGCGTCGTCGTACACGATCTGGTCGTAGATCTCGTCGGCGAACACCATCAGCTGGTGGCGGCGCGCCAGATCGAGGATGCCCTCGACGATCTCACGCGGATACACGGCGCCGGTGGGGTTGTTGGGATTGATGATCAGCACGGCCTTGGTCCGGTCGGTGATCTTCGAGGCCATGTCGTCAAGGTCCGGGTACCAGTCCGCCGACTCGTCGCACAGGTAGTGGACGGGCCGTCCTCCGGCGAGCGTGGTCACGGCGGTCCACAGCGGGAAGTCGGGAGCGGGGATCAGGATCTCGTCACCGTCCTCGAGCAGGGCCTGCACGGCCATGGAGACCAGCTCGGACACCCCGTTCCCGAGGAAGATGTCGTCCACGCCGACCTCGCTGAGGCCGAGGGCCTGGTAGCGCTGGGCGACGGCGCGGCGGGCGGAGAGGATGCCGCGGGAATCGGTGTAGCCATGGGCCTGCGGAAGCATCCGGATCATGTCCTGGAGGATCTCGTCCGGTGCCTCGAAGCCGAACAGCGCGGGGTTGCCCGTGTTGAGGCGCAGGACGCTGTGGCCGGCCTCCTCCAGCGCGTTGGCGTGCTCGATCACCGGTCCGCGGATCTCGTAGCAGACCTCGCTCAGCTTGCTCGACTGCCGGAACTCCATGCGCTGACCTCCCCGGAAACGTTGTTGCTTGGTTTTACCAAGTGACCGCTTGGAAAGTCCAACACTATGTCTAGACTGCCTCGCATGCCGCCTCGCTCGTCATCCCCGCCGCGCACCGCGCGCCGCCGAAGCTATGACCAGTACTGCGCCGCCGCCCGCGCGCTCGACGCCGTCGGCGACCGCTGGACCCTGCTGATCGTCAGGGAACTGCTGGCGGGGCCGCGCCGGTACACCGATCTGCACGCGGATCTGCCCGGTGTCAGCACGGACGTGCTGGCCTCCCGGCTCAAGGACATGGAGCGCGACGGCCTGGCCGTGCGCCACCGCCTCCCGGCGCCCGTCTCCGCCTACGTCTACGAACTGACTCCGCGCGGACATGAGTTGCTGCCCGTGCTCACAGCCCTGGCCGAGTGGGGCGTCCCCGAGCTGACCGAGCCCCGGCCGACGGACGCGGTACGGGCCCACTGGTTCGCCCTGCCGCTGCGCCGGAGCCTTGAACGGGCGGGGTGGCAGGGGACCGTGGAAGTCCGGCTGGACGAGGGCGAGTTCCATCTGCGGGTCGGTGAGTCCGCGGGGGACCCGGTGTACGGGGAAGGGGCGCCGCCGCCCGGTACGGCGGCGGCACGGCTCGAACTCGATGCCGGGACATGCCTGGAGATCAGTCTGGGGAAGCTGGGCGTGGACGACGGGGTACGGGAAGGCCGTATCCGCCTGGAGCGGTTCACGGCCTGAGGCCGCCGAGGCCGTGCCGCATTGCCCGGTCCGCGCCCCAGGCATGATGGAGCCGTGCGACTGCAACCGATCACCTGGGAACGGCTGACCGAAGCCGTCGCCGACCGGATCACGCGGACCACGTCCCACGACGGGGGCAGCCGGCTCCGTGTGGCCGTGGACGGTGCGCCCGCCGCCGGCACGGGCGCGGCCGCCTCCGCGTTCGCGGACGCGCTGCGGCTGCGCGGGCGTGCGGTCCAGGTGGTCGCGGCCACCGGGTTCCTGCGGCCGGCCTCACTGCGTTACGAGCACGGACGCGAGGACCCCGACACGTACTACGAAGGCTGGTTCGACACGGGCGCGCTCTGGCGCGAGGTCTTCGGACCCCTGGAGCCCGGAGGGTCGGGACGGGTGCTGCCCGACCTCTGGGATCCGGTCACCGACCGCGCCACACGCAGCGCGTACCGCGAACTCCCGCCCGGGGGAGTGCTGGTGCTGCAAGGGCCGCTACTGCTCGGGCACTGGTTCCCGTTCGACCTCACCGTCCATCTGCGGCTCTCGCCGGGCGCACTGAGCCGTCGCACGGACCAGGCGGAGCACTGGACACTGCCCGCCTTCGAGCGCTACGAGCACGAGGTCGCCCCGGCCGGTGCCGCCGAGGTCGTCGTCCGTGCCGACGATCCGAGGCACCCGGCCTGGAACGACCCGTGGGGAGCCGGCGAAACGCCAGGCGCGTAGAGGCCCTATCCCGAGGGCGGGCGTCCCCCGTCCAGGGCGACCGCGAGGGCCCCCGCCCGGCATCCCTCCGTCGCGGCGACCGCCGCGTCGGCGCCGGACAGGAGGGCGGCCAGGAAGGCGCCGGTGAAGGCATCACCGGCCCCCGTCGAGTCGACCGCCTTCGCCTGGACCGGTGGCACCCGTGCCGTCACCGTGCCCGCTTCCGCCACCAAGGCGCCCTCGGCGCCGAGCGTGACGACGGTGAGCGGGACCCGGCGGCTCAGCAGTGCCGCGGCGTCGGCGGCGTCGGGGGCGCCGGTCAGCAGCCGGGCCTCGTCGGTGTTGGGCAGCAGCACATCGGCCTTGGCGACCGCGTGGAGGAACGACTCGGCTCCCAGCGCCGCGATGAAGCCCGCCGACGCGGGGTCCACGCTCACCGGGACGCCCCGTGCGTGTGCGTCGGCCATGGCCACGTCCGCGAGTTCGCGGCTCCG
The DNA here is from genome assembly GCF_040632375.1 of Streptomyces sp. NPDC019396. Taxonomy (NCBI): domain Bacteria; kingdom Bacillati; phylum Actinomycetota; class Actinomycetes; order Kitasatosporales; family Streptomycetaceae; genus Streptomyces; species Streptomyces sp. NPDC019396. The sequence goes on along the minus strand of NZ_JBEYBS010000001.1, from coordinate 162,510 downwards.
GTCGGCGAAGAAGAGGTAGCCGGACAGATGGAGCCGGGCGACCCCGTCGAGCAGGCCGGGCGACCAGTCGGCGGGGGAGATCCGCAGAGCCGCCCCGCTGTCGGTGAGAAAGGTGCGTTCGGCACGGGCGTCCACGAGCGCGACGATGGTGGCGGTCTGTGCCTCGGGGTCGGTCACCAGGAGCGGACGCACCCCGGCCTTTCGCAGACGCGCCGTGTGCCAGTCGGCGCTCTCCGCGCCGACCCTGCCGAGCAGCCGTACGTCTGCGCAACCCGCGTACGCCGCCCAGCAGGCCGCGTTGGCCCCGGCGCCACCCGGGAGGGTCCGTACCTCGGCGGCGGTGTCGGTCCCATGGGCGAGATCCGAACGGTGCCGTGCCACCACATCGGTCGCCACATCGCCGACCACCAGCAGGGCACCGCCCCGGGCGGGACCTGGCGCGGTCGGACCGGTCACAGCGCCGCCGCGATCCGGGCCGCGAGCGTGACGTTTCCGCGTACCGCCGCCAGGTTGGCCTCCAGCGACGCGCCCGCCGTGGCCTGTGTCAGGTGTTCCAGGAGGAAGGGGGTCACTCCCTGGCCCGCGATGCCGCGCTCCTGGCAGGCGTCCAGCGCCTCCGACAGCACCCGGTCATGCAGTTCGGGATCGAGCTGCCGGTCCTCCGGGACCGGCTGGGCCACGACAAGCGCCGTGTCGGGCCCGCCGAGTGCGTCCTGGGCGCGGATCACCCCGGCGACCTCTTCGGGCGTGTGCACCGTCCAGTCGACGGGCTCGCCCGAGGAGGACAGGTAGAACCCGGGGAAGAGGTCGGTGCGGTAGCCGAGGACGCCGACGCCCAGGGTCTCCAGGCGCTGCAGTGTCGCGGGGACGTCGAGGATCGACTTCACCCCGGCGCAGACGACGGCGATCCGCGTGCGTGCCAGCAGCCGCAGATCCGCCGACTCGTCCTGGGAGTGGATCCACTCCCGGTGGACTCCGCCCAGCCCGCCCGTCGCGAACACCCTGATCCCGGCACGGGCGGCGAGGAACGCGGTGGCGGACACGGTCGTCGCCCCGCTCGCCCCGGTGGCGAGGGCGGGTGCGAGGTCGCGGTGCCCGAGCTTGCGGACCTCCGGGTCCTTCGCGACCCGCTCCAACTGGTCCTTGCCGAGGCCGATATGGGCGCGTCCATCCAGTACGGCGATCGTCGCGGGCACCGCTCCGTTGTCCCTGACAAGGGACTCCAGCTCCGCCGCCACGGCCAGATTGCGGGGGCGGGGCAGACCGTGCGCGATGATCGTGGATTCGAGGGCTACGACGGGACGGTGGGCGTCGAGCGCCTCCCGTACCTCTGGCGACAGCAGCAGTGTGGTCTCGGGCATGATCCATCCCTGGCACGGCGAAACCCCGCGCAAACGTTTCGCCAGACATCGATCTTCACTGGCGCGCCCTGAATCTCGCCTGCTCGCGCGGTGCCTATCCGGCCCCGCTAAGGTGACGCGCCATGACGACCTTTGATGACACCGCTGCCGGCCCTGAATCCCCTTCCTTTGTCGTGCACATTCCGGACGTCGAGCTGGAAGCAGAACCGCTCGCCCCTGAGCAGATCGTCTCCGGTGAGCCCGTGGTGACCGGACGGGTCCTGTGGGAGTCGGAAGACGGCAAGCAGCTGCGCGGCATCTGGCAGATCACCCCCGGCGTGGTCACGGACACCGAGGCCAATGAGCTGTTCGTCGTCGTGAGCGGGCGCGCCACCGTGGCGGTGGAGGGTGGTGCCACCCTTGAAGTCGGTCCCGGCGACGCCTGTGTGCTGCGCGAGGGCGACAAGACGACCTGGACGGTCCACGAGACCCTGCGGAAGGCCTACCACATCAGCCTTTAGAACAAGGCTCAGCCGGTGGGTGGCGGCAGGGATCAGTCCGTGGTCGCGGAACCCGCCGGGTCCGGGACAGCCGGGGCATCCGAGGTGTCCGGGCGGGCGGGGTCCCCGCCCCCGGACGCCGCCGCCCTGGTGTCCTCACGCGACCGTGTGAGCGCGCGGTACACGATGAGGGTCGCCAGCGGCAGCAGCAGGCAGGCCCCGACCGCGTTCAGCCAGCCATAGCTGGTGCGGGACACGATCAGACCGGCCGCGGCACCGCCGATACCCGCCGCCGCGTTCATCGTCAGGTCCGAAAGACCCTGCACGGCGGCGCGGGCCGGGCCCGGCACCGAGTCCGTCAGGAGCGCCGAGCCCGAGACGAGCCCCGCGGACCAGCCCAGGCCGAGCAGGAACAGACCGGCGGCGGTACGGCTGTGACTCGCCCCGGCGGTCCCGGCCAGCAGCGTCGCGCAGGCGAGCAGCCCCATGGCCAGGCCGATCACCGAGAGCCGACCGAGCCGGTCGGCCAGCCAGCCCATCACCGGTGAGAATGCGTACATACCCGCGATATGGCCGCTGATCACCAAGCCGATCAGCTCGATCCCCGCCCCGTGATGGCTCAGTGCCAAGGGGGTCATCGACATGATCGACACCATCGCGGTATGGGCGACCACGATGGTCGCGAGGGCCAGCTGGGCCCGCGGCGATTCCCGGACCGCACGCACCCCCGCCCGTAGCGAACGCCCTTCCTTGGTGTCCTCGCCGGCCGGGGCCAGCGCCCGCGCCGTCAGCAGGGGGTCGGGACGCAGCAGCAGGGCGACGACCAGCGCCGAGATCAGGAACACCCCGCCCGCCCACAGGAACGGTCCGGCTGTCTCCGGGATCCCGAGCCGGGACGCGCTGCGGCCCGCGGGCGCGGCGATGTTCGGCCCGAGCACCGCTCCGATCGTGGTGGCCCACACCACGAGGGAGATGGCCCGTGCCCGCCGGTCGGGCTCCGCCAGGTCCGCAGCGGCGAAGCGCGACTGGAGATTCGCCGATGAGGCGGCGCCGAAGCCCGCCATCCCCAGCAGGAGCAGCGGGAAATTGCCGAGCGCCGCCGCCAGAACCACGATGGCCGCCCCGGTCGCGCCGATCACATAGGCAAGCACGAGGCCCGGGCGGCGCCCACGCGCGGTCATCAGCGCGGCCAGCGGTACGGACAGCAGCGCCGTACCTGCCACCATCGCCGTCGGGGCGAGACCGGAGAGCGCCTCGGAACCGCTCACCTGCTGCGCCAGCACGGAGGCCAGAGCGACGCCGGTGGCCACGCCGAGACCCCCGAGTATCTGGCCCGCGATGAGCACGGGGGTGATTCGCCGTCGTAGCGCGGGCAGTTCCGCCGCGTCGATAGCCGCCGGGGATTTCTTTCCGGTGCTCATCGGGTGACCGCGCCCGCTCCGGAGAACGCGCTGTCGACACCGGCTATCGGAACATCACAGGAAGTAGGAGCCACCGCCGCAGTGTGCCAGGTGTGTGCGCACCGGCGGAATCGCCTTTCGGCCGCCCCGGACAGAGGGCTCGGTGCGGGTGAGGTGGCACACCAGTGCCGCTCAGAGCAGCCGCTCGGGCCCGCCGATCAGAACAACGGCTCGGGCAGCACTCCCTCCAGGGCCAGCAGCTTGCGCTTGGTCTCCCGGCCGCCGCCGAAGCCTCCGAGACTTCCGTCGCTTTCCACCACGCGGTGGCACGGCACCACCAACGGCAGCGGATTCGACCCCATCGCAGCGCCCACCGCCTGCGCGGCGTCCGGCCGACCCACCCGCGCGGCCAGCTCGCCGTATCCCACCACCGCGCCGTACGGCACCCCCGATGCCAGCTCGCGCAGCACCTCGCGGTTGAAGCCGGAGGTCAGCGACCAGTCCAGCGTCAGGTCGAAGTCCCGGCGCCGCCCCGCGAAGTACTCTGCGAACTGACATATGGGCTCGGCGAGCCGACCGGGTGCGGCAGGGCCGCCCGCCGAAGCCGCACCCGCCCCGGAGGCCACCTGACGAGGGGTGCCGCCCAGCTGGGCGACCAGCCGGTCGACCGCCCTGTCACGCGCCGGCGCATCGGCGTGGAACGCGACGCTCACCAGTCCGTCCGCGGTGGCAGCGAGCAGCAGCGGCCCGATGTCCGAGCCCACCACGGTCCACTCGAAGCTCTTCATGGCACCACCGTAGGACCAGCCACTGACAATGCCCCTGACCCCGGGGTTTGCCTCCTGGCAGGATCGCCCTACCCTCACCCCGTAACGGGCTCCCTCCACCGGGAACCCTCGGGCCGCGAGCGGCACAGGGCGGCAAGGGCCCGCACACGGGCGGTACACAGCGGCACAGGGCGGTACACGGAGCGAAGGACACAGCGCGATGCAGGGCACAGTCGATGGTTTCAGCCACGGTCTCCTCACGCCCGTGGCCGCCTTTCTCATGGCCTGCGCCGGCGGGGCGCTGGGGCTGCGCTGCACCGCCTGGGCGGTGTGCACGAGCAGATCGTGCGGAGCGCGCGGAGCGCTGCGCTGGTGGTGGCTGATGCTCGGGGCCGCCGCCATCGGTACCGGGATCTGGACCATGCACTTCATCGCGATGACGGGCTTCACCGTCGCGGAGGCCCCGATCGGCTACGACCGGCCCACGACCTGGGCCAGTCTCGGTGTCGCCGTCGTCATGACCGGCACCGGGATCGTCATCGTGGGCCATCGCGGCGCCACCGCCCTGGCCCTGGTCACCGGTGGCACCATCACCGGACTCGGCATCGCTTCCGCGCACTATCTGGGCATGGCCGGAATGCGGCTCCACGGGCGGCTCGCCTACGACACCGCGACCATCGCCCTCTCCGTAGTGATCGCCGTCGTCGCGGCCACCGCGGCCCTCTGGGCCGCCGTCTCCGTCCGCGGCCTTCTGCCGAGCCTGGGTGCCGGACTGGTGATGGGGCTCGCCGTCAGCGGCATGCACTACACCGGGATGGCGGGAGTGCGGGTCCATGTGCACGGTGCCGCCCCCGCGGGCGTGGCCGGCGACTCACCGGCCACCCTCCTCGCCCCCCTCCTGGTCGGCCCGCTGTTCTTCCTCGTCCTGGCGGGTGCGCTCGCCGTATCCGCCCGGAAGCGGTCCGGGGGCTCCGCGCCCGCCGAGAACGCCGAGTCCGCCGGGGATTCCGCGTACCGGCATCAATGTCAGTGGCGGGTCGTACGGTGGTTCCATGCGGCCCGTTACCAAGATCGAACGCTCGATGGCGCCCTTCGAGGTCATCAGCCCCTACCAGCCCAGCGGCGACCAGCCGACGGCCATCGCCGAGCTCGAGAAGCGCATTCGAGCAGGTGAGAAGGACGTCGTCCTGCTCGGTGCGACCGGCACGGGCAAGTCCGCGACCACGGCATGGATGATCGAGAAGCTCCAGCGCCCCACTCTGGTCATGGCGCCGAACAAGACGCTGGCCGCCCAGCTGGCCAACGAGTTCCGCGAGCTCCTGCCGAACAACGCGGTGGAGTATTTCGTCTCGTACTACGACTACTACCAGCCAGAGGCCTACGTCCCCCAGTCGGACACGTACATCGAGAAGGACTCCTCGATCAACGAGGAGGTGGAGCGGCTGCGCCACTCCGCGACGAACTCGCTGCTGACCCGCAGGGACGTGGTCGTGGTCGCATCGGTCTCGTGCATCTACGGCCTCGGCACCCCGCAGGAGTACGTGGACCGCATGGTGCCGCTGAAGGTCGGCGAGGAGATCGACCGCGACCAGCTGCTGCGCCGCTTCGTCGACATCCAGTACACGCGCAACGACCTGGCGTTCGCCCGGGGCACCTTCCGGGTCCGCGGCGACACCATCGAGATCTTCCCGGTCTACGAGGAGCTGGCCGTCCGCATCGAGATGTTCGGCGACGAGATCGAGGCGCTCTCCACCCTGCACCCGCTCACCGGCGAGGTGATCAGTGACGACCGGGAGCTGTACGTCTTCCCCGCCAGCCACTACGTCGCCGGACCCGAGCGCATGGAGAAGGCGGTCAACGGCATCGAGCGCGAGCTCGAGGCGCGCCTCGCCGAGCTGGACAAGCAGGGCAAGCTGCTGGAGTCGCAGCGGCTGCGGATGCGCACCACGTACGACATCGAGATGCTGCGCCAGATCGGCAGCTGCTCCGGCGTGGAGAACTACTCGATGCACTTCGACGACCGTGACCCCGGCACCCCGCCCAACACGCTGCTCGACTACTTCCCCGAGGACTTCCTGCTGGTCATCGACGAGTCGCATGTGACGGTCCCGCAGATCGGCGCGATGTACGAGGGTGACGCCTCTCGTAAGCGGACCCTTGTCGACCACGGCTTCCGCCTGCCCTCGGCCCTCGACAACAGGCCCCTGAAGTGGGAGGAGTTCCAGGGGCGGATCGGGCAGACGGTGTACCTGTCCGCCACCCCGGGCGCCTATGAGCTGTCCCGCTCCGACGGGTTCGTGGAGCAGATCATCCGCCCTACCGGACTGGTCGACCCCGAGGTGGTCGTCAAGCCCACCGAGGGCCAGATCGACGACCTGGTGCACGAGATCCGCAAGCGGACCGAGAAGGACGAACGCGTCCTGGTGACCACCCTCACCAAGAAGATGGCCGAGGACCTCACCGACTACTTCCTGGAGCTGGGCGTACAGGTCCGCTATCTGCACAGCGACGTCGACACCCTGCGCCGGATCGAGCTGCTGCGCGAGCTGCGCGCCGGTGAGTACGACGTGCTGGTCGGCATCAACCTGCTCCGTGAGGGCCTCGACCTCCCCGAGGTGTCCCTGGTGGCGATCCTCGACGCGGACAAGGAGGGCTTCCTGCGCTCCGGCACCTCCCTCATCCAGACCATCGGCCGCGCGGCGCGCAATGTCTCCGGGCAGGTCCATATGTACGCCGACAAGATCACCCCGGCCATGGAGAAGGCCATCGAGGAGACCAACCGCCGCCGGGCCAGGCAGATCGCCTACAACAAGGCGAACGGAATCGACCCCCAGCCCCTGCGCAAGAAGATCAACGACATCGTGGCCACCATCGCCCGCGAGGAGGTCGACACCGAGCAGCTCCTCGGCACCGGCTACCGCCAGGGCAAGGAGGGCAAGGCCGCAAGGACACCGGTGCCCTCGCTGGCAGCGCACGCGGGCCCGGGCGCAAAGGCGGCGAAGGGCGCCAAGGCCGGCGGCGCCAGGAAGGGCGAGATCACCAGCGACCGCCCGGCCGCCGAACTGGCCGGGATCATCGAGGAGATGACCGACCGGATGCGGGCCGCAGCGGCGGAGCTCCAGTTCGAGGTGGCCGCCCGGCTGAGGGACGAGGTCAGTGAACTCAAGAAGGAGCTGCGGCAGATGAGGGAGGCGGGGCTGGCCTGAGCCCGCGACTGTTGCAAGAGCGCCACAAAAAGGCCGACCCGCGCTCCGCGGGTCGGCTGGGATGCGTAGGGTTTCAGACGTGGTCGCCCCGCGGACGGCGACCGCGATGGCTATCCCGGTCAGACCGGGGAGAGAGGGGGGACAGCGCGTGAGCGTCAACTTGTCCAAGGGGCAGGGCATCAGCCTTCAGAAGTCCGACGGCGGCACGCTGACCGCGGTGCGGATGGGCTTGGGCTGGCAGGCGGCTCCTCGGCGCGGGCTCTTCGGGTCCCGCACCAGGGAGATCGACCTCGACGCCTCGGCCGTCCTCTTCGCCGACAAGCAGCCCGTGGATGTGGTGTTCTTCCGCCACCTTGTCAGCGACGACGGATCCGTCCGCCACACCGGTGACAATCTGGTCGGCGGCGCCGGACAGGGCGGGGACGACGAGGCCATCCTGGTCGACCTCCAGCGTGTACCGGTCCACATCGACCAGATCGTCTTCACGGTGAACTCCTTCACCGGCCAGACCTTCGCCGAGGTGCAGAACGCGTTCTGCCGGATCGTCGACGAGACCAACGGCCAGGAAATGGCGCGTTACACCCTCACCGGTGGCGGTCAGTACACCGCCCAGATCATGGCCAAGGTGCACCGCGTCGGCTCCGGCTGGCAGATGACCGCCGTCGGCGAGCCCGCCAACGGCCGCACCTTCCAGGACCTGATGCCGGCGATCGTTCCGCACCTGTAGGCATGCCCGGTCACGGCCCCGGGGCCGTGACCGCCCTTCGTGCGGCTCCCGGCGGCTTCGACCGCCGGGAGCCGTCGTCACCGCGCACCACCGAGAGCTCATCACCGAGGGGACAGAGCCGATGACGGCCGAGCTGGTCCGGGGGCAGAACCATCCGCTGCCCCACACCCGACTGGAAATCCGGGTGTCGGCCGGAAAGTCCGTCGTGGCCGGTGCGACCCTGGCCGACGAGCACGGCCGCGTTCCGGGCCCCGAATGGCTCGCACACCCCGCCCAGCCGGCCTGTCCCGGAGTGGAGGTGTCCCGGCAGGCGACCGCCGACCACCGGATCGCCGTCGACCTGGCCGTCGTGCCGGCCGCCACGCACCGGGTGTCGGTGCTGCTAGCGCTGCCGGTGGCCCCAGGCGCCCCGGCCGGCTTCGGGGCCGTCGCGGCCCCCTTTCTCGCCGTCACCGGCCCCGAAGGCGCCGGGATCGTCAGCTACACCCTCACCGGCCTGGACACCGAGTCCGCCGTGGTCGCCGTGGAGTTCTACCGCCGTCAGGACGCCTGGAAGATACGGGCCGTCGGCCAGGGGTACGCGGGCGGTCTCGCCGAGCTGCTCGCCGATCAGGGCGTCGACCGTCCCGGTGAGCTCGCCGCCACCATCCACGAGACCGTCGCCCCCGGGCTGGCCCGCACGGTCGGCACACCACCGCCACGCACCACGGAGGTGCGCCACGGCGCACCGGCGGCCGCCTCGAGCGCGGCGGGAGACCACACTCTTCCCGGTACCGGGACGCCCGCGCCCGACCAGGGCACCCAGGAGCCGGCCGACGCGCACCCCGGGACCCAGGACGTGCCCCTGCCGAGCGCCGCGAACGAGCCGGTTACGGCCGCGCCGCCCAGTGGCCCCATCAGCTACGCGCACCCCCGCAGACAGTCCACCGCGCCACCGTCGCCGGGCCCGGCCGTGCCGCCCGCCGAGCCGGGCCGCCCGGCCCCGCCGGTCGCCGGTGACGCCACCGGATGGTCCATGGAGGAGCGGCTCTACAACCAGGTCTGGGGCATGTTCGAGGACCTGGCCCGGGCAACCGCCGCCTACCGGAGCGCCGTCGAGTTCGCCGAGACCCGCCGTGATCAGGAGCTCGACCGTGCTCTCTCCGACCCGCGTGCCCGGCTCACCGGCTCAGGGGATGCCGCGATGGCCGCTCGCGACCGCTGCGATGAGCTGACCGGACGGGCCCGTGAGGCCCTCGACCGCGATCTCGGCCAGCTCACCGCGGAGTCCGGGGTCGTCGAGCCCGCGCTGCCGCCCGCCTTCGCCCGCTGGGACCATCCGGTCTGGCAGGCCTACCGTGCGCCGATGGAGATCCCGATGGCCCTGCGCCTCGGGGATCTGCACCTTCCCGAGTGCCCCGGGCTGCGTATCCCCATGCTGATGCGGCTGCCGCTCGAACGGGGCCTGTGGGTCGACAGCGGCCGCCGGACCTCGGATGCGGCGTCCCTGATGGACGAGGCGCAGATCCGCAGACTCGCCATGGACACGGCCGTCAACCACGCGGCCCGGCTGCTCGCCGTCTATCCGGCCGGTGAGTTCACGGTGCATGTGATCGACCCGGCCGGTTCGGGTGCGAGCTCGCTCGCCCCGCTGGTGCACTCGGGCGTGCTGGACGAGCCGCCTGCCTCCGGCGCCCAGGGTGTCTCAACGGTGCTCGGCAAGCTCACCCAGCGAGTCGATCTCGTACAGATGGCGGTACGCGCCGGAGCGGCCGACGCACTGCCGCCGGATCTCGACACCGCCGAGCAGCTGGTGATCGTCAATGACTTCCCGCATGGTTTCGACGACCGCGCCGTCACCCAGTTGCGCTATCTCGCCGACGAGGGTCCCGCGGTCGGCGTGCATCTGCTCATGGTGGCCGACCGGGAGGACGCAAGCGCCTACGGGCCGGTGCTCGATCCCCTGTGGCGCTCGCTGCTGAGGATCACCCCGGTCCCGGACGCGCATCTCGCCGACCCCTGGGTGCAGCACTCCTGGACATACGAGCCGCCGGTGATCCCCCCGGGCAGCCAGGTGCTCCGGCAGGTGCTCACCCGGGTGGCCGAGGCCAGGCGCACCGGGAGGCGGTGAAACGGCCGTGGTGCGGAGGAAGCGCTGATCGCACGGCTCCCCACCGAGGGACTTGGCATTCACATTACCCTTCGCTTTACCTTCCTTTGGTCTTTCCTGTACTGTTCTTTACGCGGAGGGGAGTACTCCCATATGCGGTGTGCCCGTCAGTACGGACCGTCAGACAGAGCCCGGTCCCGGGGCACCGGCCCGCGAGCGGCAGTGTCCGCCCGGGTGGAAGAGACCTCCGGCAGCGATGACGCTGATCAGTAGCGGTACGACGCCGGAGGCGCAGTGGACGTTTCGATAACCGTGTGGGCACTGACCATTCTCGGTCTGTGTGCCTTGATCGCTGTCGACTTCTTGATCGGGCGCAAGCCCCATGACGTGTCGATGAAGGAAGCCGGGATCTGGACGGTGGTCTGGATCGTCCTGGCAGTGCTCTTCGGCCTCGGCCTGCTGCTTGCCGGAGAGAGCCAGGCCTCGGGCGAGTTCTTCGCGGGATTCATCACGGAGAAGTCGCTCAGTGTCGACAACCTGTTCGTCTTCGTCCTGATCATGGCGAAGTTCTCGGTGCCGTCCCACCTCCAGCAGCGTGTGCTGCTCGTGGGTGTGCTGATCGCCCTGGTCCTGAGGGCCGTCTTCATCGCCGCGGGCGCCGCGATCATCACCAACTTCTCGTGGGTGTTCTACATCTTCGGCGCGTTCCTGATCTACACCGCCTGGAAGCTCATCCAGGAGGCGCGCTCGGACGACGAGGAGGATGAGTTCGAGGAGAACCGCCTGCTCAAGTCGATCGAGAAGAAGTTCGGCGTCGCCGACCGCTATCACGGCACCAAGCTGTTCATCCGCGTCAACGGCAAGCGTGTGCTGACCCCGCTGATGGTGGTCATGCTGGCCATCGGCACCACGGATGTGCTGTTCGCCCTGGACTCGATCCCGGCGATCTTCGGACTGACCCAGGACCCGTACATCGTCTTCACGGCCAACGCCTTCGCCCTGATGGGCCTGCGCCAGCTGTACTTCCTGATCGGCGGGCTCCTCAAGAAGCTGGTCCACCTGAGCTACGGCCTCTCGGTGATTCTCGGCTTCATCGGGGTGAAACTCGTGCTGCACGCCCTGCACGAGTCCGGGGTGCCCGTCCCCGAGATCTCGATCCCGTTCTCGCTGGCGTTCATCTGCGCCGTCCTGGTGATCACCACCATCACCAGCCTCATCGCCTCGAGGAGGCAGGAGCAGCGCGAGGCCGCCGAAGGTGGCGGCACCAGCTCGCCCCCGGCCTCGGACGGCGAGACCGAGAAGGACAGCATCGGCGCCTGACACCCGCCTCGCACACTCCGGGGCCCGCACGTCCTCTGCGGTGCGGGCCCCGGCTCAGGTCCGGGTGCGGGCCCGGGCTCAGGCAGGGGGCGACGCTCAGGCCGCCGCGCTGTCCCGCGCGGGCGCCGCGGACTCCGCCGTCGGCAGCCGCGCGGGCAGGGTCTCCGGCAGGAGGGCGAAGCACAGCAGGCTGAGCAGCGCGATCCCCGTCAGATAGGCGGCCACTCCCCAGGGCGGGCCGCTCCCGTCCGACAGCGCGGTGGCCACGATCGGCGTCAGCGCCCCGCCCAGTACCCCGGCGAGGTTGTAACCCACCGCCGCACCGGTGCAGCGCACCCTCGGCTCGTAGAGCTCCGGCAGATACGCCGCGATCACGGCGAAGATGGTGATGAACGCCAGCAGGGCGACAAGGAAGCCGAAGAACATGGGCACCGGCCGCCCTGTCTGCAGCAGGGCCACCATCGGGAACATCCAGAGCGCGATGACCGCGCAGCCGATGAGACACAACGGCCGCCGGCCGTACCGGTCACCGAGCATCGCCGCGAACGGCGTGGCGGCACCCTTGAGGGCGACGGCGGCCATGATCGACCCGAGCATGGCCGTACGACTCACCCCGAGCCGCTCGGTCCCGTAGGCGAGTGACCAGGTCGAGACCGTGTAGAAGACCGCGTATCCCACGGCCAGCGCGCCAGCAGTCAGCAGCACCAGCCGCCAGTGCCCGCGCAGCACCTCGGCCAGGGGCATCCGGGCGGGCTCGGTGATCTCCCTGAACTGCGGGGTCTCCGCCAGCGAACGGCGCAGCAGCAGTCCACCGGCGGCGAGCAGCCCAGCCGCCCAGAACGGCACACGCCAGCCCCAGCTCTGGAACTGGGCCTGGGTCAGTCCCGCGGAGAGCGCCAGCATCACCCCGTTGGCGAGCAGGAAGCCCACGGCGGGCCCGATCTGGGGGAAGCTCGCCCACAGCCCGCGGCGTGCCTCGGGCGCGTGCTCGGCCGTCAGCAGGACGGCACCGCCCCACTCCCCGCCGAGCCCGAACCCCTGCAGGAAGCGCAGCACCAGCAGCAGCGCGGGGGCGGCGGCGCCGAGGGTGGCGTAGGTGGGCACACAGCCGACCAGCACGGTGGCCACCCCGGTCAGCAGCAGAGAGCCGAACATCACCGGCCGCCGTCCGTACCGGTCGCCGATGTGCCCGAAGAGGACGGAACCAAGCGGTCGTGAGATGAATCCGATCGCGAACGTGCCAAAGGCGGCCAGGGTTCCGGCGAGCGGGGAGAACGTGGGGAAGAACAGCGGTCCGAGGACCAGTGCCGCAGCCGTGCCGTAGACGAAGAAGTCGTAGAACTCCACGGCCGTCCCGGCGAGGGAGGCAGCGGCGAGGCGGGTCATCGAAGGGGCGGATGGTTCAGCACCGGAGGGAGCGGGGGAAGTGGGCGCAGCGTGATTTTTGTGCACGCCGCGCCAACTACGCGTGATCGTTCCGGGTTACGGGGCGCACGTGGTCGGCACGCCCCGCCCCGGAAACCGTCCCCGGTCGGGGCGCTCACCAGCCGCGTTCGCGCCACTCCGGCAGATGCGGACGCTCTGCGCCCAGGGTGGTGTCGTTGCCGTGCCCGGGGTACACCCAGGTCTCGTCGGGGAGCCGACCGAAGATCTTGGTCTCCACGTCGTCGATGAGGCTGGCGAACGCCCTGGGGTCGTCGTGGGTGTTGCCGACCCCCCCGGGGAACAGGCAGTCACCGGTGAACACATGCGGGTGACCGTGCGGGTCGTCGTAGACCAGAGCGATCGACCCCGGGGTGTGACCCACGAGGTGGCGGGCGGTCAGCTCGACCCGCCCGACCTTGATGACATCGCCGTCGTCCACGAGTACGTCCGTGGGCACCGGGATTCCCCGGGCGTCCTCACGGCCCGCGTAGGTGCGGGCTCCGGTCGCCGCGACCACCGATTCGAGCCCGTGCCAGTGGTCACCGTGCTGATGGGTGGTGACGACGGACGCGATGCCGTCGTCACCGATCAGCCGGAGCAGGGTCTCGGGCTCGTTCGCCGCGTCGATCAGCAGCTGCTCGCCGGTCGCCCGGCAGCGCAGCAGATATGCGTTGTTGTCCATCGGACCCACCGCGACCTTCGAGATCATCAGGTCCTTGAGCTCATGGACATCCGCCGGGCCGCCGACCTTCACCGCTCCGCTGTAAGTCATGGAGCCAGCGTACTCAGGTGATCACAGCCGCGGCAGCATGATCACGTGACGGGAGCCCGATCACGATGACACCGGCGCGATCACAGCGCCGGCAACGCCGGAAGCGCACCACCCGAGACCTTGAGTGCCGCACCGTCGCGGCGGCCGGCCAGCCAGCCGAGGAGATCGGCCGCGGCCCCCGTGACGGTGACGGGTGCGCCCTCGGCCCCTCCGCCCGTGCCCCATGTGCGCCCGTCGTCCGCGACCACCGTGGTGGACGGTACGTCCTTGTGCCCGGCGAAGCGCTGGGTGAGGAAGTCGATCTCGCGCTCGGTGAAACTGCCGGGGAGGTCCTCGAGCTCGTATCCGATGCCGAGGTCGACATGGTGCAGCTCCACCTCGACAAGGCGCCGGAAGGGCACGCGGGACGCCGTGTCCGTGATTCCGTTGCGCAGCTCGACCGTGCGGTCCCAGCCGCCTTCCACCGTCTCCTGGGTGGCGCCCACGGTCCGGAACCGGATGCCGCTCTCGCGCACGTCGTCGAGCTGGGCGTCGAGCGGCCGGGCCGCGTCCCGCTCGATGTCGGCGTCGCGGGCCTCGGCGCTCGGGTACATGGGGCGGCCCTCGAGGACGTTGACGATGGCGTCGGCGTTGCGGGCGATATGGGCCAGGACGTGGCCGCGGCTCCAGCCGGGGAGCCGTGACGGCCCGGCGACGGCCGCGTTGTCCAGTCCGGCGGCGGCATCGAGGAGCCGCTCGGTCGCTTCGTGTACTGAATCCAGGTCGCGCAAAGGATCGATCATGGGGCCGACCATAGCCCCGCCACACGTTCGGGTGAAGCTCGCACCGGACCGCCGAAAATCGAATGCGCGTGCTATAGGCTCGGTCGAGGCATCCTTGGTAGTCAGGCATTCATCCGTCAGGCAGCTATCGATCTCGTGGCCCCCTAGCCTGGAGCAGTCCGGGACGGGGCCCGTGCCCCCGCTCTTCTCCCACGACCTCTCTCAAGAAAGGTGCGGACCCGGCGTGGCCGACCGTCTCATCGTCCGTGGCGCTCGCGAGCACAACCTCAAGAACGTCTCGCTCGACCTCCCGCGTGACTCACTCATCGTCTTCACCGGGCTCTCTGGGTCGGGCAAGTCGTCGCTCGCGTTCGACACGATCTTCGCCGAGGGACAGCGCCGCTACGTCGAGTCGCTGTCCTCCTACGCCCGGCAGTTCCTCGGCCAGATGGACAAGCCGGACGTCGACTTCATCGAGGGCCTCTCACCGGCCGTCTCGATCGACCAGAAGTCCACCTCACGCAACCCGCGCTCCACGGTGGGCACCATCACCGAGGTCTACGACTACCTCCGGCTGCTCTTCGCCAGGATCGGGAAGCCGCACTGCCCCGAGTGCGGCCGTCCCATCGCGCGCCAGTCGCCGCAGGCCATCGTGGACAAGGTGCTGGAGCTGCCCGAAGGCAGCCGCTTCCAGGTGCTGTCGCCGCTGGTGCGCGAGCGCAAGGGCGAGTTCGTGGATCTCTTCGCCGACCTCCAGGCCAAGGGCTACGCCCGGGCGAGGGTGGACGGTCGGACGATCCAGCTCTCGGAGCCGCCCACGCTCAAGAAGCAGGAGAAGCACACCATCGAGGTGGTGGTCGACCGCCTCACCGTCAAGGACAGCGCCAAGCGGCGGCTCACCGACTCCGTCGAGACCGCGCTCGGCCTCTCCGGCGGCATGGTCGTGCTGGACTTCGTGGATCTCTCCGAGAACGACCCCGAGCGGGAGCGTATGTACTCGGAGCATCTGTACTGCGCGTACGACGACCTCTCCTTCGAGGAGCTCGAGCCCCGCTCGTTCTCCTTCAACTCGCCCTTCGGTGCCTGCCCCGACTGCACCGGCATCGGCACGCGGATGGAGGTCGACCCCGAGCTGATCGTCCCGGACGAGGAGCGCTCGCTCGACGAGGGCGCGATCCACCCCTGGTCACACGGTCACACCAAGGAGTACTTCGGGCGCCTGATCGGCGGGCTCTCCGACGCGCTCGGGTTCCGCACGGACATGCCCTGGGCCGGGCTGCCGCAGCGCGCCAAGAAGGCCCTGCTGTACGGGCACAAGACCCAGGTCGAGGTGCGCTACCGCAATCGCTACGGACGCGAGCGGGCCTACACCACCCCCGCCTTCGAGGGTGCGGTCTCGTTCGTCAAGCGGCGCCACAGCGAGGCCGAGAGCGATTCCAGCCGTGAGCGCTTCGAGGGCTATATGCGCGAGGTGCCCTGCCCGACCTGTGAGGGCACCCGCCTCAAGCCGATCGTGCTCGCGGTCACGGTGATGGAGAAGTCCATCGCCGAGGTCTCCGCCATGTCGATCAGCGAGTGCGCCGACTTCCTCGGCAGACTCACCCTCAACGCCCGTGACAAGAAGATCGCGGAGCGGGTGCTCAAGGAGGTCAACGAGCGGCTGCGTTTCCTGGTCGACGTCGGACTCGACTACCTCTCCCTCAATCGTGCGGCGGGCACCCTCTCCGGCGGCGAGGCGCAGCGCATCCGCCTGGCCACCCAGATCGGCTCGGGGCTCGTGGGCGTGCTGTATGTGCTGGACGAGCCGTCCATCGGACTGCACCAGCGCGACAACCACCGGCTCATCGAGACCCTTGTGCGCCTGCGGGACATGGGCAACACCCTGATCGTCGTCGAGCACGACGAGGACACCATCAAGGTGGCCGACTGGGTGGTCGACATCGGCCCGGGCGCCGGTGAGCACGGCGGCAAGGTCGTCCACTCCGGTCCGCTCAAGCAGCTGCTGGCCAACAAGGAGTCGATGACCGGGCAGTACCTGTCCGGCAAGAAGTCCATCGCCACACCGGACATCCGGCGCCCGGTGGACCCCGGCAGGCAGCTCACCGTGCACGGCGCCCGGGAGAACAACCTGCGGGACATCGACGTGTCCTTCCCGCTGGGTGTGCTCACCGCCGTCACCGGAGTCTCCGGCTCGGGCAAGTCGACCCTGGTCAACGACATCCTCTACACACACCTCGCCCGGGAGCTCAACGGTGCCAAGTCGGTGCCCGGGCGGCACACCCGCGTGGACGGTGACGATCTCGTCGACAAGGTCGTCCACGTCGACCAGTCGCCCATCGGCCGCACCCCCCGGTCCAACCCGGCCACCTACACCGGGGTCTTCGACCATGTCCGCAAGCTGTTCGCGGAGACCATGGAGGCGAAGGTGCGCGGCTATCTGCCGGGCCGCTTCTCCTTCAACGTCAAGGGCGGTCGCTGCGAGAACTGCTCCGGTGACGGCACGATCAAGATCGAGATGAACTTCCTGCCGGACGTCTACGTCCCGTGCGAGGTCTGTCACGGCGCCCGCTACAACCGGGAGACCCTCGAGGTCCACTACAAGGGCAAGTCCATCGCCGAGGTGCTGGACATGCCCATCGAGGAGGCCCTGCACTTCTTCGAGGCGGTGCCGACCATCGCCCGCCATCTGAGGACGTTGAACGAGGTGGGCCTCGGGTACGTCAGGCTCGGCCAGTCCGCACCCACGCTGTCGGGTGGCGAGGCGCAGCGGGTGAAGCTGGCCAGCGAGCTCCAGAAGCGGTCCACCGGCCGCACGGTCTACGTGCTCGACGAGCCGACCACCGGTCTGCACTTCGAGGACATCTCCAAGCTGATCAAGGTGTTGTCCGGGCTGGTCGAAAAGGGCAACACGGTGATCGTCATCGAGCACAACCTGGACGTGATCAAGACTGCCGACTGGGTCGTCGACATGGGTCCCGAAGGCGGCGGCGGCGGTGGCCTGGTGATCGCCGAGGGCACACCCGAACAGGTCGCGAGCGTCCCGGAGAGCCACACCGGCAAGTTCCTGCGTGACATCCTGGGCGCTGAGCGG
Source organism: Streptomyces sp. NPDC019396 (assembly GCF_040632375.1). Classification (NCBI taxonomy): domain Bacteria; kingdom Bacillati; phylum Actinomycetota; class Actinomycetes; order Kitasatosporales; family Streptomycetaceae; genus Streptomyces; species Streptomyces sp. NPDC019396. The sequence goes on along the minus strand of NZ_JBEYBS010000001.1, from coordinate 145,112 downwards.
ATCAGCGACGCGGTGCCGCCGCAGTCACGCAAGTCCGCTTCGGCCAGGAAGACCACGACGGCGAAGAAGGTGGTGGCGGCCAATTCCACCGCCACCAAGAAGGGGGCGACGGCCCGGGCCACCACGGCGAAGAAGGCCACCACGCGCGCCAGGGCGCGCAAGGCCTGAGCCCGGACCGGGGCCGCGACGACCAGGCCGGGTCCGGAGTCCAGCCACCGCTCGGGGGTGGCAGGACACCGGACCTGGCCCCTGTTCGGGGTGCGGAACGGCTCCGGGCACCGGGGCCGGGTGTCAGCCCAGCTCGTGGGCGTACGGCGGCTCCGCCCCCGTGCGCGAGCAGGTCAGCGCCGCCGCCCGGGCGGCGAATTCGAGGACAGCGGTCCAGTCGAATGTGTCCATGGCGTCCAGGGCGCCCGGGGAGAGTGCGTCCCGGCGCTCCAGGGCATGCAGCAGCGCCGCGTTGACCGTGTCGCCGGCGCCGATGGTGTCCACCACCGTCACCGGTTCCGCGGGCACGGACACCTTCCTGCCCTGCCGGGTGAACACCGCGAGGCCCTGGTCGCCACGCGTCAGTACCACCGCGGCCGGGCCCCGCCCCCCAAGCCAGCGCCCGGGATCCCCGCCCAGCCAGGCCGCGTCGTCCTCGGACAGCTTCAGCAGCGACACCGAGGGGAGCCAGCCGTCGAAGCGGGCCCGGTATCCCTCGTCGTCGGGGATCAGACCCTGGCGTACGTTCGGATCGAGCAGGGTGAAGCGCCCCCGGGAGGCCTCCCGGCGCAGCAGGGCCTCATAGGCGCTCGCCCCCGGTTCCAGCGCCAGTGAGCAGGTCCCGAACGCCAACGCCCGGACCTCCTCGGGGAGTTCGGGCGGCAGTTCGAAGAGCCGGTCCGCGCTGCCGTTGGCGTAGAAGCCGTAGCGCGCAGAGCCGTCCGCCCCGAGCGAGGCGACCGCGAGCGTCGTCGGCTCGGGACCGCGCTGCACCAGCGACGTCCCGACGCCCGCCGCGTGCAGCCCGCCGAGCAGGGCCTCGCCGAAGCCGTCCGTCGACACCCGCGAACAGAAGGTCACCGGCGCGCCGAGCCGCCCCAGTGCCACCGCGGTGTTGTACGGGCCGCCGCCGAGCCTGGGCAGCAGCGCGGGCAGGGGCCCGCCGCTGGCTGCAGCCCGCTGCGGGACCAGATCGATCAGGGACTCACCGGCGACGACGATCACGCCCGGAAACGTAACTCATCGTTCCGCTCGGGCGACAGCGAGTCGGGAACGCCACCCGTCCGCCCACCCGCTCGTGAGGGCCGTGAACTGCGCCGGTATCGTCGCTTCTGTCACCCGAGTGGCGCACCGGCACCCGCATCTGCCTGCGCACCCGCCCCGACCTCGATCCCGACCCAGTGGAGTGCGCATGTCCGGTCAGTCGCCCGCCCGCCGCACCGTGCTGAAGGGCGCCGCGCTCGCCGGGGCAGCAGGGCTGGGAGCCGCCGCCTGTTCCACCGAGTCCAAGCTCGGTCACGCCGAGGTACCCACCCCGACCGCCCCCGTCGACCTCGGCGCCGCGGACGCCGTCCCCGTCGGCGGCGCGAAGCTCTACCGGGAGCAGCGGCTGGTGGTCCACTGTCCGGCGGCGGGCCGGTACAAGGCGTTCAGCGCACAGTGCACCCACGCGGGCTGCGTCCTGGACAAGCTCGAGGGCACCGAGGGTAACTGCCCCTGCCACGGCAGCCGCTTCGACGTGACGTCGGGCAACGCCGTCAAGGGTCCGGCGACCGTGCCGCTGCCGGAGGTCCCGGTGAGCGTGCGGGACGGAAAGCTCGTCGCGGGCCCGCAGGCCTGACCGACTCGGCACCGCGCGCCGGACCCGGTCCGCGGAGCCCTGGCGCGAACCCGCGCGAGACGTTGGCGCGAAGGCGTCACGCGCCCCCGAGGCGAGGCCCGGTTGTCGGCCCCCGCCAGTAGGGTGGTCGGCATGGCAGACCCCTCCAGCTACCGCCCCAAGCCGGGACAGATCCCCGACTCGCCAGGGGTCTACAAGTTCCGTGACGAGCACCGCCGGGTGATCTACGTCGGCAAGGCGAAGAGCCTGCGGCAGCGTCTCGCCAACTACTTCCAGGACCTGGCGAGTCTGCATCCGCGCACCCGCACCATGGTGACCACGGCGGCCTCCGTGGAGTGGACGGTCGTCTCCACGGAGGTGGAGGCGCTTCAGCTGGAGTACTCCTGGATCAAGGAGTTCGATCCCAGGTTCAACGTCAAGTACCGCGACGACAAGAGCTATCCGTATCTCGCGGTGACGATGAACGAGGAGTTTCCCCGGGTCCAGGTCATGCGCGGGGCCAAGCGCAAGGGCGTGCGCTACTTCGGTCCCTACGGCCATGCCTGGGCGATCCGTGAGACCGTCGACCTGATGCTCCGGGTCTTCCCTGTACGGACCTGCTCCGCGGGTGTCTTCAAGAACGCCGCGCGCACCGGCCGCCCCTGCCTGCTCGGCTACATCGGCAAGTGCTCGGCACCCTGTGTGCGGCGGGTCACCCCGGACGAGCACCGCGAACTGGCCGAGGGCTTCTGCGAGTTCATGACGGGCCGCACCGGTACCTACATCCGCCGCCTGGAGAAGGACATGATGGCGGCGGCCGAGGAGATGGAGTACGAGCGGGCGGGCAGGCTCCGTGACGACATAGAGGCGCTCAAGCGGGCCATGGAGAAGAACGCCGTCGTGCTGGCCGACGCGACCGACGCCGATCTGATCGCGGTCGCCGAGGACGAACTGGAAGCGGCCGTCCAGATCTTCCACGTCCGGGGCGGCCGGGTGCGCGGTCAGCGCGGCTGGGTCACCGACAAGGTGGAGGCCGTGGACACGGCGGGTCTGGTCGAACACGCTCTGCAACAGCTCTACGGGGAGGAGAGCGGCGACGCCGTCCCCAAGGAGGTCCTCGTGCCCGCCCTGCCGGACGATCTCGACGCGGTCGGCCAGTGGCTGAGCGGCAGGCGCGGATCGAACGTCTCCCTGCGCATCCCGCAGCGGGGCGACAAGAAGGACCTGATGGCCATGGTCGGACGCAATGCCCAGCAGGCCCTGGTGCTGCACAAGACCAAGCGCGCAAGCGATCTCACGACCCGGTCCCGGGCCCTGGAGGAGATCGCGGAGGCCCTGGACCTGGACTCCGCGCCGCTGCGTATCGAGTGCTTCGACATCTCGCACCTCCAGGGCGAGGACGTGGTCGCGTCCATGGTCGTCTTCGAGGACGGGCTGCCCCGCAAGGGCGAGTACCGGCGGTTCCAGATCAAGGGATTCGAGGGACAGGACGATGTCCGCTCGATGCACGAGGTGATCAGCCGGCGCTTCAAGCGCTATCTGGCCGAGAAGGAGAAGACGGGGGAGTGGGATCTCTCCGGCGGGGGAGATGTGAGCGGTGCGATCGACGCGAGCGGCGTCGGTGAGGGGGCCGCCGTAGCCGGTGAGATCCCCTCGCCGTCCGCCGCGGGCGACAACGGCCGGCCCAAGAAGTTCGCGTACCCTCCCCAGCTCGTGCTCGTCGACGGTGGCCGGCCACAGGTCGCCGCCGCCCAGCGGGCGCTGGACGAGCTGGGCATCGATGACGTCGCGGTCTGCGGTATCGCCAAGCGCATGGAGGAGGTCTGGCTGCCGGACGAGGACGATCCGGTGGTGCTGCCGCGCTCCAGCGAGGGGCTCTATCTCATCCAGCGCGTCCGCGACACCGCACATGACTTCGCGATCCGCTACCAGCGCTCCAAGCGCACCAAACGGCTGCGCACCAGCCCCCTGGACGCCGTACCCGGCCTCGGAGAATCCCGGAAACAGGCGCTGATCAAGCATTTCGGCTCGGTGAAGCGCCTGCGGCAGGCGACAATCGAGCAGATCTGCGAGGTGCCGGGCATGGGCCGCAAGACGGCGGCGTCCGTCGTCCTCGCGCTCTCCGAAGCGGCCCCGGCCGCGCCCGCTGTGAACACGGCGACAGGAGAGATCATTGAAGAGGAAGCGGACCATGGGATTCCGGATCACGGGATACCGGGCCACGGGACGCCGGCGCAGAGCGCGACCGAGAACGGGGGCAGCACGGAATGAGCGATCAGGACAGAACCGGCCGCATGGACCGTGAAGAACGCCTTGAAGAACACGGAGCAGGAGACGTGAGTACGGGAACGAACCCCGAAGCCGGGCCGGCCGCCGAGGCCGCCATCCCCGAGCTGGTGATCATCTCCGGAATGTCGGGCGCGGGCCGCAGCACCGCGGCGAAGTGCCTGGAGGACCTCGGCTGGTTCGTCGTCGACAACCTGCCGCCCGCGCTGATCCCCACCATGGTGGAGCTCGGCGCACGGTCCCAGGGCAATGTGGCCCGCATCGCCGTCGTCGTGGACGTCCGCGGCCGGCGCTTCTTCGACAACCTCCGCGAGTCACTCGCGGACCTCGACGCCAAGCAGGTCACCCGTCGGATCGTCTTCCTGGAGTCGTCCGACGATGCCCTGGTGCGCCGATTCGAGTCGGTGCGCCGCCCGCACCCCCTCCAGGGCGACGGCCGGATCGTGGACGGCATCGCCGCCGAGCGCGACCTGCTGCGGGAGCTGCGCGGCGACGCCGACCTGGTGATCGACACCTCCAGCCTCAACGTCCATGAGCTGCGCGCCAAGATGGACGCCCAGTTCGCGGGTGACGAGGAGCCTGAGCTGCGGGCCACCGTGATGTCCTTCGGCTACAAGTACGGGCTGCCCGTCGACTCCGACCTCGTGGTGGACTGCCGCTTCCTGCCGAACCCGCACTGGGTTCCGGAGCTGCGCCCGTTCACCGGGCTCAACGAGGAGGTGTCCGGTTACGTCTTCGACCAGCCGGGCGCCAAGGAGTTCCTCAACCAGTACACCGAGCTGCTCCAGCTGATCGCGGCGGGCTACCGCCGCGAGGGCAAGCGGTATGTGACCATCGCCGTCGGCTGCACCGGGGGCAAGCACCGCTCCGTCGCCATGTCGGAGAAGCTCGCCGCACGCCTCGGCTCCGAGGGCATCGAGACCGTGGTCGTCCACCGTGACATGGGGCGCGAGTGACCGGTCGCACACTTCGGCTGCGCCGGCTTCGGGGCATCGACGCCCCGGGGTCCGGCCGCAGGCGCGGCACCCAGCCCAAGGTCGTCGCGCTCGGCGGAGGGATGGGTCTGTCCGCCTCGCTCGCCGCCCTGCGCCGGATCACCGGTGACCTCACCGCCGTCGTCACGGTCGCCGACGACGGCGGCTCCAGCGGCCGGCTCCGCAAGGAGCTGGGCGTGCTGCCCCCGGGCGATCTCCGCAAGGCGCTGGCGGCGCTGTGCGGCGACGACGACTGGGGGCAGACCTGGGCCAGGGTCATCCAGCACCGTTTCCAGTCGCAGGGCGAGCTGCACGAGCACGCGGTCGGCAATCTGCTGATCGTCGCCCTCTGGGAGCAGCTCGGTGATCATGTACAGGCGCTGGACCTGGTCGGCAGGCTGCTCGGGGCCCATGGCCGGGTGCTGCCCATGTCCGCGGTGCCGCTGGAGCTCCAGGCACTGGTCAAGGGCCATGATCCGCAGCGGCCGGACGAGATCGCCACGGTCCGGGGGCAGGCGACCGTGGCGCTCACCCCTGGGGAGGTGCAGTCCGTGCACCTCGTGCCGAACGACCCACCGGCGGTTCCGGAGGCCGTCGAGGCCGTGCGTGACGCCGATTGGGTGGTACTCGGACCCGGTTCGTGGTTCTCCTCGGTGATCCCGCACCTGCTCGTCCCCGAGCTGCTCGACGCGCTGGTGGAGACCAAGGCGCGCCGTGTGCTGTCCCTCAATCTGGCGCCGCAGCCGGGAGAAACGGAAGGCTTCTCCCCGCAGCGTCATGTGGAGGTTTTGGCGCGACACGCCCCTAAACTCGCCCTGGACGTGGTGCTGGCCGACGAGGCGGCCGTGCCCGACCGGGAGTCCCTCGCCGACGCGGCGAAGCGGCTCGGTGCCGCGGTCGAGCTGGCTCCGGTGGCGTTGCACGGGAATGCCGCCCAGGCCGAGGAAGGCTCTGGTGCTGGTTCGGCCCGGCATGACCCGGAGCTGCTGGCCGCCGCGTACGACCGTATTTTTCGGATGCATGGAAGGATCGGCCCATGGCGATGACGGCAGCGGTGAAGGACGAAATCTCCCGGCTCCCCGTCACCCGGACCTGCTGTAGAAAGGCGGAGGTCTCGGCGATCCTGAGGTTCGCTGGCGGGCTGCACCTGGTGAGCGGACGCATCGTGATCGAGGCGGAGCTGGACACGGGGATCGCGGCGCGCAGGCTCCGCAAGGACATCCTGGAGATCTTCGGGCACTCCTCGGATCTGGTGGTGATGGCTCCCGGAGGGCTGCGGCGCGGCTCGCGCTATGTCGTGCGGGTCGTGGCGGGCGGTGACCAACTGGCCCGTCAGACCGGTCTGGTGGACGGCCGGGGCCGCCCCATCCGCGGGCTGCCCCCGCAGGTGGTCTCCGGTGCGACCTGTGACGCGGAGGCGGCCTGGCGCGGGGCCTTCCTGGCGCATGGCTCGCTGACCGAGCCCGGCCGCTCCTCGTCCCTGGAGGTGACGTGCCCGGGCCCGGAGGCCGCGCTGGCGCTGGTGGGCGCCGCCCGTCGGCTGTCCATTGCCGCCAAGGCGCGTGAGGTGCGCGGTGTCGACCGGGTGGTGGTCCGTGACGGTGACGCGATCGGCGCGCTGCTGACGCGGCTCGGCGCCCATGAGTCGGTGCTCGCGTGGGAGGAGCGGCGGATGCGGCGTGAGGTGCGTGCCACCGCCAACCGCCTCGCCAACTTCGATGACGCCAACCTCCGCCGCTCGGCCCGCGCGGCGGTGGCCGCTGGGGCCCGGGTGCAGCGTGCGCTGGAGATCCTCGGCGAGGAGGTGCCCGAGCACCTCGCCGCGGCGGGCAGGCTGCGCATGGAGCACAAGCAGGCGTCCCTCGAGGAGTTGGGGGCCCTCGCGGATCCACCGCTGACCAAGGACGCGGTCGCGGGCCGTATCCGCCGTCTGCTGGCGATGGCCGACAAGCGCGCGCAGGACCTGGGTATCCCGGGCACGGAGTCGAATCTGACGGAGGAAATGGCCGACGGTCTCGTCGGCTGACGGCGGCGCCGTCTCCGGCCGCGTGGCCCTGCCGCCTCCGCCGCAGGCCCGTCCGCCGTCGGCCCTTCGGCTCAATGAGTGAATTTTCCGCTGCCGGCGCCCCTTTGGGGCGCCGGCAGCGGTGTGTCGCTGGACCCCACGCCGTCTTGACATGATCATGAACAGTCATGAGCCTGGCATCTGTTTTCTTTCGCCACAGACGAAAGCAAGAGGGGCTAATGAGACGACGAGCGAGATCGATCCTTGCCGCGACCTCACTCCTGATCGCAGGACTCGCAGCCGCACCACTCGCCCGGGCGGACCAGGGCGCAGCCGGTGACGGACTGTCCGTTTGGCAAGCGAAAGTCACCAAGGCGCAAGTGCCGCTGCTCCTCGCGGCCGGCGCCGACGGTCACGAGCTGACTGCCCAGGTGCCCGACAAGGGCACCGCCAACGTCGAGCTGTACCTCACCGATGAGCAGGCCGGACAGCTGCGGGCCCAGCACATCGACCTCACGAAGCACACCGTGTCCCGCTCCGCGGCCCGGCGTCTCGCCGCGGCCGGCGACGGGGTCTTCCGCCCCTACAGGGGCGAAGGCGGCATCAAGGAGGAAGTCCTCGCCGCCGCCGAAGCCCATCCCTCGATCACCAAGGTCGAGAGCATCGGCAAGACCGTGCAGGGCCAGGACATCCTCGCCCTCAAGGTCACCAAGGGCGCCAAGAGGTACGCCGACGGCGCCAAGCCCGCCACGCTGTACATGTCCAACCAGCACGCACGTGAGTGGATCACCCCGGAGATGACCCGCCGGCTGATGCACCACTATCTGACGGGCTACGGCAAGGACCCCCGTGTCACGAAGATCCTCAACACCACCGAGGTGTGGTTCCTGATCTCCGCGAACCCCGACGGCTACGACTACACCCACGCCTCTCCGGCCAACCGCCTCTGGCGCAAGAACCTCCGGGACAACAACGGGGACGGCAAGATCACCACCGGTGACGGCGTCGACCTCAACCGGAACTTCGCCTACAAGTGGGGATACGACAACGAGGGCTCGTCGCCCAACCCCGCCAGCGAGACCTATCGCGGCCCCGGCGCCGCATCCGAGCCCGAGACCGTCGCGCTCGACCGCTTCCAGAAGCGCATCGGCTTCGCCTACGGCATCAACTACCACTCCGCCGCCGAACTGCTGCTGTACGGCGTCGGCTGGCAGGTGGCGACCCCGACACCCGACGACGTGCTCTACACCGCGCTCGCCGGTACACCCGACAACTCCGCGGTCCCCGGCTACTACCCGCAGGTCTCCTCCGAGCTCTACACCACCAACGGCGAGGCCGACGGCCATGCGGCCAACATCAACGGGATGATGATGTTCACCCCGGAGATGAGCACCTGTCAGACCGCCTCCAACAGCGTTCCGGACGACGCCTGGAAGGCTCAGGACTGCCAGTCGGGCTTCAACTTCCCCGACGACGAGAAGCTGATCCAGACGGAGTTCGCCAAGAACATCGACTTCGCGCTGTCCGTCGCCGAGACCACCGCCCACCCCGACCAGCCGTCCTCGCCGGTCGGCCTCACGGCGGCCGACTTCACCATCGACCCGTTCACCACCTCCTACGCCCGCGGCGGCAACCAGGAGGTGGCCGTCACCGTCCGCAAGTCCGTACGCGACAAGGAGCTCAAGTACCGCGTCAACGGCGGGCGTACGTACGACATGGCCCTGCGTCCCTGGAAGGGCGGCGAGAAGTACGGAGGTGAGGACAACATCCGCTTCGACGAGTACCGGGCCAAGGTCATGGACGGTGACGTCGGCGACAAGGTCGAGGTCTGGTTCACGGGCGAGACCCGCAGCGGAAAGCCCACCTCCAGCGAACACTTCACCTACACCATCGCGTCCCGGCCCAAGGCCGACACCGTCGTGGTCGCCGAAGAAGGCGCAGCCGCCCAGCATGCCCAGGCATATGTCGACGCGCTGAAGGCCAACGGCCGCAAGGCCGTCGTCTGGGACGTGGCCACCCAGGGCGCCCCGCATCCGCTCGGTGTCCTCGGCCACTTCTCCACCGCCGTCCACTACACCGGGGCCCAGGCCCCCGGCGGCCCCACCCAGCTGGCCCTGCGCGACTTCCTCAACGAGGGCGGCAAGCTGATCGAGGCCGGTGAGCTGGCCGGTGGCAACGCCCAGGTCGGCAGGGCGGCCACCAACGACTTCAGCCAGTACTACCTCGGTGCCTACGGACGCACCTCGGCCTCCACCGCGAACGGCTTCACCGGAGCTGGGGACCTCACCGGATCCACCGGTGCACTCGGCGCGGCCCCGGGCAACCCGCTGAACGCGGCGGGTCTGTACACGGTCACCTCCGACACCCTGCCCGCCGCCGAGTTCCCCCAGTTCGCCAGCGCCCAGGCGGGCCGGTACAGCGGAGTGACCAACCCGTACGCCCCGTACGCGGGCCAGTGGATGGTCTCCGCGACGCACGACGACAACGACTGGAAGCGCCTGACCCGCACCGTCGACCTCACCGGGGTCGCGGCAGCCGACAGCCCGAAGCTGAAGCTCGCCCTCAACTGGAACACCGAGCCCGGCTACGACCACGCGGTGCTCGAAGCCCGCACGGCGGGCGCCGACGACTGGACCACGCTGCCCGAGGCCGGCGGCCTGACCAGCACGACCGTCCCGGAAGAGTGTGCGGCCGGCTTCTTCGTCAACGGCCACCCCTTCCTGCGCCACTACCTCACCCTCGACGCCGGAGGCTGCACCGCGAGCGGCACCAGCGGGGCGTGGAACAGCTTCACCGGCTCGTCGGGCGGCTGGAAGCAGGTCACGTTCGACCTGGGCGCCTACGCGGGCAAGACGGTCGAGCTGTCCCTCAGCTCCATCACCGACCCGGGCAGCGGCGGACGCGGAGTCTTCGCCGACAACGCCGCCCTGGTCATCGGCGGCACGGAGAAGGACAGCGAGGGCTTCGAGACCTCGCTCGGCAACTGGACCACCCCCGGCGCACCGGAGGGCAGTCCGGTGATCGAGGGCGACTGGGCGCGGTCGGGAGAGCTGTTCGCCTCCTACGCGGCCGTCACCACCCGTGACACGGTCCTGCTCGGCTTCGGACTCGAGCACGTCACCGAACCCGCGGCCCGCGCCCAGCTCGTGGGGAAGGCACTGAGAGCACTCCGCCGCTGACACAGGGTGTTCAACTCCCCGGCACGGGAACGGCGGCCCGCATCTTACTCATGGGTACGGGTCGCCGTCTCGTTTCCGCTCCGTGGCCGATGTCACTGCAAGGTCCCGCGGAGAGGTAGGGTCATAAGCGGTCGGGGACATCCCTATAAATGCTCGCCGGGCGCTGAAACCCGGCGTACCTAACGAGGAGATCGGTTCGTGACGATCCGCGTAGGCATCAACGGCTTCGGCCGCATCGGCCGTAACTACTTCCGCGCGCTGCTGGAGCAGGGCGCAGACATCGAGATCGTGGCTGTCAACGACCTGGGAGACACCGCGACCACGGCTCACCTGCTGAAGTACGACACCATCCTCGGTCGGCTCAAGGCGGAGGTCAGCCACACCGCCGACACCATCACGGTCGACGGCCACACGATCAAGGTGCTCTCCGAGCGCGACCCCGCCGACATCCCGTGGGGTGAGCTGGGCGTCGACATCGTCATCGAGTCGACCGGCATCTTCACCAAGAAGGCCGACGCCGAGAAGCACATCGCCGGCGGCGCCAAGAAGGTCCTGATCTCGGCCCCTGCCAGCGACGAGGACATCACCATCGTCATGGGCGTCAACCAGGACAAGTACGACGCGGCCAGCCACCACGTCATCTCCAACGCGTCCTGCACCACCAACTGCGTGGCTCCGATGGCGAAGGTCCTCGACGAGAACTTCGGCATCGTCAAGGGTCTGATGACCACCGTCCACGCCTACACCAACGACCAGCGGATCCTCGACTTCCCGCACAAGGACCTGCGCCGCGCACGCGCCGCCGCGGAGAACATCATCCCGACCTCGACCGGTGCCGCCAAGGCCACCGCCCTGGTGCTGCCGCAGCTCAAGGGCAAGCTGGACGGCATCGCCATGCGGGTCCCCGTCCCGACCGGCTCCGTCACCGACCTCGTCGTGGAGCTCGACCGCGAGGTCACCAGGGACGAGATCAACACCGCCTTCCAGAAGGCCGCCGAGGGCGAGCTCAAGGGCATCCTGGACTACACCGAGGACCCGATCGTCTCCTCGGACATCGTCAACTGGCCGGCCTCCTGCACCTTCGACTCGAAGCTCACCATGTCCCAGGGCAAGCAGATCAAGATCGTCGGCTGGTACGACAACGAGTGGGGCTACTCCAACCGCCTTGTCGACCTGACCGTGTTCGTCGGCAACCAGCTCTGATCGTCGGCCGGTAACACAGCGATGTGAGCAGCAGGGCCTGGCCAGCGCAAAGAAGCGCTGGCCGGGCCCTGTAGCGTGTCCTCGCCCTCTCTAGGAGTCATCACAGCATGAAGACGATCGACGAACTCCTCGCCGAAGGAGTCACCGGCAAGCGGGTCTTCGTCCGCGCCGATCTCAATGTGCCGCTCGACGGCACCACCATCACGGACGACGGTCGAATCCGCGCCGTGCTGCCCACAGTGAAGGCCCTCGCGGACGCGGGCGCCCGGGTTGTCGTCGCCTCCCACCTAGGCCGCCCCAAGGGCGCCCCGGACCCGGCCTTCTCGCTCGCCCCGGCCGCCGCGCGCCTCGGCCAGCTGCTCGGGACCGATGTCGCCTTCGCGACCGACACGGTCGGTGAGTCGGCGCGTACGACGGTCGACGGCCTCGCCGACGGCCAGATCGCCGTGATCGAGAACCTCCGCTTCAACCCCGGTGAGACCGCCAAGGGCGACGCTGAGCGCGCCGCCTTCGCCGACCAGCTCGCCGCCCTCGCGGACGTCTACGTCGGCGACGGCTTCGGAGCCGTGCACCGTAAGCACGCCTCGGTCTTCGATCTCCCGGCGCGGCTGCCGCACGCCGCCGGCTACCTGATCGCGACCGAGGTGGGCGTGCTCAGGAAGCTCACCGAGGATGTCCGGCGCCCTTATGTGGTCGTGCTCGGCGGCGCCAAGGTCTCCGACAAGCTCGCCGTCATCGACCAGCTCCTCGGCAAGGCCGACCGTCTGCTGATCGGAGGCGGAATGGCGTACACCTTCCTGAAGGCCAAGGGCTATGAGGTCGGTATCTCCCTCCTCCAGGAGGACCAGGTCCCGGTGGTCACCGAGTACATGGAGCGTGCCGAGAAGAGCGGCGTCGAACTGGTGCTGCCGGTCGACGTGCTCGCCTCCCCGGAGTTTCCCGACCTGAAGACCAAGGCCCCGGCCGACTACGACGTCGTCGACGCCGACAAGATCCCCTCCGACAAGGAGGGCCTGGACATCGGCCCGAAGACGCGCGAGCTGTACGCGTCCAAGATCGCCGACGCCGAGACCGTGTTCTGGAACGGTCCGGTGGGCGTCTTCGAGCATCCCGACTACGCGGGGGGCACCCGCGCCATCGCCCAGGCGCTCGTCGACGGCAAGGCCTTCACCGTCGTCGGCGGCGGCGACTCGGCCGCCGCCGTGCGTACGCTCGGCTTCGACGAGAACACCTTCGGCCACATCTCGACCGGTGGCGGCGCGAGCCTCGAGTATCTCGAGGGCAAGACGCTTCCCGGCCTCGCCGCACTGGAGGACTGATCCACCGATGAGCACCCGCACCCCGCTGATGGCGGGCAACTGGAAGATGAACCTCAACCACCTCGAGGCCATCGCCCACGTCCAGAAGCTCGCGTTCGCCCTGGCGGACAAGGACTACGACGCCGTCGAGGTCGCCGTACTGGCACCCTTCACCGATCTGCGCTCCGTGCAGACGCTGGTGGACGGCGACAAGCTGAAGATCAAGTACGGCGCCCAGGACATCTCTGCGCACGACTCCGGCGCCTACACCGGCGAGATCTCGGGCCTCATGCTCGCCAAGCTGAAGTGTGCCTACGTCGCCGTCGGACACTCCGAGCGACGGCAGTACCACGATGAGTCCGACGAGCTCTGCAACGCCAAGGTGAAGGCCGCCTTCAAGCACGGCCTGACCCCGATCCTCTGTGTGGGCGAGGGCCTGGACATCCGCAAGGCCGGACAGCAGGTCGAGTACACCCTGAAGCAGCTCGACGGCGGCCTCGAGGGCATCCCGGCCGAACAGGCCGAGACCATCGTGATCGCCTATGAGCCGGTCTGGGCCATCGGCACCGGCGAGGTGGCGACCCCCGAGGACGCGCAGGAGGTCTGCGCGGCGATCCGCGGCCGACTCGCTGAGCTGTACAACCAGGACGTGGCCGACAAGGTCCGGATCCAGTACGGCGGATCGGTGAAGGCCGGGAACGTCGCGGCGATCATGGCCCAGCCCGATGTGGACGGCGCCCTGGTGGGTGGCGCGGCACTGGACACCGACGAGTTCGTCAGGATCGTCCGTTTCCGCGACCAGTGAGTAGGCCGTAGCGGCGATCCCGTCGTACCCTTGCGGGGGCCGGACCCTGGGGTCCGGCCCCCGGTTCCTTGATCGGCCTCCGGGGTTTGATCAGTTGCTTTGTTCCTGTCCAGTCGTGTCCTGTCCGAGGAAGTTGGTCCAGCCGTGATTATGGGGTTCTCGATCGCCCTGATCGTCTTCAGCCTGCTGCTGATGCTGCTGGTGCTGATGCACAAGGGGAAGGGCGGCGGCCTCTCCGACATGTTCGGTGGCGGTATGCAGTCGTCCGTCGGCGGCTCCTCGGTCGCCGAGCGCAACCTCGACCGCATCACCGTCGTGCTCGGTCTGATGTGGTTCGCGTGCATTGTCGTGCTTGGTCTGCTGATGAAGCTGGACAGCTGACGCACATCGGGCGCTTCTGGGGTGGGGTGTAACTCCAATCACTGGACGCGCGTTGGGCCTTACGTAGACTGGGGCATCCTCGAGCACCATCACGCAGGGAGTTACAACCGTGGCAAGTGGCAACGCGATCCGGGGAAGCCGGGTCGGAGCGGGGCCGATGGGGGAGGCCGAGCGGGGAGAATCCGCGCCGCGTCTCCGCATCTCCTTCTGGTGCTCGAACGGGCACGAGACGCAGCCGAGCTTCGCCAGTGACGCACAGGTTCCGGAGCACTGGGACTGCCCGCGCTGCGGGTTCCCGGCCGGTCAGGACCGGGACAACCCGCCGGACCCGCCGCGCACCGAGCCGTACAAGACGCATCTGGCGTATGTACGAGAGCGGCGCAGCGACGCGGACGGCGAGGCGATCCTCGCCGAGGCGCTCGCCAAGCTCCGGGGCGAGATCTGAGCGGCCGGCGCTCTTCGACCGACAGCGGGCCCGGCTTTCACAGGAAATGACTGTTTCCTGTGAAAGCCGGGCCCGCTGCCGTCTGTCAGTAGTGCCCTCTACTGTCGAACGCGCGGGATGGGCTTTCCCTTCCCCCAGATCAATTAGGTTGGTGGGGCAGCGGGGCACCAAGGCAAGAAAAGAAGTGGGCTGATGTCAGTGAACGCAGCAAGCCGTACCCGGCTGGGCCGGATGCCCGAATGGGCCGCCCTGGGCCGGCATCGTGAGCAGCTCGGGGAGACGCATCTGCGGGACCTGTTCGCCGCCGACGCGGGCCGCGGCCGCCGGTACACCCTCCAGGTAGGCGACCTTCACCTTGACTACTCCAAGCACCTGGTGACCGACGAGACCCTGGCGCTGCTGCACGAGTTGGCCGCGGCCACCGATGTCGCCGGACTGCGGGACGCGATGTTCCGCGGCGAGAAGATCAACGTCACCGAGCGGCGTGCCGTGCTCCACACCGCGCTGCGTGCCCCGCGTGACGCCGTCATCGAGGTCGACGGCGAGAACGTGGTGCCCCAGGTGCACGCGGTGCTCGACAAGATGAGCGCGTTCTCCGAGCGGATCCGGTCCGGAAGCTGGACCGGCTTCACCGGAAAGCCCATCAGGAACGTGGTCAACATCGGCATCGGGGGCTCCGACCTCGGCCCGGCGATGGCCTACGAGACACTCCGCGCCGCCACCGCACGGCATCTGACGTTCCGTTTCGTCTCCAACGTGGACGGGGCCGATCTCCATGAGGCGGTCCGGGACCTCGACCCGGCCGAGACGCTGTTCATCATCGCTTCGAAGACGTTCACCACCATCGAGACCATCACCAACGCCACCTCCGCACGCGACTGGCTGCTCACCGAGCTGAAAGCCGGTCCGGAGGCCGTCGCCCGGCACTTCGTGGCCCTTTCGACCAATGCCGACAAGGTCGGGGCATTCGGTATCGACATCGCCAACATGTTTGAGTTCTGGGACTGGGTCGGCGGGCGTTACTCCTATGACTCGGCCATCGGGCTCCCCCTGATGATCGCCATCGGCCCCGAGCGCTTCCGCGAGATGCTCGACGGCTTCCACCTCGTCGACGAGCACTTCCGCACCGCCCCGGCCGCCGAGAACGCGCCCCTGCTGCTCGGGCTGCTGGGCGCCTGGTATGGCGGGTTCTTCGACGCCCAGTCCCACGCGGTGCTGCCGTACTCGCACTACCTGAGCAAGTTCACGGCGTATCTCCAGCAGCTCGACATGGAGTCCAACGGCAAGTCCGTGGACCGCGAGGGCAATCGCGTCGACTGGGAGACGGGCCCCGTCGTCTGGGGCACCCCCGGCACCAACGGCCAGCACGCGTACTACCAGTTGCTCCACCAGGGCACCCGGTTCATCCCGGCCGACTTCATCGGCTTCGCCCGGCCCGTCGGAGAGCTGACCCCGCCGCTCGCCGCCCAGCACGACCTGCTCATGGCCAACTTCTTCGCCCAGACGCAGGCGCTGGCCTTCGGCAAGACCGCCGACGAGGTACGGGCGGAGGGCGTCGCCGAGGAGCTGGTGCCGCACAAGACCTTCAGCGGCAACCACCCCACGACCACCATCCTGGCGAGCGAGCTCACCCCGTCCGTGCTCGGCCAGCTCGTGGCGCTCTACGAGCACAAGGTGTTCGTCCAGGGCGCGATCTGGAACATCAACTCCTTCGACCAGTGGGGAGTCGAACTCGGCAAGGTCCTCGCCAAGCGGATCGAGCCGATGCTGACCGACGGCACCGGCACCGAGGACCTCGACGGCTCGACCGCCGGGCTCGTGGCCACCTACCGGGGCCTGCGCGGAAGGTCGTCCGAAGCCTCGGAGCGGTAGGGGCCCGAGCCGGTGACGGCTGCGGAGGACGCTCAGGAGCCCGCTGCGGATGCGGTCCCCACGGCGTCCGGAAAATGAGCGCGTGGCTCACGCCCTCCTCTGCTACGGTCGGCGGCATGAAGCGCGCTGCCAACACGACGACGCCGGAGAGTGTCCCGGCGCGCTGACCGATGTCCTTAGTCGAAAGCCCCGGGGCGAGTGCCCCGGGGCTTTCGCCTTGGGAGCCCCGGCCGTGTGCGGGGGAGGTCACTCGCCCCCGACCGCGAGGAGACCACCATGCACGACCACCGCAGACTCGGTCGCGAGCTGGACCTGTTCGACACCGACCCGCTGATCGGCGCGGGTCTGCCCTACTGGCTGCCTGACGGCGCGACCGTACGGCACACCCTGGAGGAGTACATCCGTGCCGTCGAGCGGCAGGCCGGCTACCGGCACGTGTACTCGCCCGTGCTCGGCAAACGCGAGCTCTACGAGATCTCGGGCCACTGGTCGCACTACAGCGGCGACATGTTCCCCCCGATGGACCTCGGCGGTGAACAGGTCGTGCTGCGGCCCAGTCTGTGCCCCCACCACGCGCTGATCTACCGCTCCCGCTCCCACAGCTACCGCGAACTGCCCCTGCGCATGGCCGAGCTGGGCGGCATGTACCGCTCCGAGCTGTCCGGAGTCCTCGGCGGGCTGACCAGGGTCCGCTCGATCCAGCTCAACGACGCCCATGTCTTCTGCACCCTCGATCAGATCACCGACGAGGCGCAGGCCGCCCTGGACCTGATCCGCCGCGCCTACCGCGCGCTCGGCATCACCCCCAGCCGCTTCCGGCTCTCCCTCCCCGGACCCGGCGGCAAGTACGTCGACGCCCCGGTGCTGTGGCAGCGGTCCACCGCCCTGCTGACCGAGGTGCTCGACCGCTCCGGACTGCCCTACGAGGCAGCCGAGGGTGAGGCCGCGTTCTACGGTCCCAAGATCGATGTGCAGGTGACCGACAGCGCGGGCCGGGAGTCCACCCTGTCGACCGTCCAGGTCGACTTCCACCAGCCGGAGCAGTTCGATCTGCACTACATCGGCCAGGACGGCGCCAGGCACCGGCCCGTCATGGTCCACCGCAGCATCATCGGCAGTGTGGAACGGGCTGTCGCCCATCTCGTGGAACAGCACGGCGGTGCCTTCCCCGCCTGGCTCGCCCCCACCCAGATGGTGATCCTCCCCGTTTCCGAAGGCGAGTCCGCGCAGGCGGAGGCACTCGCCGGGCGCTGCGAGGCCATCGGGCTGCGCGCCGAGGTCGCCGGGCCGGAGCGCGGCACTCTCGGCGCCCGTGTCCGGGAGGCGCGGCTGGTGCCGTATCAGGCCGTGATCGGGTCCAGGGAGGCCGCCGACGACCAGGTCGCCCTGCGGTTGCGGGACGGACGCAGGCTCGAGCCACTGCACGCCGCCGAGGTCCTGGCCCGGGTCGGCGCACTCGTCAAGGACCACCGCACCGAGCTGTGGGACAGCGGCACCGGCTGACAACCGGACACGCTGACGGCCCGGTTCCGTGCGGGAACCGGGCCGTCAGCGCAGGCTCAAGCGGATCAGCGGACTCAGGCCGGATCCAGCGGCTCAGGCTGATGCCGGTGGATACAACCCGCGGGGCAGCTGGGACGCAGCTGCCGAGTCGAGCAGCCACAGTGTCCTGGCCCGCCCGTACGCACCAGCCGCCGGGGCCTGGATCTCGCCCGCGCCCGACAGGGCGATCCGTGCCGCGTTCGCCTTGTCCTCGCCCGCCGCGAGCAGCCACACCTCGCGTGCCGCGCGGATCGCCGGAAGCGTCAGCGAGATCCGGGTCGGGGGTGGCTTGGGCGCGCCGTGGACGCCGACCACCGTGCGCTCGGTCTCCCGTACCCCCGGATGCTCCGGGAACAGGGAGGCGACATGGGTATCAGGGCCGACACCCAGCATCAGCACGTCGAAGGTCGGCACATCGCCGTGGTCCTCGGGACCCGCCGCTGCTGCCAGCTCCCGGGCGTACGCGGCCGCCGCGGTGTCCGCGTCGCTGCCGCTGGGGCCGTCGGACGCCGGCATCGGACGCACCCGGGAGGGGTCCAGCGGTACCGAGTCCAACAGGGCCTGGCGTGCCTGGGTGACATTGCGCTCCGGGTCGCCTTCCGGCAGGAAGCGCTCGTCACCCCACCACAGGTCGAGCCGTGACCAGTCGATGGCGTCCCGTGCGGGCGCCGCGGCCAGCGCTGCCAGCAGGCCGTTGCCGTTGCGCCCGCCGGTGAGGACCACCGAAGCCGAGCCCCGAGCGGCCTGGGCGTCCACGATCTTCGTGATCAGCCGGGCCGCTGCGGCCTGCGCCATCAGCTCCTTGTCGCGGTGGACGACCAGTTGGGGAGCGCTCATTTCGACGCCGCCTTCCTGGCAGGAGCCTTCGCGGCGGCCTTCTTCTGCGGCGCCGCGGCCTGCGGGGAACCCTGCGCGGGAGCGGGCTGCGGATCCTCGTCCGACGCCTCTTCCAGCCGGTCGACGCCATAGCGCAGCGCCGAGGCGTAGATGTCGTCCGGGTCGAGGCGCCGCAGCTCCTCCGCGATCAGCTCCGCCGTGTCACGCCGCTTCAGTGCCACCGCGCGGTCCGGCTGGCCCTCGATGGAGAGCGTCGCGATGGATCCGTCGGACCGGCCCAGCACGATCGGCCCCTGCTTGGTCTCCATCCGCACGGACGTCAGACCGGGTCCTGCCGAGACCGAGCGCTGCACCGGCACCTTGAGCCGGTCGGCGAGCCACATGGCGAGCAGTTCGCAGCTCGGGTTGAACTCCTCGCCCTCCACCTCGACCGAGGTCACCTTCCAGGGCGCCTGGTCCAGTGCGGCGGCGAGCATCGAACGCCACGGGGTGATCCGGGTCCAGGCCAGATCGGTGTCACCCGGGGTGTAGGCGTCGGCCCGGGCCGTGAGCTCGGCGATCGGCTGCTCGCAGGCGTAGGTGTCGGTGACCCGGCGCTGTGCCAGCGCGCCGAGCGGGTCGGACGCCGGGTCGACCGGTGCGTGCACCGGCCACCACACCACCACCGGCGCGTCCGGCAGCAACAGCGGCAGGACGACCGAGTTGGCGTGGTCGGCGACTTCGCCGTAGAGCCGCAGTACGACCGTCTCGCCGGTGCTGCCGGCGTCGGCGCCGACCCGCACCTCGGCGTCGAGGCGGGCCTTGGCCTTGTCACGCGGTGACCGGGAGACCCTCTTGATCACCACGAGGGTGCGCGAAGGGTGCTCGCGGGACGCGTCGTTGGCGGCCTTCAGCGCGTCGTAGGCGTTCTCCTCGTCGGTGACGATGACAAGGGTGAGCACCATGCCGACGGCCGGTGTGCCGATCGCCCGCCGACCCTTCACCAGAGCCTTGTTGATCTTTCCCGACGTGGTGTCCGTGAGGTCGATCTTCATGGCCGACGCCAGCTCCGTCCGTCTCGTGCGAGCATTTCGTCCGCCTCGGCCGGCCCCCAGGTCCCGGCGGGGTACTGCGCGGGCTTGCCGTGCCGGTCCCAGAACTGCTCGATCGGGTCGAGGATCTTCCAGGACAGCTCGACCTCCTCGACCCTCGGGAAGAGGTTGGAGTCGCCGAGCAGCACATCGAGGATCAGCCGCTCGTACGCCTCCGGGCTGGACTCCGTGAAGGACTCCCCGTAGGCGAAGTCCATCGAGACGTCCCGGACCTCCAGCGAGGTGCCCGGCACCTTCGAGCCGAACCGCAGGGTGACACCCTCGTCCGGCTGGACCCGGATGACCAGGGCGTTCTGCCCCAGCTCCTGGGTGGCTGTGCGGTCGAAGGGGGAGTGCGGGGCGCGCTGGAAGACCACGGCGATCTCGGTGACCCGGCGCCCGAGCCGCTTGCCGGTGCGCAGGTAGAAGGGCACACCCGCCCAGCGGCGGTTGTCGATCTCCACCTTGATGGCCGCGTAGGTGTCGGTCTTCGAGTTCGGGTCGGTGCCCTCTTCCTCGAGATAGCCGACGACCTTCTCGCCGCCCTGCCAGCCCGCCGTGTACTGGGCGCGCACGGTGCCCGCGGCCAGGTCCTTCGGCAGCTTCACGGCCCCGAGCACCTTGGTCTTCTCCGCCGCGAGCGCGTCCGCCTCGAAGGATGCGGGCTCCTCCATCGCGGTCAGCGCGAGGAGCTGGAGCAGGTGGTTCTGGATCACGTCGCGGGCGGCGCCGATGCCGTCGTAGTAGCCGGCCCGGCCGCCGATGCCGATGTCCTCGGCCATCGTGATCTGGATGTGGTCCACGTACGACCGGTTCCAGATCGGCTCGAAGAGGGTGTTGGCGAAGCGCAGCGCCAGGATGTTCTGGACGGTCTCCTTGCCGAGGTAGTGGTCGATCCGGAACACCTGGTCCGGGTCGAACACCTCGTGGACGATCGAGTTGAGCTCCTTGGCGGAGGCGAGGTCGTGACCGAAGGGCTTCTCGATGACGGCGCGTCGCCAGGAGCCGTCCTTCTGGTCGGCCAGACCGTGCTTCTTGAGCTGCTTGACGACCTTGGGGAAGAACTTCGGGGGCACCGAGAGGTAGAAGGCGAAGTTGCCGCCGGTGCCCTGCACCTGGTCGAGCTCGGTGATCGTCTTCTTCAGGTTCTCGAAGGCGTCGTCGTCGTCGAAGTCGCCCTGGACGAAGCGCATTCCCTGGATCAGCTGCTGCCAGACCTCTTCGCGGAAGGGGGTGCGCGCGTGCTGTTTCACCGCGTCGTGCACCTCCTGCGCGAAGTCCTCGTCGTCCCACTCGCGCCTCGCGTAGCCGACGAGCGAGAAGCCCGGCGGAAGCAGACCCCGGTTGGCGAGGTCGTAAACGGCGGGCATCAACTTCTTACGTGACAAATCGCCCGTAACGCCGAAAATCACCAGGCCCGACGGCCCCGCGATACGCGGGAGCCGTCGGTCCGCGGCGTCACGGAGCGGATTTGCTCCGTGTGCGGGAGTCAAGATGCTCAGCCCTCCGAAGGGGCGAGGCGCTCGAGCTCCGCCTGCGTCGACTTGAGCAGATCGTTCCAGGCCGCCTCGAACTTCTCGACGCCCTCGTCCTCGAGCAGCTGCACCACGTCGTCGTACGAGATCCCGATCTTCGCGAGACCGTCGAGCTCGGCACGCGCCTGCTCGTAGGTGCCGCGCACCGTGTCGCCGGTGATCTGCCCGTGGTCCGCCGTCGCGTTGAGCGTGGCCTCCGGCATGGTGTTCACCGTGCCCGGGGCGACCAGCTCGTCCACGTACAGCGTGTCCTTGTACGCCGGGTCCTTGACGCCCGTCGACGCCCACAGCGGACGCTGCTTGTTGGCCCCCGCCTTGTCCAGCGCGGCCCAGCGCTGGGAGGCGAACACCTCCTCGTAGGCCTCGTAGGCGAGGCGGGCGTTGGCGAGCGCCGCCTTGCCGCGCAGCTGCTTCGCCTCGTCCGTGCCGAGCGCGTCCAGGCGCTTGTCGATCTCGGTGTCCACCCGGGACACGAAGAACGACGCCACCGAACGGATCTTCGACAGGTCGAGTCCGGCCGCCTTCGCCTTCTCCAGACCGGCCAGGTAGGCGTCCATCACCTCGCGGTAGCGCTCCAGCGAGAAGATCAGCGTGACATTGACGCTGATACCGAGCCCGATCACCTCGGTGATCGCGGGCAGACCGGCCTTCGTCGCCGGGATCTTGATGAACGTGTTCGGCCGGTCCACCAGCCAGGCGAGCTGCTTGGCCTCGGCGATCGTCGCCGCGGTGTTGTGCGCGAGCCGCGGGTCGACCTCGATCGACACCCGGCCGTCCTGGCCGCTGGTGGCGTCGAAGACCGGGCGCAGCACATCGGCGGCGTCCCGGACGTCCGCCGTCGTGATCATCCGCAGGGCTTCCTCAACCGTCAGCCGGCGCACGGCCAGGTCGGCGAGCTGCTGCTCGTAACCGTCACCGGACGAGATGGCCTTCTGGAAGATCGACGGGTTGGTGGTGACACCCACGACGTGGTGCTGGTCGACCAGCTCGGCGAGATTGCCGGAGGTGATCCGCCTGCGCGACAGGTCGTCGAGCCAGATCGCCACGCCTTCGTCGGAGAGGCGCTTGAGTGCGTCTGTCATGAGAGTTGCATCTCCTACTTGTCGTATACCGGCGTCAGCGCCCGGCGGCGTCGATCGATTCCCGGGCGGCGGCGGCCACTGCCTCCGGGGTGAACCCGAACTCGCGGAACAGCACCTTGCCGTCCGCCGACGCACCGAAGTGCTCCAGCGAGACGATCCGGCCGGCATCGCCGACGTACCGGTGCCAGGTCAGGCCGATCCCGGCCTCGACCGCGACACGGGCCTTCAGCGACGGCGGCAGGACGCTGTCCTTGTACGCCTGGTCCTGCTCCTCGAACCACTCGACGGACGGCATCGAGACGACCCGGACCGGGATGCCCGCGGCCTGGAGCTGCTCGCGCGCCTCCACCGCGAGGTGCACCTCGGAGCCGGTGGCGATCAGAACGACCTGGGCGTCCGCGGCCTGCCCGTCGGGGCCCTCGGCCTCGAACATCACATAACCGCCCCTGGCCGTGTCCTCGTTGGGCTCGTAGGTCGGCACACCCTGGCGGGTCAGCGCCAGGCCGTGCGGGGTGCCCACGCCGAACTCCTTGGTCCAGCGCCGGAGGATCTCCCGCCAGGCGATGGCGGTCTCGTTGGCGTCGGCCGGGCGCACGACGGCGAGCCCCGGGATCGCACGCAGCGACGCGAGGTGCTCGACGGGCTGGTGGGTCGGGCCGTCCTCGCCGAGACCGATCGAGTCGTGCGTCCAGACGTAGGTGACCGGCAGGTGCATCAGCGCGGACAGGCGCACCGCGTTGCGCATGTAGTCGGAGAACACCAGGAAGGTGCCGCCGTAGACCCGGGTGTTGCCGTGCAGCGTGATGCCGTTCATCACGGCCGCCATCGCGTGCTCGCGGATGCCGAAGTGGACCGTGCGGCCGTAGGGGTTCGCCTCCGGCAGCGGGTTGCCCTTCGGCAGGAAGGACGAGGTGTTGTCGATGGTGGTGTTGTTCGACCCCGCCAGGTCGGCGGAACCACCCCACAGCTCGGGGATGACACCGCCCAGTGCCTGGAGCACCTTGCCGGACGCGGCACGGGTCGCGAGGCCCTTGCCGGCCTCGAACACCGGGAGCTTCTCCTCCCAGCCCGTCGGCAGCTCGCCCGCACGGAAACGGTCGAACTCGGCGGCGCGCTCCGGGTTGGCGGCCCGCCACTCCGCGAACGTCTTCTCCCACTCCTCGCGCGCGTCACGGCCCCGGTCCAGTGCCTCGCGGGTGTGCCCGATGACCTCCTCGGAGACCTCGAAGCTCTGCTCGGGGTCGAAGCCGAGGACCCGCTTGGTGGCCGCGACCTCGTCGTCGCCGAGCGCCGAGCCGTGTGCCGCCTCGGTGTTCTGGGCGTTCGGGGCCGGCCAGGCGATGATCGAGCGTGCCGCGATGAAGGAAGGCCGCTCGGTCTCCGCCTGAGCAGCCTTCAGCGCACGGTACAGACCCACCGGGTCGAGATCACCGCTCGGCAGCTGCTCCACGCGCTGCACATGCCAGCCGTACGACTCGTACCGCTTCAGGGTGTCCTCGGAGACGGCCGTCTCCGTGTCGCCCTCGATGGAGATGTGGTTGTCGTCCCACAGCAGCACCAGGTTGCCGAGCTTCTGGTGGCCGGCCAGCGAGGACGCCTCGTGGGAGATGCCCTCCTGGAGGCAGCCGTCGCCCGCGATCGCCCAGACCATGTGGTCGAACGGGGAGGTACCGGGCGCCGCGTCCGGGTCGAACAGACCGCGCTCGTAACGGGCGGCCATGGCCATGCCCACCGCATTGGCAACGCCCTGGCCCAGCGGACCCGTCGTGGTCTCGACACCGACGGTGTGGCCGTACTCCGGGTGCCCCGGGGTCTTGGAGCCCCAGGTGCGGAAGGCCTTCAGGTCATCCAGCTCCAGGCCGTACCCGGCCAGGTAGAGCTGGATGTAGAGGGTCAGGCTGGAGTGACCTGCGGAGAGGACGAACCGGTCACGGCCGGTCCAGTCCGCGTCCGCGGGGTCGTGCCGCATCAGCTTCTGGAAGAGGACATACGCCGCGGGGGCCAGGCTCATGGCCGTACCAGGATGGCCGTTGCCGACCTTCTGTACGGCGTCGGCGGCGAGGACACGGACGGTGTCCACGGCCCGCTGGTCCAATGCGGTCCACTCGAGATCTGTGGTGGTCGGCTTGGTGCTCACCCTGGGTCAGGGCTCCTCTCCACATGTTCGGGGCCCGGTGACTGAACGGGTGTCCCGGGCGTTGTCGAGCCTACCCTCGCAGCAGCGGGCGTCCTTTCGAGAGCACGTCTCTCCCCTCGGACAGCGCCGGTCTTCCCTCCGGTGCCGCCACTGCCAGGGTGCGCTCGCGGGCCGGACTTCGCCTCCTGTCGGTGATCGGCTCGGTGTTCGTCGCGTCGACGGGTCACGTCAATGCGTGAATACGCGGCCTCGTCCCGGACCGCTCAACACGACCCCACCCCCGCGAAGATCGGCATGCGACCAACGTCTAGAGTGGCGTGGTACGCGTGAGCCTCCACGGGTGTTCATGCCCCCACAACCCTCGGGTGCGGGAGGCGTCCTCGTGGGCTCGCTGGGAATTCTCTGTCAGGGGTGTGCGTGACGGCCGTCGAGTCCCGGCCCGCAGGGGTCGCCTTGACCACCGGCCCAGGGGGCCATCGGCCATTCGGGGCCCGGGTCAAGGCATTCGTGGCGCTCACCAAGCCGCGGATCATCGAGCTGCTGCTGATCACCACGGTCCCCGTGATGTTCCTGGCCGCCCAGGGGGTGCCGGACCTCTGGCTGGTGGTGGCGACCTGTGTCGGAGGCTATCTCTCCGCGGGCGGCGCCAATGCGCTCAACATGTACATCGACCGCGACATCGACGCGCTCATGGACCGCACCTCGCAGCGTCCGCTGGTCACCGGGATGGTCTCGCCCCGCGAGAGTCTCGTCTTCGGACTCACCCTGGCGGTGGTCTCCACCCTCTGGTTCGGACTCCTCGTCAACTGGCTGTCCGCGGCGCTCGCGCTCGGCGCGCTCCTCTTCTATGTCGTCGTCTACACGATGCTGCTGAAGCGGCGCACCGCGCAGAACATCGTCTGGGGCGGAATCGCGGGCTGCATGCCCGTGCTCATCGGCTGGTCCGCCGTCACGAACTCGATGTCGTGGGCCGCGGTCATCCTCTTCCTGGTCATCTTCTTCTGGACGCCGCCGCACTACTGGCCGCTGTCGATGAAGGTCAAGGAGGACTACGCGCGCGTGGGCGTGCCGATGCTCCCGGTGATCGCCTCCAACAGGGTCGTCGCCCGCCAGATCGTCATCTACAGCTGGGTGATGGTCGCGGTCTCGCTGCTGCTCACCCCGCTCGGCTACACCGGCTGGTTCTACACGGCGGTGGCGCTGGCCACCGGCGGCTGGTGGCTGTGGGAGGCACACGCCCTCCAGAGCCGGGCGAAGGCCGGGGCCACGGGCGGCAAGCTCAAGGAGATGCGGCTCTTCCACTGGTCGATCACCTATGTCTCGCTGCTGTTCGTGGCGGTGGCCGTGGACCCGTTCCTGAAGTAGGGCGGGCAGCAGACCGGGCGGCCCTTTCAGGCACGGCGTGGCCCAGACCACGTGGCACGGCGGTCGCCAGTGGATCTACTCACGAGTAGCATCGGTGTCATGGCAGAAACCCAGCAGGTCGACGAGACCGCGCCCCAGGCCAGGCAGGACGCACGCGCCGCCCGGAAGGCCGCGAAGCTCGCCAAGGAGATCGGCGCCTTCGCCAAGGCGCACGGCGGCGCCGAGGGCCAGCTCGCCTACATCGGGCAGCGCGGCACCCGCATCGTGCTCGTGGGCGAGGACGGCGGCTGGGGCGACATCGTGGCCCCCAGCCATGCCATCGCGGTCAGCGCGGCGGAGAAGTCCGGTATCACCATGCACGAGTCCTTCGACGGCGACTTCGCCGCGAAGGTCCGCACCGGGCCGTATGAGTGGACCCGCATGGCGGGCATCCAGGTCGGCGGCCCGTCGAACGGCTGACGCGGGGCCGGGCCGCGTCCTCAGGACAGGGCCCGACCGCCCGTAGGGACGGTCCATCGGGCACCAGGGCAACACCTCATGCGGGGCTCACCCGTTAGGACGTGTGGAAGCGCGTCCACCGCAGGGAGCCCCGGATGATCGATACGCCGTCCTTGGTGGACCAGTACTGCCACGGCGTCCTGCGCACCGAACTCGGCCTCGGCACGTTCGAGGCGCACCTGGGCAGGACCGCCGGACCACCCGCGCCCGGAACCACCTTCTTCGACACCCAGACGGGCTTCGCCGTGCGGCGCTGGTGCCCGCCGCTGCTCGGCCTCGAGCCGCACTGCCCACCCGCGCACTATCTCGCCCGCCGCAGGGAACTCGGCGTCCTGGAGTCCGGCAGACGGCTGCTGCGGGCCACCGGGATCTCCACGTATCTGGTGGACACCGGGCTGCCCGGAGACATCACCGGGATCCCCGAGATCGCCGCGGCGGGCGCGGCCGAAGCCCATGAGATCGCCCGCCTGGAACAGCTCGCCGAACAGGTGGCCGACACTTCCGGCACCGTCGACGGATTCCTGGCCAACCTCGCCGAGGCCGTGCACGGTGCGGCGGTGACGGCGGTCGCCCTCACGTCCCTCGCGGGCGTACGGCACGGGCTCGCCCTCGCCCCCGAGCCGCCGGGGCCCGGAGAGGTACGGGGTGCGACGGGCCGCTGGCTGTCCGCGCGCCGCGTGGGAGAGCGCCTCACCGATCCCGTGCTGCTCCGCCATCTGCTCTGGATCGCCGTCACCGCGGGGCGTCCGCTGCAACTGCACGTCGGTGTGGACGATCCGCTGCTGCTCACCGGCTTCGCCGCGGCCACGACCGGTCTCGGCACCGATCTCGTCCTGCTGCACGGTTATCCGCACCACCGCCACGCCGCACACCTGGCGAGCGTCTTCCCGCATGTGTACGCCGACGTCGGGCCCGCGCTCGCGCACACGGGGGCTGGGGCGGCGTCCGTGCTCGCGGAGATCCTGGAGCTCGCGCCCTTCGGGAAGCTGCTGTTCTCCAGCGGGTCGCGGGGACTGCCCGAGCTCCATGTGGTCGGTGCGCGGATCTTCCGGGAGGCGCTGGGGCGGGTACTGAGCGGCTGGGTCACCGACGGTGCGTGGTCCCGTGCCGATGCCCAGCGGGTGGCCGAGATGATCGCGGCGGGCAACGCCCGCCGCGTCTACGGACTTCCGGCCCAGGCCCAGGCCCAGGCCCCGGCTCCGGGGCCATTGGCCCAGAACCCCAGGCTGCCGGCCCAGATCCAGCGGGGCGGCTAGGCCGTCGTGAGTGCGGGGTCCTGCCGTACCGAAGCGGCCGGGCTCTCGACCGGTCGCTCCCGCAGGCTCAGGGCCAGCCGCAGCACGGCGACCCACATCAGCGAGGAGCCGAGCATGTGGGCGCCCACCAGCACCTCGGGCACATCGGTGAAGAACTGGACGTAGCCGATGGCGCCCTGGGCCAGCAGCACGACCAGCAGGTCGCGGGCGCGAGCCCGGGTGTCGTTGGGGGCGTCCACCACCCGAAGGGCCAGCCACATCGCGAGGGCCAGCGCACACACCAGCCAGGCCAGCGCGGCGTGCACATGCGCCGCGTCCACCCAGTCGAACGGCATCCGCGGCACATCGCTGCTGTCGCCCGCGTGCTTCCCGGAGCCGGTCACCGTCGTGCCCACCGCGATCAGCAGCGCGGAGGACACCAGCAGCGCCCAGGACAGCTTCCGCACCGGGCGAGGCACCCGGGGACGGGCCGCGGCGTCGCCTTCGCCCGCCCTGATCCAGGTGAGGGTGGCCACGGTCAGCAGCGCGTTGGCCGCCAGGAAGTGCCCGGCGACTGTCCACGGGTTGAGGCCCGCCCACACGGTGATACCGCCGATGACCGCGTTGCTCATCACGACCCAGAACTGGGCCCAGCCGAGCCGGGTGAGCCCGCGCCGCCAGGGCTTGGTGGAGCGCGCCGCGATGATCGCCCAGCCGACCGCGGCCGACAGGACGTAGGTCAGCATGCGGTTGCCGAACTCGATCGCGCCGTGGATGCCCTGCGCGGGCGTGGCGAAGAGGCTGTCGTCCGTGCACTTGGGCCAGGTGTCACAGCCGAGACCGGAGCCGGTCAGCCGGACCGCGCCACCCGTGACGATGATGACGACGCTCATCACGACAGCGGAGAGCGCGGCACGCCGGACGGTCGCGGGGGATGGTGTCCAGCGCTGGGCGATGAAGGCGAGGGGGGTCTGCACGGCGACTATCGTAGGCGGCCGCTTGTGCAAGCTTTCACGAGGGGGACGACAGGGTCGTGTCCGGACGCGAACGGCCATGTCGCGGGCGGCGCTCCGCGCATGTGTCGCTACGTGCCGTGCTCACTCCCAGCGGAAGAACGTCGCTGCCGCCCCGAGCCCGAGCAGGGCCCAGCCCGCCAGAATCCCCAGGTCGGCCCAGGGCATCCCGGCACCGTGCTGGAGCACGTCCCGCAGTCCGTCCGACAGCGCGGATATCGGCAGCAGCCCGAGTACCGACTGTGCCGCGTCCGGGAATCTGGCGAGGGGCACGATCACTCCGCCGCCCACCAGGAGCAGCAGGAACACCAGGTTCGCCGCGGCCAGGGTCGCCTCCGCCCTGAGTGTGCCGGCCATCAGCAGCCCGAGCCCGGAGAAGGCCGCAGTGCCGAACACGAGCAGGGACAGGACGGGGACGGGACCCCCTTCGGGGGACCAGCCCAGTGAGAAGGCGATCACCGTCAGCAGGACGACCTGGAGCACCTCTGTCGCCAGGACAGCGAGCGTCTTGGCCGTCATCAGCGCCCATCGGGGCAGCGGTGACGCAGCGAGCCGCTTGAGCACCCCGTAACGCCGCTCGAAACCGGTGGCGATCGCCTGGCCCGTGAACGCGGTGGACATCACCGCGAGCGCGAGGACGCCGGGGGCGAGGTAGTCCACGGCACGACCGGCACCCGTGTCCACGATGTCGACCGTCGAGAACAGCACCAGCAGCAGCGACGGGATGATCACCGTCAGCAGCAACTGCTCGCCGTTGCGCAGCAGCATGCGGGTCTCCAGCGCCGCCTGCGCCGCGATCATCCGCCCGAGCGGCGCGGCGCCCGGCTTCGGCGCATAGCGCCCGGGTGCTCCCGGCGTCCCGGGCGCCGACGGCGCACCCGCCGTCACGCCCTCACTCACCTCAGCGGTCATGACCGCAGCTCCTTCCCGGTCAGCTCCAAGAAGACGTCTTCCAGGGTGTGCCGCTCCACCGCGATCCCCTCCGGCATCACCCCGTGCTGTGCGCACCAGGAGGTGACCGTGGCCAGCAGCTGCGGGTCGACGTCGCCGGAGATCCGGTACACCCCCGAGGCCGGCTCCGCGGCCGAGGTGCCGTCCGGCAGTGCCTTCAGCAGTGAGCCCAGGTCGAGTCCCGGTCGCCCGGTGAAGCGGAGGGTGTTCTCCGCACCGCCGCGGCAGAGCTGCTCGGGGCTGCCCTGCGCGACGACGCGGCCCGTGTCGATGATCGCGATGTCGTCGGAGAGCTCCTCGGCCTCGTCCATGAAGTGGGTGGTGAGGACCACGGTCACTCCGTCCGTGCGCAGCTCGCGCACCAGCTCCCAGGTGGACCGGCGGGCCTGCGGGTCGAGTCCCGCGGTCGGCTCGTCGAGGAAGACCAGCTCGGGGCGGCCGACGACGGCCATGGCGAGCGCGAGCCGCTGCTGTTGTCCACCGGACAGCCGCCGGTATGTCGTACGGCCGCAGGAGCCGAGGCCGAGCCGCTCGATCAGGGTGTCCACGTCCAGCGGGTGGGCGTGCAGCCTGGCCATGTGGCGGAGCATCTCGTCGGCGCGGGCGCCTGAGTAGACGCCACCGGACTGGAGCATCACGCCTATCCGGGGCCGCAGCCGCTCGGCGTCGGCGACCGGGTCGAGCCCGAGCACCCGGACGCTGCCCGCGTCGGGGCGGCGGTAGCCCTCGCAGGTCTCGACCGTGGTGGTCTTCCCCGCGCCGTTGGGACCGAGGACGGCGGTCACCGTACCGGCGCGGACGTCGAGGTCGAGCCCGTCCACCGCGGTCTTGGCTCCGTACCGCTTGACCAGGCTGCGCACCTGGACGACGGACTCGTTGTTCATGCGGGGAAGTCTAAGGAGCCGCGGCCGGTCCCCGGACCCCCGGGTCTGGAACTCGCCATTACCGGAACCAGTTCTTCCGGTGGGTGCGGCCGAGTCCTCCGGAAGCGGGTGAGGCGCGACACGCCGGGGAAGATTCTCTCTATGCCCGTGCACATCGGCACCTCAGGGTGGCAGTACAGGGACTGGCGCGGGGTGCTCTATCCCGACGGGCTGCCCCAGCGGCTGTGGCTGGAGGAGTACGGGCGGTGCTTCGCGACCCTGGAGAACAACAACGCCTTCTACCGGCTGCCCGAGCGCTCGACGTTCGCCGACTGGCGGGACCGGACCCCCGGCGACTTCCTCATGGCGGTGAAGGCGAGCCGCTATCTCACCCACATCAAACGGCTGCGCGACCCCGGGGAGCCGGTGCGGCGGCTCCTTGAGCATGCCGAGGGGCTGGGGGAGCGGCTGGGACCGGTGCTGCTCCAGCTGCCGCCGACGCTCAAGGCCGACCCCGGACTCCTGGACGCCGCTCTCGCCGGCTTCCCGCCCGAGGTGCGCGTGGCGGTCGAGCCCCGGCACCCGTCCTGGTGGACGGAGGAGGTCAGACGGGTGCTGGAGGACCGCGGAGCGGCCCTGTGCTGGGCGGACCGGGGCTCCCGGCCGCGGACCCCGCTGTGGCGGACCACGGGATGGGGCTATGTGCGCTTCCACGAGGGCCGGGCCGAGCCCTGGCCCCGGTACGGCCGCGGGGCGCTGGCGTCCTGGGCCGGACGTATCGCCGACACGTGGCCCGCGACGGCCGATGTCTTCGCGTACTTCAACAACGACGCGGGTGGCGCGGCGGTCCTCGACGCCACGGCGTTCCGGCGTGCGGTCCTGTCGCGCGGGGGCGGCGCGACCCGCACCCCGTGACGGCGCGCCGGACACCAAGCGGGTGAACCATCGGGCAGGGGGTCCGCCCCCGGGCGCCGGAGGGTAGGCCTTGGGGGTGTCCTGGGCGGGCCCCTCCGGAAAGGCGACGGTGATGGCGGAGAACGATCTGGAACGTCTGCTCGGCGGGCTGCTGGGCGACGGACAGGAGGGGAGCGGGGTGGGCAGGCTGCTCGCCTCGCTGTTCAGCGAGGTCGGTGACAGCGGCCAGGGCGGCGGCAACCCGCTCCAGGGCCTGGTGAACGAGCTCGACGAGGGCGGTCTCGCCGCCAAGGTCCGCTCCTGGATCGGCCTCGGTGACAACGAGCCCGTCAGCGGCCCGGAGCTCGCGCAGGCCCTTCCGTACCAGGTGCTCGACCGTGTGGCGCAACGGGGCGGTGTCTCCCCCGAACAGGCCGCCGACCGGCTCGCCGCCGCGTTGCCGCAGGTCGTCGACAAGCTCACCCCGGAGGGGCAGGTCCCCGAAGGGCTGCTCTAGAGCACGCCGACACCCCCGGCGATCACCCGGCGCGCCCCGAGGCGGCGTAGCGGAGTGATCGTTTCCGCAGGTCAGGTTAGGTTTCCCTAAGTGATGCACGGCACCGTCCACGGCCTGGACGCGGCTTGTCACTGTCCTGGGAATTACGCAACAATGGCGTTGTGAAAAACGGTGAGGCGGGGCCCGCGGCCCCCCAGGAGGAGCTCGCTACCGGGGAGCGCTCGACGCGCAACCGGGTCGCGCGGTCCATCCTGGACCACGGCCCCTCCACCGTCGCCGACCTCGCGAAACGCCTCGGCCTGACCCAGGCCGCCGTCCGCCGCCATCTCGACGCGCTGGTGAGCGACGACGTCGTCGCTCCGCATGAGCAGCGCGTGTACGGCACGCGCACGCGCGGCCGGCCCGCCAAGGTGTTCGCGCTCACGGACTGCGGACGTGACGCCTTCGAGCAGTCGTACGACAAGCTGGCCGTTGACGCCCTGCACTGGATCGAACGCGCGGCCGGCGGCGGAGCCGCTGGTGAAGCGGCTGTCGCCGACTTCGCCCGGGCCCGGATCGAAGCCCAGGCCGATGCGTACCGCAGGGCGCTCGATGCCGCCGAGCCGGACCGCCGTACCGAGGCTCTGGCCAAGGCTCTGAGCGCCGACGGGTACGCTGCTACGGCCCGTGACGCCCCGGTCGGCGAGCAGCTATGCCAGCACCACTGCCCCGTCGCCCACGCCGCCGAGCGGTACCCCCAGCTGTGCGAGGCGGAGACGGAGTTCTTCTCGCGCCTGCTCGGGACCCATGTGCAGCGGCTGGCCACCATCGCCCACGGCGACGGAGTGTGCACCACCTTCATCCCGAAGGCGGGCCGTGGCACGAGCGACAGCGGCAGAACCAGAAGCAGCACCACAGAAGACACATCAGCATCTGCAAGCAAGGCCGGGAGGAACCCCGCATGACTCTCCCCACGGAGACTGCCCACCCTGAGCTCGAGGGCCTGGGCAAGTACGAATACGGCTGGGCCGACTCCGACGCCGCCGGCGCCGCCGCCAAGCGCGGCCTCTCGGAGGCCGTCGTCCGCGACATCTCCGCGAAGAAGTCCGAGCCCGAGTGGATGCTGAAGCTGCGTCTGAAGGGTCTGCGTCTGTTCGACAAGAAGCCCATGCCGAACTGGGGCTCCGACCTCTCCGGCATCGACTTCGACAACATCAAGTACTTCGTACGGTCCACCGAGAAGCAGGCCGCGAGCTGGGAGGACCTGCCCGAGGACATCAAGAACACGTACGACAAGCTCGGCATCCCCGAGGCCGAGAAGCAGCGCCTGGTCGCCGGTGTCGCCGCGCAGTACGAGTCCGAGGTCGTCTACCACCAGATCCGCGAGGACCTGGAGGAGCAGGGCGTCATCTTCCTGGACACCGACACCGCGCTGAAGGAGCACCCGGAGCTCTTCAAGGAGTACTTCGGCACGGTCATCCCCGTCGGTGACAACAAGTTCGCCTCGCTGAACTCCGCGGTGTGGTCCGGCGGCTCGTTCATCTACGTCCCGAAGGGCGTGCACGTCGAGATCCCGCTGCAGGCCTACTTCCGGATCAACACCGAGAACATGGGCCAGTTCGAGCGGACGCTGATCATCGTCGACGAGGACGCCTACGTCCACTACGTCGAAGGCTGCACCGCCCCGATCTACAGCTCGGACTCGCTGCACAGCGCCGTGGTCGAGATCATCGTCAAGAAGGGCGCCCGCTGCCGGTACACGACCATCCAGAACTGGTCGAACAACGTCTACAACCTGGTCACCAAGCGCGCCGTGGCCTACGAGGGCGCGACCATGGAGTGGGTCGACGGCAACATCGGCTCCAAGGTGACGATGAAGTACCCGGCCGTCTACCTGATGGGCGAGCACGCCAGGGGCGAGACCCTCTCCATCGCCTTCGCGGGCGAGGGCCAGCACCAGGACGCCGGCGCCAAGATGGTCCACATGGCGCCGAACACCTCCTCGAACATCGTCTCCAAGTCGGTGGCGCGAGGCGGCGGCCGCACCTCGTACCGCGGTCTGATCGAGATCGGCGAGGGCGCCCCGGGCGCGAAGTCCAACGTGCTCTGTGACGCGCTGCTGGTCGACACCATCTCGCGCTCCGACACCTACCCGTACGTGGACGTCCGTGAGGACGATGTGTCCATGGGCCACGAGGCCACCGTCTCCAAGGTCTCCGAGGACCAGCTCTTCTACCTGATGAGCCGTGGTCTGTCCGAGGACGAGGCGATGGCGATGATCGTGCGCGGCTTCGTCGAGCCGATCGCCAAGGAACTGCCCATGGAGTACGCCCTCGAGCTCAACCGGCTGATCGAGCTCCAGATGGAAGGAGCGGTCGGCTAGCGCCACGCCACCGCCGCATCCGACCGTCAGCACCGACTTATCCGAGAAAGCGAGCACCACGACAGCCATGGCTGAGGCTCACAACATCCCGGCGGGCTCCACCACCGCCGGCTCGATCGCGGTGGCCGCGGAGTCCACCGTCGCCACGCGCATGAGCGCGCCCCCGTCCTATGACGTGGCGGACTTCCCCGTCCCGCACGGACGCGAGGAGGAATGGCGGTTCACCCCGCTGGACCGCCTCGCCGGGCTGCACGACGGCACCGCGGTCGCCACGGACGGCGGGGTGACGGTCGAGATCAGCGCCCCCGAAGGCGTCACGGTGGAGGCCGTCGGCCGCGACGACGCGCGGCTCGGCCAGGCCGGCAAGCCCGTGGACCGGGTCGCCGCCCAGGCGTACTCCTCCTTCGAGAAGGCCTCCGTCGTCACGGTGGCGAAGGAGACCGTGCTCAGCGAGCCGATCCGGATCTCGGTGCGCGGTGAGGGCGGGGTCGCCTACGGTCACCAGCACATCGAGCTGGGCGCCTTCGCCGAGGCCGTCGTCGTCATCGACCACACCGGTGACGCGGCCGTCGCCGCCAACGTCGACTTCGTGCTCGGAGACGGTGCCAAGCTGACCGTCGTCTCCGTCCAGGACTGGGACGACAAGGCCGTCCACCTCGGCCAGCACAACGCGCTGGTCGGCCGGGACGCCTCCTTCAAGTCCGTCGTCGTCACCTTCGGCGGCGACGTGGTACGGCTCCACCCGCGGGTGTCGTACGCGGGCACGGGCGGCGAGGCCGAGCTGTTCGGCCTGTACTTCACCGACGCCGGCCAGCACCAGGAGCACCGCCTCCTGGTGGACCACAACACCCCGCACTGCAAGTCGAACGTCGTCTACAAGGGCGCGCTCCAGGGCGACGACGCCCATGCCGTCTGGATCGGCGATGTGCTGATCGAGGCCAGGGCCGAGGGCACCGACACCTACGAGATGAACCGCAACCTCGTCCTGACGGATGGCGCGCGGGTCGACTCGGTGCCGAACCTCGAGATCGAAACCGGCGAGATCGTCGGCGCCGGACACGCCTCCGCCACCGGCCGCTTCGACGACGAGCAGCTCTTCTACCTGATGGCTCGCGGTATCCCGGAGACCGAGGCCCGCCGCCTGGTCGTCCGCGGCTTCTTCGCCGAGCTGGTCCAGCAGATCGGTCTGCCGGACGTCGAAGAGCGCCTCATCGCCAAGATCGAGGCCGAGCTGGAGGCATCCGTCTGATGGCCTTCGTCCGAGCCTGCGGGCTGAGCGAGCTGGAGGAGGACACCCCGAAGAGGGTGGAACTCGACGGCACGCCGGTCTCAGTGGTGCGCACCGAGGGCGAGGTGTTCGCGATCAACGACATCTGCTCGCACGCGAACGTCTCACTCTCCGAGGGCGAGGTGGAGGACTGCCACATCGAATGCTGGCTGCACGGCTCCAGCTTCGACCTCCGCACCGGCAAGCCCGACAGCCTTCCCGCGACGGCACCCGTCCCCGTATACCCCGTAAAGATCGAAGGGGACGATGTGCTCGTCTCCGTCACCCAGGAGTCCTGAGTCACCCATGGCAACGCTTGAAATCCGCGACCTGCACGTCTCCGTCGACGCCGAGAACGGCCCCCGGGAGATCCTCAAGGGCGTCGACCTGACCGTGAAGCAGGGTGAGACCCACGCCATCATGGGCCCCAACGGCTCCGGCAAGTCGACCCTCGCCTACTCCCTCGCGGGCCACCCCAAGTACACGATCACCGGTGGCACCGTGACGCTGGACGGCGAGGACGTCCTGGAGATGTCCGTCGACGAGCGCGCCCGTGCCGGTGTCTTCCTCGCCATGCAGTACCCGGTCGAGGTCCCGGGCGTCTCCGTCTCCAACTTCCTGCGCACCTCAGCCACCGCCATCCGCGGCGAGGCCCCCAAGCTGCGCACCTGGGTGAAGGAGGTCAAGGAGGCCATGGAGCGTCTCCAGATGGACCCGGCCTTCGCCGAGCGCAATGTCAACGAGGGCTTCTCCGGCGGTGAGAAGAAGCGCCACGAGATCCTCCAGCTCGAGCTGATCAAGCCGAAGATCGCGATCCTCGACGAGACCGACTCCGGTCTGGACGTCGACGCCCTGCGCGTGGTCTCCGAGGGCGTCAACCGGGTCCGCGAGACCGGCGAGGTCGGCACCCTGCTGATCACGCACTACACCCGGATCCTCCGCTACATCAAGCCCGACTACGTCCACGTGTTCGCGAACGGGCGGATCGCCGAGTCCGGCGGCCCGGAGCTCGCGGACAAGCTGGAGGCCGAGGGCTACGAGGCATATGTGAAGGGTGGCGTATCCGCGTGACCCATCCCCGCCAGGGGCTCCCCGGCCTTCTCGACACCGAGGCGCTCCGCAAGGACTTCCCGATCCTGGACCGCGTCCTGCACGACGGCAAGAAGCTCGTCTACCTGGACAACGCGGCGACCTCGCAGACCCCGCGCCAGGTGCTCGACGTGCTCAGTGAGTACTACGAGCAGCACAACGCCAACGTCCACCGCGGCGTGCACGTGCTCGCGGAGGAGGCCACCGCGCTGTACGAGGGCGCTCGCGACAAGGTCGCCGCCTTCATCAACGCGCCCAGCCGCAACGAGGTGATCTTCACCAAGAACGCCTCGGAGTCGCTGAACCTCGTGGCGAACATGCTGGGCTGGGCCGATGAGCCCTACCGCGTGGACCAGGACACCGAAATCGTCATCACGGAGATGGAGCACCACTCCAACATCGTTCCGTGGCAGCTGCTGGCGCAGCGCACCGGGGCGAAGCTGAGGTGGTTCGGTCTCACCGACGACGGCAGGCTCGACCTGTCCAACATCGACGAGATCATCACCGAGAAGACGAAGATCGTCTCCTTCGTGCTGGTGTCGAACATCCTGGGCACGCTCAACCCGGTCGAGCAGATCGTCCGCCGCGCGCAGGAGGTCGGGGCACTCGTCCTCATCGACGCCTCGCAGGCGGCCCCGCACATGCCGCTGGACGTCCAGGCCCTGGGTGCCGACTTCGTGGCCTTCACCGGTCACAAGATGTGCGGCCCGACCGGCATCGGTGTGCTCTGGGGACGCCAGGAGCTCCTGGAGGACCTCCCGCCGTTCCTGGGTGGCGGCGAGATGATCGAGACCGTCTCGATGCACTCGTCCACGTATGCCCCGGCGCCGCACAAGTTCGAGGCGGGCACGCCCCCGATCGCCCAGGCCGTCGGTCTCGGCGCGGCCGTGGACTACCTCACCTCGATCGGCATGGACAAGATCGCCCAGCACGAGCACGCGATCACCGAGTACGCGGTCCAGCGCCTTCAGGAAGTCCCCGACCTGCGGATCATCGGCCCGGTGACGGCCGAGGACCGCGGTGCGGCGATCTCCTTCGTGCTCGGGGACATCCACCCGCACGACGTGGGCCAGGTGCTGGACGAGCAGGGCATCGCGGTCCGGGTCGGCCACCACTGCGCACGGCCCGTCTGCCTGCGGTACGGAATTCCTGCGACCACGCGGGCGTCGTTCTATCTGTACTCCACGCCGGCCGAGGTGGACGCCTTGGTCAACGGCTTGGAGCACGTCCGTGACTTCTTCGGATGAGGGACTGACGCGTGAAGCTTGATTCGATGTACCAGGACGTCATCCTGGACCACTACAAGCACCCGCACGGGCGGGGCTTGCGGGACGGCGACGCCGAGGTGCACCACGTCAACCCGACCTGCGGCGACGAGATCACCCTTCGCGTGAAGTACGACGGATCGCGCGTCGAGGACATCTCCTACGAAGGTCAGGGCTGCTCCATCAGCCAGGCCTCGGCCTCCGTGCTGAACGAGCTGCTCGTCGGCAAGGAACTGGCCGAGGCGCAGAAGATCCAGGGCACCTTCCTGGAGCTGATGCAGTCCAAGGGTCAGATCGAGCCGGACGACGCGATGGAGGAGGTGCTGGAGGACGCGGTGGCGTTCGCCGGCGTCTCGAAGTATCCGGCGCGGGTGAAGTGCGCGCTGCTGAGCTGGATGGCGTGGAAGGACGCGACGGCCCAGGCGCTGTCCGAGCTACCGGAGCCGTCCGAAGGGAAGACCGCATGACTGAGAACGCCGACACCACGACGACCCCGGAGAGCACCACCGAGCAGGAGTGGCCGACCGAGGAGACCTTCTCGTCCCCGGCTCCGGGCCCTGCGGGTTCGAAGGCGTCCGAGGAAGAGGTCCGCGAGGCCCTCTACGACGTCGTCGACCCCGAGCTGGGCATCGACGTGGTCAACCTCGGGCTGATCTACGGCATCCACATCGACGACTCCAACATCGCCACCCTGGACATGACGCTGACGTCGGCGGCCTGCCCGCTGACCGATGTCATCGAGGACCAGGCGAAGGCGGCGACCGACGGCATCGTCAACGAGCTGAAGATCAACTGGGTCTGGATGCCGCCGTGGGGCCCGGACAAGATCACGGACGACGGTCGCGAGCAGCTTCGCGCTCTGGGCTTCAACGTCTGACCCGCGTCTGACGCACCGGGGTGGTCCTCCGCGACATCCCGGACCGCCCGTATACGGGCAACGGCCATGCCCGCCAGGCACACTGGCGGGCATGGCCGTTCGTCTGTACCACCTCGTCCTCGACGCCCGCGACCTGCCCGGACTCTCCCGTTTCTGGAGTCAGGTGCTCGACTGGAAGGTGCTCTACGAGGCCGAGGACGAAGTCGTCATCGGTGCCGACCAGCACGCGATGCCGGGCATGTGCTTCGTACCGGTGCCGGAGCGCAAGACCCTCAAGAACCGGCTCCACATCGATCTCGCGCCCGACGACCAGGACGCCGAGGTCGAGCGGATCCTCGCACTCGGGGCGCGGCGGGTCGATGTGGGACAGAGCGCGGAGGCGAGCTGGGTAGTGCTGGCAGATCCCGAGGGCAACGAATTCTGCGTGCTGCGGCCGAAGCGGACGCTCACGGACTGACGGGCGGGTTCTCCGGGGCAGCGGGGCCGTACGGTGCCTGGGGCTTCGGCGGGGCGGGCTGCTGCTGCATCCCCGCCGCCTCGGCCAGGACCGGCCCCAGGTCTTCCTTGCGGAGGCGCTCGTCCACGTAGAGCAGGCACGTCACCAGGCTGGGGAAGGTCGTGGTGATGATCTGGGAGATCAGCCCGCCGACCATGGAGACGACCATGGCGACGCCGAGCCCCGTGAAGATCTCGGCGACGTCGGGCTCAGGGCCGTAACTGCTGGGGCTCATCATCATCGTCGGGAACATGCCCAGGAACTGTGCGAAGTACTGCACCATCGAGCCCACGGTCGCCGCGCCCATACAGGCCAGCAGCGAGATACCGAACACGCGCCACCACTCGTCGCGTACCAGGACGGATGAGCGGCGCAGCGCCTTGACCGGTCCCTGGCCCTCGAAGACGACGGCCGCCGGAGCCAGACTGAATCTGACCCAGAGCCAGACGGCCAGGGGTGCGGTCACCATGGTTCCCAGGAAGCCCAGCAGGGCCAGGCCGCCTGCCGCGGGGGCGTCGTCCTGGGTGGCGAGGATGACGATCGCGCTGACGAAGCCCAGGAGGGCGAGCGCCACAGGGACCACCACGATGAGGCTGCTGATGAGGAGCGTACCCAGCACGGCGGGGACCCTGGGCGCTGTGCGCCGCCAGACCGCACCGATGGTCGTAGGACGTCCGAGGACGGCGTCCTGGACGACGACCGCGATACTCGTCTGCACCACCACCGTCGAGAGCAGCATCGCCAGCACGGCGATGAGCCAGACGCAGACGAAGGCGGTGAGCAGCGGGGCACCCTCGTCCCAGCTCGGGGGCGAGTCGTGGGACGTGTCCAGCAGGACACGGAGCTCTCTCTCGACGGCCGAGTAGGCGATGGCGATGGCCGCGACCACGAGCAGGGTGGCGGCCCCGTACACCGCGAGGGCCATGCCGAACAGCTGCTTCCAGTGACGGCCGACCGTGCTGAAGGCGCCGTTGAAAAGGTCGCCCACAGTGAGTGGCCGCAGGGGTATCACGCCCGGCTTCGGCGGCGGCGGTGCCCAGGCGCCCCATCCTGGCGCGCCCGGCGCTCCATGAGTCCCGCCGTAAGGTCCCCACCCCGTGTTCTGCGACATCGCCGTACCCCGCCCCGTCCCGTACTCATCCCCACTGTGACTCGAACACGGTAGCGGTATGCGCTGGTGTGCTGTGCGTACGATCGTACCCATCGATAGGTACACTCGTACACATGGGATACGCACTGCTGGCCGCGGCGATCGCGGCAGAGGTGGCAGGCACCACGGCGATGAAGTACAGCGAGGGCTTCACCAGGCTGTGGCCGTCGCTGATCACCGTGGTGGGCTATGTGACCGCCTTCGCGCTGCTGGCACAGACACTGAAGACCCTCTCGGTCGGCACGGCCTATGCGATCTGGGCCGGTGTCGGTACCGCTGCGGTGGCGGCGATCGGGATGGTGTTCCTGGGCGAGCCGGCGAATGCCATGAGGCTCGCCGGTATCGCCCTCGTCGTCATCGGGGTCATCGTGCTCAACCTGGGCGGTGTCCACTGATGCCCCGCAGCCGGCGGTACGACCCCGAACGGCGCCAGCGGATCATCGACGCCGCGATCCGGGTGGTCGGACGCGACGGCATCGCGGGGCTCAGCCATCGCACGGTCGCCGCCGAGGCCGACGTGCCCCTCGGCTCGACCACGTACCACTTCGCCTCCCTGGACGAACTGCTCATCGCCGCCCTGCGGCAGACGAACGAGGGCTTCGCGGAACTGCTGCGCACCAGTGATGTCCTCGCCGACCCGGACGCGGACCTCGCCGTGGGACTCGCCAGGCTGATGGGAGAGTGGCTCGGCGGTGAACGGACCGGCGTGGAGCTCGAATACGAGCTCTATCTGGCGGCGCTGCGCCGCCCCGCCCTGCGCCCGGTCGCCGCCGAATGGACCGATGGCGTCATCGGTGCACTCTCCCGCAGGACGGACGCGATGACGGCGCGGGCGGTGATGGCGCTGATGGACGGAATCTGCGTACAGGTGCTGCTCACCGACACCCGCTACGACGAGGCGTTCGCGCGGGAGATGCTGGCCCGCGTACTGGTCCGCGACTGACGTGCGGGACTTCCGTGAACCCGTTCGGGACCTGTGGGTAGCAAGCGACGCGCTGGGCCGGCCGTCCCTGGCCGTCCACTTCACCAGCAGGGGCCTGACCAAGGACCTGACCTCCAGGAGGAACTGCTCCTCGCCCGACACCTACGAGTACCGGGGCAGCCGGACCATGTACCTCGCCGGTGAAAAGCTCAACGGCAAGGTCACCACGAAGGACACCCCGGTGGGCGTCAGCGCCGCGGTGCAGCGGGCGAATCGTGGACAAGCCAGGGCGCCGGCTCTGACGCGGCTGGACCGGACCGTCACGGGGCGGCCCGGCCCACGCCTACCGGGACCGTCACGGGGGCGGCCCCGGCAGGGCACTCGATGGACCCGCGGGTGCGGACCGGCACCTGAGACCGGTTCGCACCCGCCCGGTCCGGCCGGTTAGGTTCTCCGTATGACTGACTCGCCCGACAGCACCACCGCCCCCCGCACCACCGGCGCCGTCGCCGCCGGCCTCGCCACCATCGCCGGCGACGGCACCGTGCTCGACACCTGGTTCCCCGCCCCCGAGCTCTCCGCCGAGCCCGGGCCGGCAGGCACCGAACGGCTCTCCGCCGACCAGGCGGTCACGCTGCTCGGCACAGGCGCCGCGAAGGCCGTCGGCGTGGACGCCCGCCGCGGGGTCGAGATCGTCGCCGTCCGCACGGTCATCGCCTCGCTGGACGACAAGCCGCTGGACGCGCACGACGCCTATCTGCGTCTGCACCTGCTCTCCCACCGCCTGGTGAAGCCGCACGGCCAGAACCTGGAGGGCGTCTTCGGGCTGCTCTCCAACGTCGCCTGGACCTCGCTCGGGCCGGTCGCGGTCGACGACATCGAGAAGGTGCGGCTCAACGCGCGCGCGGAGGGCCTGCACCTCCAGGTGACCTCGATCGACAAGTTCCCGCGGATGACGGACTACGTCGCGCCCAAGGGTGTGCGGATCGCCGACGCCGACCGCGTCCGGCTCGGCGCGCACCTCGCCGAGGGCACCACCGTGATGCACGAGGGCTTCGTCAACTTCAACGCCGGCACGCTCGGAACCTCCATGGTCGAGGGCCGGATCTCCGCGGGCGTCGTGGTGGGCAACGGCTCCGACATCGGCGGTGGCGCCTCCACCATGGGCACCCTCTCGGGCGGCGGCAATGTCATCATCGCCATCGGCGAGCGCTGCCTGGTCGGCGCCGAGGCGGGCGTCGGGATCGCGCTCGGCGACGAGTGCGTCGTCGAGGCCGGTCTGTACGTCACCGCCGGTACGCGTATCACCATGCCGGACGGCCAGGTCGTCAAGGCCCGCGAGCTCTCCGGCGCCTCGAACATCCTCTTCCGCCGCAACTCGGTGACCGGCACCGTCGAGGCCCGCCCGAACAACGCGGTGTGGGGCGGCCTCAACGAGGTGCTGCACAGCCACAACTGACGTGTGACCGGGGCGTCCGGGCTACCAGGCCGACCGGAGCTCCTGATAGGCCGCCAGCAGCCCGTCGACCGTTTCCCGGTCGGCGGGCTGCAGTGGTGCCCGCACCGCCCCCGCGGGCAGACCCAGCTCGGCCATCAGAGCCTTCGCCGTCACTGTGCCCGGCAGTCCCGAGGCCATCATCAGCTCGGTGAGCGGCAGGGTGAGCCGGTGGAGCCGGGCGGCCTCGTCCGGACGGCCCGCGTCATGGGCGTCGAGCACTGCCCGCAGCGGGCCCGGAGCGATGTTCGCGACCGTGCTGACGAAGCCCGCGCCGCCGATCGCGTAGAGCGGCAGGTTCAGCTCCTCGCAGCCCGCGTAGTAGGCGAGTGAGGTGCCGGCCAGCACCTTGCCGCTGCCGAGCAGGTCATAGGCACAGTCCTTCACGGCCACGATCCGTGGATGGTCCGCGAGCCGCCCCATCGTCTCGGGGGTGATCCGGGTGCCGGTGCGGCCCGGGATGTCGTACAGCATCAGCG
Source organism: Streptomyces sp. NPDC019396 (assembly GCF_040632375.1). NCBI lineage: Bacteria > Bacillati > Actinomycetota > Actinomycetes > Kitasatosporales > Streptomycetaceae > Streptomyces > Streptomyces sp. NPDC019396. The sequence goes on along the minus strand of NZ_JBEYBS010000001.1, from coordinate 101,916 downwards.
GGATTCCGACCGCGTCCGCGACCTCCCGGAAGTGCGCTTCCACCGCGGCCTGCGGCGGACGGCTGTAGTACGGGGTGACGACCAGCAGCCCGTCCGCGCCCGCGCCTTCGGCGGACCGGGCAAGCTCGGCGGTGTGCCGGGTGCTCGCACTGCCGACGCCCGCCACGATGCTCGCCGATGCCCCCACCTCTTCGCGCACGGCGGCGACGAGCGCGGTCTTCTCGGCGTCCGTGGTGGTCGGTGACTCGCCCGTGGTCCCGTTCAGCACCAGCCCGTCGCAGCCCTCGGCCACCAGGTGCGCGGCGAGCTTGCGGGCTCCGTCCAGGTCCGGTGCGCCGCCGGCGGTGAATGGAGTGATCATGGCGCAGAGGGCACGGCCGAAGGGTGGCTCGGGAAGGTGAGACATCGTCATGTCCGAAGTGTCCGCCGGCTTTACCGTGAAGGTCCACTTAGATTTCCTTCGAACCAAGGGTTAGTGATGGTTAACGAAGGGAGCGGTGGCGAGTAGGTGCCAGGGAGGTGCGAGGTCGCTCGGGCGCCGGGCAGGATGGAGTCATGATCCGTCACGCACACATCTCCCGCGCCGGCGGTATGGCCCGCATGAGCCGCACTGGCCGCATCGGGCGTATCGCTGTGTTTCCTCTGCTCATCGTGCTCGCAGCCTGCGGCACGCAACGGGTCGACGGGATACCGGCGTCCGGTGCCACCCCGGCCCGGCCCGGCCCCGACCGGTCCGCCGCCGTCGACGGGCCCGTCCCTGACCGGTCCGTGCTGGAGGCCAGGGCGCGGAGTCTGGAGTCCGCCATGGAGCTGATCTACGTCATCGATGTTCCCGGCTTCGCGGTGGCCAAGCAGTCCCTGGGGCCCTCGGGGGACGACGGCTTCCAGAGCGCTTATGTGGCGGCGTCCGGCGGCGGGCAGATCCATCTGCGCGTCGACCGGGGCACGTTCCCCGACGCCACCTGCGAGTCCGGTGCGCAGCGGAGCTGTCGGCCCGACGGTGACCGGACGTGGTACAGCGCCAAGGGCGGACAGCACGAGTACGTCCGGGTCGAGGACGGCCACGTAGTCCGGCTTGACGCCGACAGCGCGTCGGTGGACCGGGAGGTCCTCCGCGCCGCGCTGATATCCGCGCACCGGGCCGACGACCGCGAGCTCGACGCTCTGCTCCCCGAGGAGCCGGCACGGTCCGCCGCACCGGTCGAGCGGGGCGATCTGCCACCCGTCGGTGACGGAGCACCCGACAACGAGGTGAACGCGGGAGGCTGACGACCTTGGGGCACGCGGAGGGCGGCTCTCATGGCGGCCGACTCCATCCGCACCCGCACCCAGCAGTGCGCGAACACCCCTCGATGAGGAGGAGATCGGCACGGTGTGGCACCGCCCGTACCGCCATGGTCCTCACCGCGTGACGGCTGCTCAGCGAACAGGAGGACTGAGGCGGGGCCCATGACGCACTGCACGCCCGCACTCGGTATGAGCACGGGCGTGCAGTGGCGAAGCACCAGGGCTTACGGGCGGAAGCGCAGCACCTGCGGGTCGTGGTCGCTGTTCTGGTCGGCGAACTCCGCGTTGATGTGCACGCTGTCGTAGTCGAAGTCGCAGATCGACGGGCTGACCAGGATCTGGTCCAGCACCTGGCTGTTGCCCTGGTAGACGTACGAGTAACGCTCTGAGCGCGGCAGGGACTTGATGCCCGAGTACAGCACGCCGCCGTCGGACAGCGCCTTGGCCGTGTCCGAGAACTCGAAGTCGTTGATGTCGCCGAGGGTCACGACGTGGGCGTTGCGCTGCACCTTCAGGATGTCCTTGACGAAGGTGTTGACGGCCTTGGCCTGCTCGAGGCGCTTGGTCTCGGACGAGCGGACCGGCGGCTGGTGCTGCGAGGTCAGACCCTCGTCACCGCCCTTCGAGCCGAAGTGGTTGGCGATGACGAAGACCGTGCGGCCGCGGAAGACGAACTCGCCCGCGAGCGGCTTGCGGCTGGCCTCCCAGGCGGTGTTCGCCGGGTCGATCCGGCCCGGGGAGAGGGTGAGCGCGGCCTTGCGGCCCTCGCTGGTGACACCGGTCGCGGTGGCCGCGTCACCACCGGCGCGGTCGGTGAAGGAGACCCGCTCCGGGTTGAACAGGAACACCTGGCGGATGTTGCCGCCCGGCTCGCCACCGTCCTTGTTGTTCGCCGGGTCGACCGTGCGGTACTCGTACGCCGGACCACCGGCAGCCGCGATCGCGTCCGTGAACTTCTTGATCGTCTGGTCGGCGGCGACCACACCGTCGTTCTTGGCGCCGGTGTTGTCCTGGATCTCCTCCAGGGCCAGGATGTCCGGGGCGGCGAGGTTCTCGACGACGGCCTTGGCCAGCGCGTCGAACTTCTCCTGCGGGTCGGACGGGTCCAGGTTCTCCACGTTGTAGGTGGCGATCGCCAGCTCGCCGCGGCGCTGCGGACGGGTCGACTCGCGCTCCAGCTCGCGGTCGGTGACCGTGCCCATGGTGCGGGCGGTGATGGTGTAGCCGCCGAACTGGTTGAAGTCCAGCGGGCCCTCGGTCGTACCGGACAGCACATCACCGACGTTCGCCTTCGGGAACGCCTGCTGGGAGGTCGGCACCAGCGACTGGATCTGGAGACGGCCGGTGTTCTGGGACTCGTACGAGCCGTATCGGGCGCCGCCGCGCACGGTGGCGTTCTCGCGGGGCTTCACCGTGACCCAGAGCTCGGAGTACGGGTCGGTGGCGCCGACGACACGCGAGGTGCCGATGCTCACGTTGGTGCCCTCGAGGGACTCGTAGTAGTCCAGGGCGTACGTACCGGGCTCCAGCGTGAGTCCGTTGATGCTGTTCGCGGCGGCCGGGTCGCCTTCGGGGGCGTAGGCCGACGGGACGCTCCTGGCGCTGATGGTGACCGGGGCCGGCAGCGCGTTGCCGGAGGACACCACGGCGATGGTCGGCTTGGAGATCTGGGTCAGGGACTGGTTGCCCGAGGTCAGACCGCCCGGGACGTACTCGCTGACCGTGCCGGTGACCTTCACCGAGTCGCCGACGGCGACCGTCGGGGCGGAGCTGGTGAACACGAACAGGCCTTCGCTGGTGGCCGGGTTGGCGTCCGCCTGCGTGTCCTGCATCCAGAAGCCGCGCGAAGAGCCGTAGGAGCGCACGCCGGTGACGATGCCCTCGACATCCTTCACCTGCTGGCCGACGAGTGGGCTGGTGCGGGTGGTGCCCTGGATGTCGTGAATACGCGTACCGGCGGTGTCTGCCGTGATGTCGGCGTCGGCGGCGGCCGAGGAGGAACCGGCGAGCAGTCCGGCGGCCAGAGCGGACGCCATAACGGACGCGACGGCGGCTGATCTCGGGATCGAAGGCATCGGGAAAACTCCGGAATGAGGGGGGTATGAGGGTGGTGGTGCTGGTTCTACGCGCGTCAATGTCCTGGGTGGACATGTCACTTGTCAAGGGGCTCTCGGTGTACTGCCGTTGACGCGTGTATGAACCGGGTGGCATGGGGCGAAATGCGTCTACGCTGGGGATGCCGCCCGAGCCGGTACACGCATGCCGAGGAGAACCGCCAGATGTCACCAGACCGCCCCGCCGCAAGCCCCGCACTGCCCCCGGTGAGGCTGCGCCGGGAGGCCGAGCTGGCACGGGACGCGCTGGGCGCACCGCTGCTGTCGCGTGCCGTGCGTCTGGCGCGCTGGGCCGGCCCCGGCACCAGGGTCGGCGCGGGCGGAGTGCTGGTGGAGGATCAGCTTCCGGATGCGGCGAAGGCCTTGGGCCTCGCGCCCGACGAAGAGGGGACGGCGGACGCGAGTGCGGCCTGGCGCGTGGCCGTCGACACCGGACTGGTCGAGGTCGTCGTCCCCGATGACGAGGACGGAGCCGGAGACGGTGTCGGTGGTGGCGAACTGCCGGGGACCGTCACCACGGGTGGCAATCTGCCGCTGATCACGGGCGGCAGCCCCAGGGACGTGCTGGCGCTGTGGCAGGACGCTTTCGAGTCGGTCCGCGCCGACGCCATCGCGCCCCTCCTGGACGATCTGTCGGCGGTCATCGACGAGCAAGGCGAGATCGACCTGGACGCCCTGAACTGGGACCCGGAGGCGGAGTCCGAGTTCCTCGACGGGGTGCTCGGCAATCTGTATCTGCTGACCCTGACCGAGGGAGCCGCTGACGGCGGCATCACCGGGGACGGCGCCGCGTCCGCGGGCAGCGGTGCTGCTGTGCCGCTGCCCGCGCTGGCCGCGTCGATGATCGTGCCCGACGACATGGGAGAGCCGACCGACGACATCCTGGAGCAGGTGTCGGAGGCGATGATGCGGCTGGACGACCAGTTCCGGCTGCTTGAACCGATCGGTCTGGTGCGGTACCGGCCCGTGGACGGGGATCTGATGGAGGAGGAGGCGGGGCCCGCCACCGCCCGGTCCGGCCCCTCCGGTCCGGCCGCGTCGGACATGCATGCGCCCGACGCGGCGGATGACGACGTGTCACGCTACGGCCTCGTGGCGCTCACCCCGCTCGGGCTGTACGGGATCAGGGCCCGGATGCTGGAGGCCGGGATCGCGGCACCTGCCGTCGGGGACCTCGCGACCGGGGGAGCGGACGCACTGCTCGACGGGGTGGCGCGGTACTCCGAGCTCACGGCGCGGGCGGAGACCATCGAGTGGCTGGCCCGCCGTACCCCTCGCGCAGCCGCCGCCGAACTGCTGGACGCCGCACACGGCACCGACCGCGGCGCGCCGCTTCGGCGGCTGCACTGCCAGCAGGCCCTCGCATTGCTCGGCGCGGACGCCGAGCCCGCCGTACGCGCGGTACTCGACGACCGGGAGCTGGGCGGGCTCGCCCGGGTATGGCTCGCGGAGCGTGGCACCGCCGACGTTCCGGCGCCCCCGCCGTCCATGATCCTCTGGCTGGCGGTCGACACGATCGCGGCCCAGCTCGACGCCGAGGGGGAGTCGGACGAGCTACGGGGGCTCGTGGAGGGGCTCGTCGGACAGCACAGCGGGTTCTTCGGCGAGGCATGGCGTGTGGAGCACCCCGCGACGGCCGATGTGCTGGAGGCGATGGGACGGCTGCACGGCGATCGCGGGACGGCCAAGGAGGCACGCAAGGCGGCGTTCAAGGCCCGCTCCCGCGCCGGGACCTGAGAAGGCGGCCCCGGCAGAGGGAGCCGGGATGGCGCGGCACGAGGCACGGCGCAGGGCGGCGATGCGCGGGCGTGGGCCCACCGTGTCGTGTGACGGTCGCGTGGTGTTCACCTGCCGTCTGTCCGTGCGCGGGTCGCGGCCGGGCACACTCGCACCGCCAGCATTCAAGAGGCACACCCCCCTCGTCCCCCCCCGGCATCGATGATCAACCGGTCAAACCAGGAGCGACGGGATTCTCCCCGGGGCCCTGCCCGCCAAGGCTTCCTCACCCAACCCGGACAAGGCCGCTACCAGAAACGGACTTAACGTCCACTAAGACATCTCGAACCACTGCCCGAAGGCCTCGCCTGCTATCCATCCCCGGCCGTCACCCGATCGGTGACCGCACTGAAGATCCTTGGACCGTGTCCTACGGGACTGTCAGGATCCGGGCGACGATCGCCGCCCGGATCGACTCATGGTGGTTTCTCAGCACGTACGGGGGTGCACGGTGAGGGCGCCTGGCGCCTTGGTCCAGTCGTGGGTCACGGCGCTGGCTCCGCGCTGTGCCAGGTACCTGACGCGTTCGGCTGCCGCGTCGGGGTCGGGATCCGTGCCGTCCAAGGCGGGGGCGACACTGGCTGCGGAGGTGAATGTGGTCAGATAGTGCTGCGAGCAGTACCAGGCCATGTCGTGTCCATCGTTGAGCCAGTTCTGGGCTTGCGTGTCGAACATGACGATCCAGGGGCGCAGCGAGACGTCGTAGGCGGTGCGCGGGTCACCGTTGCCGGACTGGGGACGCATGTTTGGCCACATCATTGCCTGGTTCAGGTGTCCTGAATTTGCGAGATCCCGAACGTGTGCCGCGTACTCCTCGGATGTGGAGAGGTTGTCAAGGTCGTAGCCGGCGAGCTCATTCTCAACTGTCCCGGTGATCGGGTAGAAGATGAACTTCCCACGCAGCTGCTTCCAGGTCGGCCAACCCGCACGCGCCGCGTCGTCCAGCGTGAGCTGACGGCCTCCGGTCAGGTCACTGGGCTTGAATATGCGCTCCTCGCCGATGTGATTCTTGATGAGCGAATCCAGATCGGCAGGACCCTTGTCCGCGCTCTTCCTGAATCCCCATTTCAGTTCGAGCTTGACATAAACGGGGTCATGGCCAGGGTGAGCCTTGCTCCACGATTCCAGGTTGTCGAGGCAGGTGCGCAGATTTCCATCTTGTTGAGTCGTCTTGAAAATCCACTTTCCCACCGTGTAGGTGCAGTTGTTGTTCGCGATCAATGGGTTCGAATGGCTCACCACCCATCCGCCCGTTCCGCTGTAAGTGCTGTAGGCGTCGATCTCCAGCAGGCGGGCGCCTTTGTCGAGCGCAGTGGTGAGCTTGCTCGCCTTGTCTTTTTCGAAGGCGTTGTGCCAACCGGAGACGCTGACCTGGTTCAGGGGAAGGTCTTCGACTGCCGACGACGCACTGGAGGTCGCCTCGGCGGGCGCGCCGGCCACGCTCGGGCCGACCACGGCCAGAAGCAGAGCGCTGCCCATGACCAGGGTTCTGCGTAGCCTTCTGCCTGGGGCAGATTTTCCGTAGGTCACTTCAGCTCCTTGAACTCGCTGAATCTGGCTGGCCCCTAGAAGCTCGACCCCTGCAATGTAGGCGCAGCGAGCAGCACTTGGGTTGGGCCAGCAGTTGTCGAGGTATCCCGCTGACGATGCAGCGGGATGGCGAGCGACTGTAGTGAAGGTGAGTCACCTTCGGTAGCGCCTGATGCCTATTCACAGCTGTTCCACAGCAAGCAGAAGCGGTGAGCGTTTTCCAACCTCTTGGGCTGGGTCGGTAGTTGGGCTGGAGGGGTTGATATCCGGACGTGAAGAAGCCCCTGGTAGACGGGTTTACGGCCAAGATCGCCTGTCCGACAGGAGCTTCCGCGTGCTTGTCCGTCCGGCATCGCCGTGTTCACCTCGACCCTGCGGTCAGGGCCCGGGGAGAATCCCCCGTTTTGATCATGGAATGCCGTGCAGGTTGAGGGCTGCGTCGGGGCGGGTGTGAGCGCGTCGGCCGTTGGCGATGTTGGTCCAGCCGGCCCGGTCGAGGGCCGTGCGGGTCAGATCGCGTAAGGCACTCATGACGGCCGGGGTGTGGTGACGTCGGACCTGGCTGGCGTCCTCGGCGAAGGTGACGTCCTTGGTCCAGTGGACGGTGTTCTCGATGATCCAGTGGCCGCGGGCCCAGGAAGCGATCTCGGCGGGGGACGCCTGATGGGCGGGCAGGTCGGTGACTACGTAGATCGTCTCGGTCTGCCACTTCTTCGCACCGAGGGGCCGGCGTTTGCGGTGGATGCGAACGACCTGGCGGGCGGGCGGGAAGAGCAGGCCGTCCACGGAGACGACCTTCACCCCCCGCACCTCCTCGCGGCCGTGTCCCCGGTCGCGTGAATGGTCAAGGGCAGGCGCCTTGCCCCAGGGTAACTTTCTCAACTGCCCCGCGAGCGTGGGCTGGTTGTTCGCCACCGACAGCAGATAGTGCGCGTGGCGGTCCTCGACGAGGTAGCGGGCGTGATCCTTCTGCGCGTGCATCGCGTCCACCGTGATCACGGCCTCGTGCAGGTCCGCGTCGTCGATGGCGTCCAGGAGCGGGGCGAACTCAGGAATCTCGTTGGTCTTCGCGCCGATCTCGCGCAGGGCGGCGGTCAGTGCGTCGTCGTGACGGACGGCGGTCAGGACGAACATCCGGCTGCCGTCTGCGCGGACGGCTCCGCGCAGGCACTTGCCGTCCACGGCGAACGCCCGCCGCCTCAGCCGGACCGGGTCCGGGGCAAGCGAGGCGGCTCGGTGGGCACGGCTCTTCTCACCCGACGGGCGGACGCTGTTCGCCAACATCCAGAACCCGGGCATCATGCTCGCCATCACCGGACCGTGGAAGCGTCACCCCCCCGCTGAACCGCCGGCGCCCTCCGGGTAAATCCCTTGGCGCGCACCCGGCCGTCCGCCCTAGAGTGATCAGCGTCCAGGTGCGCAGGCAGGACCTACTTCCACTGCTAATGGGGAGGTCACGGGTTCGAGTCCCGTCTCCGGCACTCAGGCCGGTGTAGCTCAGGGGCCAGAGCACCATCGTCGGTTCCGCCGAACTTGTTCTCTGGACACCACGACTTCATGCACCTCCCGGTGCGCAGGCTGCGGTTACTTCGTTGATCGAATCCCAACCGCCGCCATTTCGATCTCGGGAGGCCGGCATGCGAAGAGAGTGCCCGGTGCGCAGGCCCCGGATACTTCATGGGGAACAGCGGGTTGCGGGTTCGAATCCCGTCACGCCTTCGGGGCGTGTAGCTCAATCGGATAGAGCAGCCGTCATATGGACCGTGGCCGCTTCGACCTCGGGCGCCTCTCATCGCTCGTTCATGCTGTGCCTCCCCGGCAATGAACAACCAACGGGGAATTCGGGGGAATTCACATGGCACGCTTCAACACCCGCACCAATCGACGAGCCGCGGCGACCTCGCCCGTACGCTCCACCGACCTTGCCGCCACCCACCAGGGAGGCACCGGTGTCCGGCGCGACGCACGCTCCGAGCTGTTCCTGCTCGCCGTCGCCAACTTCGTTTCGCAGCAGACGTTCTACGAGTCCGGCGACGACCGCGACGACCGCTTCACCGCCCTGGTGCGCACCCTCGCCGTCGAGGACCCGGATTGGACCGCCGGCCTGCTCGGGTGGCTCCGCGGCGACGCGGGCATGCGCACGGCCTCGCTCGTCGGGGCGGCGGAGTACGTCAGGGCCCGGCTCGCCGCCGCTGCCACCGAGGGCCCCGCGAACCGGCAGGTCATCGCGTCCGTGTTGCGCCGCGCCGACGAGCCGGGAGAGCTGCTCGGCTACTGGACCTCGCGCTACGGGCGGGCTGTGCCCAAGCCCGTCAAGCGGGGTGTCGCCGACGCCGTGCGCCGCCTCTACCACGGTGCGTCGCTGCTGAAGTACGACACCTCCGGCAAGGGCTACCGCTTCGGCGACGTGCTCAACCTGGTGCACGCCTCGCCCGACCCCGGCAAGCCGTGGCAGGGCGAGCTGTTCCACTACGCGCTGGACCGCCGCCACCACCCCGACACCGCCACCCCGCCCGCGTCGAACCGGATGCTGACCGCCCATCGTGCGCTGATGGAACTGCCCGTCGCCGAGCGGCGTGCCGTGGTCACCGGACCGGGTGGCGCTGAGCGCCTGACCCAGGCCGGGGTGACCTGGGAGGCGCTGGCGGGCTGGCTCCAGGGGCCGATGGACGCGGCGGCCTGGGAAGCCGTCATCCCGTCCATGGGCGCAATGGCGATGGTGCGGAATCTGCGCAACTTCGACGAGGCCGGGGTCTCGGACGAGGTGGCGGCTCAAGTCGCCGCGAGGATCTCGGACCCTGAGGCGGTGGCCGCCTCGAAGCAGTTCCCGTTCCGCTACCTCGCCGCGTACCAGCACGCGCCGTCGCTGCGCTGGTCGTACCCGCTGGAGAAGGCACTCGGGCACTCGCTGGCCAACGTGCCCGCGCTGCCCGGGCGGACGCTGATCCTCGTGGACCGCTCGGGCTCGATGTGGTCGCCGCTGTCCGCGCGCTCCCAGCTCAACTGCGCGGACGCGGCGGCGATCTTCGGTACGGCGCTGGCGATGCGAGCTGCCGATGCCGATCTGGTCGAGTTCGGCACGAGCAGCCGGGCCGTGAAGTACCGCCGCGGCGACTCGGTTCTTAAGGTCCTGGGGCGCTTCGGCGACCTCGGCGGCACCAAGACCGCCGAGGCAGTGCGCCGGCACTACCGCAGGCACGACCGGGTGCTGATCGTCACCGACGAGCAGACGGCGTACAGCCACCACGGAAGCCCGATCGCGCAGATCCCGGCGGACGTGCCCGTCTACACCTGGAACCTGGCGGGCTACCGGGCCGGACACGGCCCGTCCGGTGAGGGAAACCGGCACACCTTCGGCGGGCTCACCGACGCGGCCTTCCGGATGGTCCCGCTGCTGGAGGCGGGCCGGTCGGCCGACTGGCCCTGGGCGCAGAGCTGACATCCGGCTCCGGTCGCCGCACGTGCGGCGACCGGAGCGGGGCTGTTCGCCTGGTGGGTCAGAGTGCCTGCGCCGCCGGCTTGACCATGCCCCGGACCGTGCGCGACTTCACGAACTCGCCGATCGCGGTCATCTCCCACTCACCGGAGTACTGCCGGATGAGCTTCGCCATCATGACCCCGGTCTGCGGTTCCGCGGTGGTCAGGTCGAACCGGACCAGCTCCTCACCTGTGGCGGCGTCGAGCAGCCGGCAGTACGCCTTGGCGACCTCGGTGAACTTCTGGCCGGAGAAGGAGTTCACGGTGAACACCAGGCCGGTGGCCTCGGCCGGGATCCGGCCCAGATCCACGACGATCACCTCGTCATCACCCGCGCCCTCACCGGTCAGATTGTCGCCCGAGTGCTTGACCGCACCGTTCAGGATGGAGAGCTTGCCGAAGTAGCAGCTGTCCAGATGGTTGCGCTGGGGTCCGTAGGCGATCACCGACGCGTCCAGGTCGATGTCCTTGCCCCCGAAGGCAGGCTCCCATCCGAGGCCCATCTTGACCTGGGAGAGCAGCGGACTGCCGCCCTTCACCAGGGACACGGTCTGGTTCTTCTGAAGGCTGACCCGGCCCTTGTCCAGGTTGATCTTGCCGCTCGCGGCCGCGGGTGCCGCAGGTGCGGCGGCGGGTGCCGCCGCAGCAGGGGCGGGCGCCTGTACGGGCGCGGCGGCAGGCTCCTCGTCCACCGAGACCCCGAAGTCGGTGGCGATGCCCGCCAGGCCGTTCGCATATCCCTGGCCCACGGCGCGCGCCTTCCAGGCGCCGCCCCGCAGATAGATCTCCACGACCACCAGCGCGGTCTCGGTGCCCAGCTGCGGCGGGGTGAAGGTGGCAAGCACGGAGCCGCTGTCGGCGTCCCGGATGGTGGCCGTGGGCTCGATGCCCTGGAAGCTCTGGCCTGCGGCGTCCGGGCTCGCCGTGACGACGATCTTCTCGATCCCGGCCGGGACTGCGGCGGTGTCGACGATGATCGCGTCGGGGGTCGCGCCCCCGCCTGAGCGGTGGGTGACACCGGGCCCCGAGGGCTGGTTGTAGAAGATGAAATCGTCGTCGGAGCGCACCTTGCCGTCGGCCGTGAGCAGCAGGCCCGAGACGTCAAGCCGTACGGGAGCGCTGACGTCCACCGCCACGCGCGTGGCGGCCAGGGAGATGTTCGAGCCGGGGGTCATAGCTGTCATGACTGGGGTAACGAGCGAGGCGGCTTTGCCGTTCCCTTACCTTCGGCACCTTCGGCCGAATGGCGTCTATCGCCGACCCGACCGGTTCCTCGGATGCTGGCGGGCCTGCCGCTCGTTCCCGAAGCGGTACGCCCCGGTCCAGCGGGCCATCACGAGCTGCGCGTCGCCCGACTCGACCTCGGACAGGAACGTGCCGGCACGCGCTCCGCGCAGAGTGGCGGCGGAGCGGCCGCGGTGGGTGATGATGACGCTGCCGTCACCACGCTGCTCGTAACGGAATCCGGAAGGTCTCGGCATGACCGGAATGATGCCCGCTGCCCACCGGGTCCGTCATCCGTATTCCGCGGGAGCCGCTCTCACCCGGCGCGCCCGGACCGTCGAGCGCATGGGCGGATTCCGCCGCCTCCGCGATGACCCCGCCCGCCCCGTACACCACCAGGACGCAGAAGAGCAGCCAGACCCGTCCGGCGGAGCCGACCAGCACGAGGCAGGGCAGCAGCAGGGCCATGGCGGCGGCCACCGCGACGACGAGGGGCCGCCGGCGCACCCGGTCGGCGACCGACCCGAGCCAGGGCCCGGCCAGCGCGGGAGCCCACAGGGCGAAGACCGCCAGGGCCGCCGGACCGTCGGAGTCGGTCAGCGACTTCACCCAGATGCCGGAGACCAGCCACATCGCGGTGGCGCCGAAGCCGGAGACGACCCCTCCGGTGAGATACAGCGCCGTGTCGCTGCCCTGAAGAACCGTCAGGTTGCGCATCCGGGCATGCTGGCAGGGTGAATGGCCTGCCCGGATGGGGAAGCCGCCCTGATGACGGACCGGTGCATGCCTTAGATAGCAGATGACATAACACGGCCCCGGTCCGTGCGGATCCGGCGGCTGACCGACCAGCCGCCGGAACCGGCCCACCGCGGCTGCCGCCGCCACCGCCGAGGAGAGCCATGCCGACTTCGCAGCATCACCACGCCCTCGACCGGTACTTCCGGATCGGTGCACGGGGTTCGACCGTCGCACGGGAGGTACGCGGCGGCTTCGCCACCTTCTTCACGATGGCCTACATCCTCGTGCTCAACCCGATCATCCTGGGCGGCGCCGAGGACAAGTACGGTCACACGCTCTCCGGACCGGCGCTCGTCACCTCCACGGCCCTGGTCGCCGCCGTGATGACCGCGCTCCTGGGTCTCGGTGGCAATCTGCCGATCGCCATCGCCGCCGGTCTCGGCCTGAACGCCGTGGTCGCCTTCCAGCTCGCCCCGCTGATGAGCTGGGCGGACGCGATGGGCCTGGTGGTGGTCGAGGGCATCGTCATCTGTGTGCTGGTCGTCACCGGACTGCGCGAGGCGGTGATGCACGCCATCCCGCAGCCGCTCAAACAGGCCATCAGCGTGGGCATCGGGCTCTTCATCGCGTTCATCGGCTTCATCGACGCCGGCTTCGTCACCCGGATCCCGGGAGAGACGGGCACCGTGCCCGTGCAACTGGGTGCCAGCGGGCAGCTCTCCGGCTGGCCGGTGCTCGTCTTCTGCCTGGGGCTGCTGCTCACCTGCGCGATGATGGCCCGCAGGATGCGCGGCGCGATCCTCATCTCGATCGTGGTGATGACGCTGATCGCGATCCTCATCGACGAGCTCGCGGACATCGACCCCAACGCCTGGGGACTGACCGTCCCCGACGTCCCTCCGAGCATCATCGCCGCCCCGGACTTCCAACTCCTCGGTCAGTTCAGTCTGTTCGGCGCCTTCGGACAGGCCAGCGCGGTGACCATCGTGCTGCTGGTCTTCACGCTGCTGCTGAGCGACTTCTTCGACAGCATGGGCACGATCGTCGGCGTCACCAACGAGGCGGGGCTGCTCGACGAGAACGGCGACGTCCCCAACCTCGGGCGGGTACTGCTGATCGACGGTGCGGCGGCGGTCGCCGGCGGTATGGCCTCCTCCTCGTCCGCCACCTGCTACATCGAGTCGGCGTCGGGCGTCGGCGAGGGCGCCCGTACCGGGCTCGCCTCCCTCGTCACCGGGGCCCTCTTCGGCCTCGCGCTCCTGTTCACCCCGCTGGCCACGGTCGTCCCGGCCCAGGCCGCCGCCCCCGCCCTCGTGGTGGTGGGCTTCCTGCTGATGACCCAGGTACGGCACATCGACTGGGAGCGCTACGAGGTCGCCATCCCCGCCTTCCTGACGATCGCCGTCATGCCCTTCACGTACTCCATCACCAACGGCATCGGGGCGGGATTCCTGTCGTACGTCGCCATCAAGACCGTGCTGGGCAAGGCGCGCGAGGTGCACTGGCTGCTGTGGACCGTGTCGGCGCTGTTCGTCCTCTACTTCGCGATCGGTCCGGTCGAGGAACTGCTCGGGGTCAGATGACCCGGTGGCCGTGGCTGCGGCCACCGTCGCCCGTGCGGCGGCGGGTCTCGTGCCACAGCGCCGCACCCGTCAGCGCCGCACCGAGCCCCTCCCAGAGACCCACCCCCAGAAATCCGGCCGGCGCCCGCCCGGTGACCACCGCGGCCGTGAACACCGCACAGGTCAGCAGCCGGAACGGCACCGTCCACCGGAAGAAGGCCCGCCAGTCGGCCAGGGCGGCCAGGATGTAGTACACGCCCATGTTCACCGCGGCCATCGAGGACGCGGTGAGGAACACCAGGGTGTGGTCGCCCGGCGCCCGGTCCCCGCCTGGGCCCGGCACCGGGGCGAAGCCCATCAGACTGATCAGCGCATCCGGGGCGACCAGCCCCACCACGCCGAGCGCGGCGGCGAGCACACCGAACACCGCCATGGTCCAGCCGGACAGGGAACGGGGCAGGGGGCGCACTGAAGTCCTCCGGTCTGCAAGGAAGTTGAGCCAGGATGGCCGACCTCCTGCATATCGTGCGCCCGGCCCCGCCCGCCCACCGGGGTGCTCAGCGCAGCGCGGCCCGCATCATCTTCTGGGCGACCGGTGCGGCGAGACCGTTGCCGCTCACCTCGGAGCGTTCCGCCCCCGAGTCCTCGATGATCACCGCGACGGCCACCTCGTCGCCGCCGGCCGTGTCCTTCGCGTAGGACGTGAACCAGGCGTACGGCGTCTTGCTGTTGTTCTCGCCGTGCTGGGCGGTCCCGGTCTTGCCGCCCACCTCTGCACCGTCGATCCGCGCGTTGGCGCCCGTGCCGTCCTCGACGACGGTGACCATGGCACTGCGCAGCTGCCGCGCCGTGGACGAGGACACGATCCGCTCCGATCCCGTTTCCTCGTCGCTCTCCACGGTCGAGCCGTCCGCGTCGACGACCTTGGAGACCATGTGCGGGGCCGCCATGACCCCGTCGTTGGCCAGAGCCGCGGACACCATCGCCATCTGCAGGGGAGTCGCCGTCACGTCGAACTGGCCGATGCCGGTCAGTGCGGTCTGCGCCGCGTCCATCCCGGACGGATACACGCTCTTCGTGGCGCGCACCGGCACGTCCTGTTCCGCGTCGTTGAAGCCGAACTTCTCGGCCGTCGCCCGTACCTTCTCCTGCCCCAGGTCAGCGGCCATCTTCCCGAAGACGTTGTTGCAGGAGTACCGGAGCGCGGTGCGGATGCTGGCGTTCTCGCACGGCGCGGACGGATTCTCGTTCGGCAGGACGGTCCGGGTGTTCGGGAGCGTGTACGGGGACGGGCTGTCCGTGCGCTCGTCCACGGAGGAGTACAGCCCGTCCTCCAGCGCAGCCGCGGCTACCACCAGCTTGAAGGTCGAGCCAGGGGGCAGCGGCTGGCGCAGCGCCCGGTTGAGCATCGGCTGGTCCTCGCTCTCCGTGAGCCGCTTCCAGGCGTCGCCGTCGTGTGTGCCGCTGATCGTCGACGGATCGTACGACGGGGTGCTCACCATCCCCAGGATCCGGCCGGTCTTCGGGTCGATGGCGACCGCAGCGCCCTTGTTGTCGCCGAGCGCCTCGAAACCGGCCTTCTGCACGGCCGGGTCGATGGTCGTCAGAACGTCCCCGGGCCGCTCCGGCTTTCCGGTGAGTGCGTCGAGCGGGTTCTTCAGACGGTTCGCCGAGCCGTCGAGCACGTCCCCGTAGATGCCCTCGAGCTGGGTGGCACCGTAGGCCTGCGAGCTGTAGCCGGTGACCGGCGCGTAGAGCTCGCCGTCGGTGTAGGTGCGCTGGTACGCGAGATCACCGCTTCTGGTCCTGCTCGAACCCGTGACCGGTGCACCGGCCACGACGATGTCGCCGAGCGGCTGTGCGTACTTCGCGATGGTGTTCCGCCGGTTGTGGCTGCCGTCCGTGAGCGCCTCGGCCCGGTACGCCTGCACCCAGGTCGCCTGCACCAGCAGGGCGAGCACAAGGAGGAGGCTGAAGACCGCGGCGTGTCTGATCGTCTTGTTCATCCCTGGTGAGGACGACCGACCCGGAGGCTTTCGTTCCGTTCTGCCGGCTTTCTCAGGAGATCCTCATCCGGGATCCATCGATCTCATGCGCCGGTCTCAGCGCACCGGAAACCCGAAGCCGTATCCCTGCTCCCGGAGCCACGGCAGGACCTCGCGCAGAGCGGCAACCGTCTGGCTGCGGTCTCCACCCGCGTCATGGAACAGAATGGTGGGCCCGTTGGAGACCTCGTTCTTCACGGTCGCCACCATCGCGGCCGCCCCGGGGCGCTTGAAGTCCTTGGAGTCCACGTTCCAGCCCAGCGGCCGCATGCCCTGCGAGGCGGCGATCTGACGGCTGTAGGGAGTGAAGGCACCGCCCGGAGCACGGTAGTAGAGCGGCTTGACGCCCCCTGACGCCTCGGTGATCATCTTCGCCGCGTCCAGGATCTCTTGGGACTGTCGGGCATGTGACGCGCTGCCCATGGTCGTGTCGTGGGAGACGGAGTGGTCGCACAGCCGGTGCCCGTCCGCCACCACGGCCTTGACCAGATCGGGATGGGCCCTGGCTTGCGTTCCGACCATGCAGAAGGTCGCCTTGACACCGTTGTCCTTGAGTGCGGCGAGGACCTGAGGTGTCCAAGTCGGGTCAGGACCATCGTCGATCGTGATGTTGACGCCCTTGTCGCCCACGTCGGAGGCGTGCGCGATGTCCATGTTGACGGTGGGTGGGGGGAGCTTGGGATCCGGAACGGAGGTCTGGCCCACGATCGGCTTCGGCTCCGGCTTCGCGGATACGGCCGGCTCCGTTCCGGGAGGGGCGGCCTGGCTCGTCCATGCCGCTGCCAGGGCGGTGATCCCCGCCACACCGACGGCCGCCACCATCACACGGCCGTTCATACCCAGGCTCCGACGCCGCCCCATGTCCTTCTCCGCTCTCCCCTGCGCCTGACTTGCACCCCGGAGGACGGGAGCGGGGGCGTGACGGATCCGCTTATTACCAATCCCGAACATTTCCGTGGCCGATGCCGCCCCTCGGGACGGCGGCTGCCACGTCCGTGCCCCCTGCACCGCGTTGCCGGCCTCACAGCGTTCGGCGTACGGCGTCTGCTTCGGCCCCGGCCGCCGGACACTCAGGCGTGCGGACCCGGGGTGATGAAGCCCGACTCGTACGCCGCGATCACGGCCTGGGTGCGGTCGCGCGTGCCGGTCTTCGCCAGCACCGCCGCCACGTGTGTCTTCGCCGTGGCGTGACCGACCCCCAGCCGCTCACCGATCTCCGTGTTCGTCAGCCCCTTGGCCATCAGCCGCAGCACATCCGCCTCGCGCTCCGTCAGCCGCGCCGCCCACCTCGGCGGTTGGGGAGCGAGGCGGGCGTGGGCGGCGGCGAGACCGCGCAGTGCGGCCGGATACAGCAGCGAGTCGCTGTGCGCCACCAGCCGCACCGCCGCGACGAGGTCCTGGGCACCGGACCTCTTGAGCAGGAAGCCCGCGGCACCGGCGCGCAGGGCGTCGTACACGTACGAATCGTTCTCGAAGGTCGTCACGACCACGATCCGCGGCGCCGTGGTCAGGGTGCCGAGTATCTGCTCGGTGGCGCGTATGCCGTCGACGTCCGGCATACGTACGTCCATCAGCACCACATCGGGCCGCAACTGCCGCACCAGAGAAACCGCCTCCGCGCCCGTCGTCGCCTCGCCCACCACTTCCAGGTCCGGTTCGGCGTCGATGATCACCCGCAGCGCGGTGCGGACCATCCGCTCGTCGTCGGCCAGCACGACCCGGACCGTGCTCGTCGTCGTCACCGTGCACCTCGCGCGCCGGTGAGCGGGAGCCTGGCGGTCAGCAGCCACGTACCACCGTCGACGGGGCCCGCCTCGGCATGGCCGCCGAGCAGGGCGGCACGTTCGGCGATTCCGCGCAGCCCACGGGCGCCGCCGGGCCGTACCACGGCTCGCCGGTCGGGCAGCGGGTTCTCGATGGCGATCAGCAAGACGTCGTCCTCCCAGGCGATGCGCAGCGATACGGGTCGGCGAACTCCGTCCGGTGCCCCCCTGGCGTCGGTGCCGCCGTACCGCTGGGCGTTGCTGAGACCTTCCTGCACGATGCGGTACGCGTCACGCGAGATCCGCTCCGGTACCCGGCTGAGATCGGCACCGACTTCGTACCCGACGGCCAGCCCGCAGTTTCCGATGAGTAGGTCCAAGGACTCCAGGGTGGGTCCGGTCGGCACACGGGACCCGGCGGGTTCGTCGTCCCGTCGCAGCAGCCCCAGCACACCGTCGAGTTCACCGACCGTACGACGCGTGGTCTGCTCGATCGCGGCCAGCGCCTCCCGGACGAAGGCCCGGTCGCCCGGTACGTCGCTGTCCAGGACCCTGAGCGCGGCTCCGGCCTGGAGGGTCACCGCGCTCAGCGCATGTCCCACCGAGTCGTGGAGCTCGCGTGCCAGCCGGTTGCGCGCGGCGAGCTCCGCGGTGCGCCTCTCGGCCGCCGCGACCCGGTCGGCGGGCGTAGGCCCCAGCAGCGCCGGTGCCAGCCGCGCCAGCAGCGCCCCGGCCGCTGCCGCGCAGACGGCCAGCGCCAGCAGCATCGCGGCCCCGGCGAACGGCGCGAGGGCCAGGACCCACGGCCGGTCGAGCGATGCGGGCAGCCGTACCCAGTCACGGATCCCTGCCGACAGCGGCAGCAGCGCCGTGGTCACGGCGAACGGCGGAAGGGCCAGCGACGCCCCGCTGATCAGCCCGCCCATCCCGACGTGCAGGGTGAACCAGCCCGCCGTGCGCAGCCTGGCCCCCCGCGAAACGGCCGGGCCGTCCGCGAAGAGCTCCGGAGCCACCCCGCACAGCGCCTTGGCCGCTGCCACCGACATGAGCCGGGTCAGCGGGAACACCGCGGTGGCCGCGGCCAGCGGCAGGGCGACGGCGTACGCCCCGAACTGCGCCGCGTACGACCCGCCGAAGGTGCCTTCCGCCCCGAGCAACGGTCCCGTCGCGACCAGGCCGAGCAGCCAGTACGGCATCAGCAGGGCGCCGCCCAGGATCAGATGCACCCAGCGCCGCCGCGCCCGCGCGCCGAACAGGGCCGCGCATCCGCGCCTCACACGTCCCATGTGCCGCGTCGCCGCAGGAAGACGGCGGTACAGGCGGCCACCAGCAGACCGACGATCATGCCGCCAGCGTAGGTCAGCACTGTCAACTGCGGGACGCCTTCGGTGCCTTCGGTCACGGGCAGCGCCGCGGCGAACAGCAGCCAGGCGCCCCAGCAGCCGACCGCACCGGATCCCAGCCAGGCCATGCCCAGCGGCAGGCGTACCGGAAGGGCCCGCCCCCGGCGGAAGGCGAGCATCAGCAGACCGGCGGCCGCGGCGACGAGATACAGGGCGTCGACCGTCTGGAGGACGTGGAAGTCCGGCCCGCGCCGGGCGGCTTGGGTGCGGGAAAGGCCCGTGGTCGCGCCGAGCGCCCAGAGCGCGTGCAGCGCGACGAGGAAGAGCGCGAGCACGGCCCCGGCCATGGCAGCCGCCCTGAGCCCCCGGCCGCCGTCGGGCAGGTCCCCGACCCGGCCCTGCCACAAGTGCGCCCAGCGCTCGCGGGCATACAGCACGAACAGGGTTCCCAGACAGAGGCCCTGGATGATGAAGCCGGTGTAGACGACGTCGAAGACCCATGGATCGAGGAACTTCCCGTCCATGGCCGCCCCTGGATCCGCCGCACCGTTCGTGGCCGCGAGAAGCGACTGCACCGGAAAGCCGACCATGATCGGTACCAGCAGTCCGCCCGCGCCCCACGCCGCTACGGCGAGCAGCCAGGACGGCAGCCGCCTGCCCCAGGGCTGGGTCAGCAGCAGGGCGAGCACGATGACGGCACCGTCCATCAGCACGGTCACGCTGTTGACGACGGCCATCAGCGCGCGGTGTTCCAGCAGCACACTGCCCTCGGGTATCCCGATCCGGCTGCCCGCGATCCAGGCGACCTTGAGGGCGAGATACGGGACGCAGGAGGCGATCTCGACGGCCCGCAGGACCTTGCGGGCCCGGCTGGGCGGCGCCGGGGAAACAGCGGTGAGCGGCGTGTGTGTCATGGAGACCACCCTCGCGGCCCGCGCCCGCACGGCACCTCCTGCCCGGAGAGGAACCGTCTCCGCCGTGCGGCGGAGAGCCCTCACCGCACGTGGGAGGACAGGTGGACTCCCGGTGTCCCTTGACCCTGCCAAACACCCGGAAATAGGGTCCGCACCGTTGCGCACAATCGTTCCGGGGAAGGAAAGCCGTGGTGGGAGCAGCACCAGTCTGGAGCGTGGACCCCCGAACCGGGCATCAGCGCGAACAGGTCGCGGTCGAGGCCACGGCCGCGGAGGTCGACCAGGTGGTGCGTGCCGCGCACGCCGCCCGGTCCTCGCTGGCCGACCGTACGGTCCGCGCCGCTCTGCTGCGTACCGCCGCCGACCTCCTCGACGAAGCGGGCGAGCACGTCATCGAAGCCGCCGACGCCGAGACCGCGCTGGGCCCGGTGCGCCTCACCGGTGAACTGGCCCGGACCACAGGGCAGTTGCGTGCCTTCGCCGACGCCGTGGACGAAGGCTCCTTCCTCGACATCCGTATCGACCACCCCGACGCGGGCCGCACCCCGCCCCTGCCGGATCTGCGCCGCTGGCGGATCCCGCTGGGCGTGGTCGCCGTCTACGCGGCGAGCAACTTCCCCCTGGCCTTCTCGGTGCCCGGGGGTGACACCGCCAGCGCGCTCGCGGCCGGCTGCCCCGTCGTCATCAAGGCCCACCCCGACCATCCGGCCACCTCCGAGCTGTGCGCGTCGGTGCTGCGGCGCGCCGCTCAGCGGGTGGGGCTGCCGGAGGACCTGATCGCCCTGGTGCACGGCTTCGACGCGGGAGTGGAGCTGGTGCGCCACCCACTGGTGGCGGCTGCCGGATTCACGGGTTCGGTACGCGGCGGGCGGGCGCTCTTCGACGCCGCGGCCGCCAGGCCCGTGCCGATCCCCTTCCACGGCGAACTCGGCTCGCTCAACCCGGTGGTGGTCACCGAGGCCGCTGCGGCCGAGCGGGCCGAGGCGATCGGCGCGGGCCTGGCCGGGTCGATGACTCTGGGGGAGGGCCAGTTCTGCACCAAGCCGGGCTTTGTGCTCGTGCCCGCGGGCGATGTGGGGGACAGGCTCCTGAAGTCCCTGACAGCGGCGGTGAGCGAGACCGAGCCGGGGGTGATGCTCGACCACCGGATGCGGGACGCCTTCATCGCGGGCGTCGCCGAACGTGCGTCGCTGGACGGCGTCGAGACACCCGTGACACCCGGCGCGGGCGGTGAGCACACCGTCAGCGCGGGCTATCTGACCGTACCCGCCGGGCCGCTGGCCACCGAAGGCCCGCACGATCTGCTCCTGGAGGAGTGCTTCGGCCCGGTCACCGTCGTCGCCCGCTACGAGTCCCGCGTCGAGATGGAGGCCGTGCTCGCCCGGCTGCCCGGCAACCTCACGGCGACGGTTCACCTCGCCGGGGCCGAGGCCGCGGACGGCACCGCGGCGGAGCTGCTCGCCTCGCTCGTGCCGCTCGCGGGCCGGGTGCTGGTCGACGGCTGGCCGACCGGCGTGGCCGTCGCCCCCGCCCAGTACCACGGGGGCCCCTACCCTGCCGCCACTTCCACCTTCACCTCCGTGGGCGCCAGCGCGACAGAGCGCTGGCTGCGACCGGTCACCTACCAGTCCGTCCCGTCCGTCCTTCTCCCCCCGGAGCTGCGCGACGGAAACCCGCTGGGCCTGCCACGCCTGGTCGACGGCCGCCCGGAGGGTCTGGAAAGCTGACCGGGTGACCGAGGAGACCACCCTGCCGGAGCTCCCTTTCCCGCTCCGCCCGTACGGCCCGGATGCCCACTGGTCGTACGAGAACGGCACGCTCACCGGCTGGGCGGGTGCCCGCCAGGACCGTTTCGTCCCACCCACCGCCGACGCCCTCGACCCGGTCTCCGACGCACCCCGGCTGCTCGGCGCACCCGAGGGCGACTTCCAGCTGATCGCCCGTGTCAAAGCCGGCTTCGGCGCGGCCTTCGACGCGGGCGCGCTCTACCTCCATGTCGCCGAGCGTGAATGGGCCAAGCTCTGCCTGGAGCTGTCCCCCGACACCCCGACCGTCTGCACGGTCGTCACCCGGGGGCACTCCGACGACGCCAACTCCTTCGCCGTCGACGGCGACCGCGCCTGGCTCCGCATGAGCCGCACCGGCGGTGCCTTCGCCTTCCACGCGTCCACGGACGGCACCCACTGGACCTTCGTCCGGATCTTCCGCCTCGGCACCCCCGACCAGGCCGGGGCCGCGCTGGTCGGCTTCATGGCCCAGTCCCCCGTGGGCGAGGGCTGCGTCGTCGCCTTCGACCACATCGAGTTCCGTCCCTCCTGGCCGGACGGGCTGCGCGACGGCTCCTGACCCGGAATGCATCGGCGTGCTCGTGCGTTGCCCCACCGAACGGCGGCTTCGACCGCCCGCTCGCCATGACACCCGACCGATGAGAAAGCTGTTCCATGCGCGTCGAGATCTGGAGCGACATCGCCTGCCCGTGGTGCTACATCGGCAAGGCCCGCTTCGAGAAGGGCCTCGCGGCCTTCGCCCACTGTGACGAGGTCGAGGTCGTGCACCGCTCCTTCGAGCTCGATCCGCACCGCGCCAAGGGCGAGTCCGCCCCGGTGATCGAGATGCTCGCGAAGAAGTACGGGCGCACCGTCGAGGAGGCGCGGGCGATGGAGGAGCACGTCGCGGCCGCCGCGCGTGCGGAGGGACTCGGTTACCGCACCGAGGGGCGGGACCACGGCAACACCTTTGACGTGCACCGTCTGCTGCACCTCGCCAGGGCGCGCGGGCGCCAGGACGCGCTGCTCGACCTCGCCTACCGGGCGAACTTCGCCGAAGAGCGGTCTGTCTTCGACCCCGAGGTGCTGGTCGGGCTCGCTGTCGAGGCCGGTCTGGACGCCGACGAGGCCCGGTCGGTCCTCGCCGACGAGGGCGCCTACGCGGACGAGGTGCGGGCGGATGAGCGCGAGGCCGCCGAGCTGGGGGCGAACGCCGTGCCGTTCTTCGTCCTCGACCGGCGCTACGGCGTCTCCGGCGGGCAGCCCTCCGACGTGTTCACGCGCGCTCTGGAGCAGGCCTGGGAGGGCCGGGAGAGCACGCCGGTGGACACGGCCGGGACCACAGGAGTCTGCGAGGCCGACGGCGCGTGCGAGGTTCCGCCGCGTCGTTGATCACCCGGGGCCGGGCGGTGATTCCCCGGGCGACGTAGTGTGCACGTACATGGACACTCTGGGAGGCGCGGAGTTCGCGCCCACATCGACCTATCTGAGTACTTCCACCTGCGGGCTGCTGCCCCGGCGTTCCGTCGAGGCCGTCAGGCGGCTCGCCGAGGAGATCGCCGCCGGGTGGGCGGGAGGCTCGGGCAGTTTCGAGGCCACCGAGGCCGCGCGTGCGTCCTTCGGGCGGATCGTCGGAGTCGGCGCCGAGCGGGTGGCGATCGGGGGTTCGGTGGCCGTCCATGTCGGGCTGATCGCGGCCTCGCTGCCCGCCGGGGCCGAAGTCCTCGCGCCCGAGGGGGAGTTCAGCTCCGTGGTTACCCCGTTCGTGGCCCGGGGCGATCTGAAGGTGCGGTATGTGCCGCTGGAGCGGATCGCGGAGGCGGTCGGTCCCGTAACGGCGCTGGTCGCGCTGTCCGCCGTGCAGTCGGCCGATGGGCGAGTCGCCGATCTCGCCGCCGTACGGGGGGCGGCGCGCACCCACGGGGCCCGTGTGCTGCTCGACGCCAGTCAGGCCGCGGGGTGGCTGCCGCTGGAGGCGGGGGAGTACGACTACACCGTCACCGCCGCCTTCAAGTACCTGCTCTGTCCGCGCGGGGCCTCGTTCCTCACCGTCACGGAGGACGCGCAGCGGTCGATGGCCCCGGCTCATGCGGGGTGGCTGGCGGCCGAGGACCTGTCGCGGGGCACCTATGGGCCGGTGGAGGAGTTCGCCCGGTCGGCGCGGCGCTATGACGAGCCGCCGGCGTTCCTCGCGTACCACGCGGCGGAGCACTCACTCGCGCTGGTCGAGCAGGTCGGGGTGGACCGGATCCACGCCCACGACACCGCGCTCGCGGCCCGCTTCCGCAGGGGGCTCACTGAGCTCGGCCACGCCCCGGTCCCGGGGGAGTCCGCCATCGTGGCCGTGCCCGGGCTCGGGTACCGGGAGCCGGAGCTGGCCCGGGCCGGGATCGTCGTGGCGGCCCGCGCGGGGAACATGCGGGCGTCGTTCCACCTCTACAACTCGGAAGCGGACGTCGACAGGGCGCTCGACGTGCTGTCCGGCTGAGCACCGATCTCCGGGCACTCGGCCGTCTCCGGGCACAGGTTCTCCTCGACCCTGGCCAGGAGGCGGCCGAGCTCGGCACGCTCGGCGTGGTCAAGGCCGGCGAGTGTGTGTTCCTCCAGCTCGCGCCAGGCCCGGCTGACATCGGCGAACAGCGCACAGCTCGTCTCCGTCGCCTCGACGAGCACCGCACGCCGGTCGGCCGGATCGGGGCAGCGGCGGACATGCCCTGACTGCTCGAGGCGCTGGAGCATCTTGGTGATGGTCGACGGGTCGAGCTCACAGATCTTGATGAGCTCCGACTGCCGCACCGGCCCCTTCTGCCACAGCAGCATCATCACGGCCTCCTGGCCGGGGTAGAGCCCGACCTGCCGCAGGAGCCTGCCCGCGGCCATGCGGTGCAGCCGTGCCACCCGCGTGACGGCGTGGCCCACCGGCCCGCAGGCTGCGGCCTCGGGCGGCTGGCCGCCGGTGCAGGAGGGGGTGACCTCGGGCTTCATCGGGCCTCCTGGAGTCTTACAAGCGGGGTCGTCGGGCAGTCCCGACGTTCCCATAGGTTCCTCTGTCCAGATTACCTTGGTCGACCAATCAATGGGGTACAGTGAATCCCGAGCCAATTGCTTGGCCGACCAATTTTCCCGTTCAGGAGGCCCCCATGACCACCGCCTTCGACCCGATCGACCTGTCCGGTACCCGGCTCGCCAACCGCGTCGCCATGGCCCCGATGACCCGCAGCCGCGCCTTCGGCCCCGGTCTCACCCCGACCGACTCCACCGTGGAGTACTACACCCAGCGCGCCTCGGCCGGTCTGATCATCACCGAGGGGATCCAGCCGTCCGCCGTCGGCCAGGGCTATCCCGACACCCCCGGTCTGCACAGCGCGGAGCAGCTCGCCGCCTGGCGCCGGGTCACCGACGCCGTACACGCCAAGGGCGGCCGGATCTTCGCCCAGCTGATGCACGCGGGCCGGATCGGCCACCCGGATGTGCTGCCCGGCGAGCTGACCCCGGTCGGACCGTCGGCGGTCGCCGCCAACGGCCAGGTGTTCACCCATGAGGGCCCCAAGGACATCGGCACCCCCCGCGAGCTGACCGGCGACGAAGTACGCGCCACCATCGAGGACTTCGCCGCCGCCGCCCGGCGCGCCGTCGAGGCCGGCTTCGACGGGGTCGAGCTGCACGGCGCCAACGGCTATCTCATCCACCAGTTCATCGCGCCGAACACCAACCGCCGCACCGACGAGTGGGGCGGCGACGCGGAGTCCCGTATCCGCTTCGCCGTCGAGGTCACCAAGGCCGTGGCCGGGGCCATCGGCCCCGAGCGCACCGCCATCCGGATCTCGCCGACCAACCCGTACAACGACATCGCCGAGCCGCTGGACGAGGCGGAGCGGGCCTATCCGGCGCTGCTCGGCGAGTTGGAAGCGCTGGGCATCGCGTATGTGCACATCCTGGAGGCCACCCCCGCGCTGCGCCCGCTGACCCTCGACCTGCGCAAGGAGTTCTCCGGCACGGTCGTCCTCAACCCGGCGACCGACGGGCCCACCGGCCACGACGCCCTGACCCTGGTCGAGGACGGGATCGCCGACATCGTGGCGTACGGCGCCCTGTTCCTCGCCAACCCGGACCTTCCGGCCCGGCTCGCGGCGGGCGGACCGTACAACACCCCCGACCCGGCCACGTTCTTCGGCGGGAGCGACAAGGGGTACATCGACTACCCGGCCCTTACCGGTTGACCGACGGCGAACGGGCCGGTCGCGCAGCGCGCGACCGGCCCGTCCTTCCCTCCGGTGTGGTCAGCGCACCGGGGTGAAGTCCCGTGCCCCGATGAACGACGGCCGGGGCACCGGCGCCGCGAACGGCTCCTGGGCCGTGTTCTCCACACTGTTGAACACGATGAAGACGTTGCTGCGCGGATACGGGGTGATGTTGTCCCCCGACCCGTGCATCGCGTTGCAGTCGAACCAGGTCGCGGACCCGGCCTTGCCCGTGAACAGCCGGATGCCGTGCCGGTCGGCGAAGGCGGTCAGCACCTCGTCGGACGGCGTGCCCGCGTCCTGCATCTGAAGCGACTTCTTGTAGTTGTCCTTCGGCGTCTCACCCGAGCATCCCAGGAACGTCCTGTGCGATCCGGGCATGATCATCAGACCGCCGTTGGTGTCGAGGTTCTCGGTCAGCGCGATCGAGACCGACACGGTCCGCATCCGCGGGAGCCCGTCCTCGGCGTGCCAGGTCTCGAAGTCCGAGTGCCAGTAGAAACCCGAGGCCCCGAAGCCCGGCTTGACGTTGATCCGCGACTGGTGGACGTACACGTCGGAGCCGAGGATCTGCCGTGCCTTGCCCACGACCCGCTCATCGCGCACCAGCCCGGCGAACAACTCGCTGATCTTGTGCACTTCGAACACCGTGCGCACGTCCTGGGACTTCGGCTCGACGATCGAGCGCTCGTCGGCCCTGATCGCCGGATCCGAGACCAGGCGGTCGAGCTCGGTGCGGTAGATCGCCACCTCGGCCGGGGTGATCAGCTCATCGACCGCCAGGAAACCGTCGCGCTCATACGACTGGAGCGCCGATGGGGCGATCGGTCCCGGCGCCCCAGGCGATGACCAGACGACCGGGTCCTGACGGGGGACGGCCGCCTCGGTCGCCCCGCGGGTCGGGTAGAGATCGGTGATCGCGGTGGTCATGTGTCAGCCCTCCTCGGTCAACAGGGGGTAGACGCCGTTCTCGTCGTGGTCCTCCCGTCCGGTCACGGGCGGATTGAAGACGCAGACACAGCGGAAATCGGTCTTGGGGCGCAGCGTGTGACGCTCGTGCCCGTCCAGCAGGTACATCGTGCCGGGCTCGATCCAGTGGGACTCGCCGGTCTCGTCGTCGGTGAGCTCGGCCTCGCCCTCGACGCACAGCACGGCCTCGACGTGGTTCGCGTACCACATCGACGTCTCCGTACCCGCGTACAGCACGGTCTCGTGCAGCGAGAAGCCGACCTTCTCCTTGGCAAGCACGATGCGCTTGCTCTCCCAGGTGCCGGACTTGGCCCTGACGTGCCGGTCGGTGTTCTCGATGTCCTTCAGTGAACGGACGATCACGGTGGATTCAGACCCTTTCTCTTCCGGGCTTCCAGGTGGGTGGTGATGCGGGTGTGCGGTGATGCGGGAGTGCCGTGGTTCAGGCCGTCTCGCGGACCGCGCGGGCGAGGGTGCTGAGGCCCTCGTCCAGTTCGTCGGGCGTCACGGTCAGCGGCGGCAGCAGCTTGACGACCTCGCTCTCCGGACCGGAGGTCTCCAGCAGCAGACCCAGCTCGAAGGCGCGGGCGCAGACGGCGGACGCCCGGCTCTTGTCGGCGAACTCCATGCCCCAGACCAGGCCCCGGCCGCGGAAGTGGACCCCGGCCGCCGAGTTCTCGTCGGCGATCGACAGGAGGGTCTGCTCGACCTGCTCACCGCGGGCGATGGTCTGCTTCTCCATCTGGCCGTCGGCCCAGTACGTGTCGAGCGCGGCGGCGGCGGTCACGAACGCCGGGTTGTTGCCGCGGAACGTGCCGTTGTGCTCGCCCGGCTCCCAGATGTCCAGCTCGGGTGCGAACAGGCACAGCGACATGGGCAGTCCGTAGCCGCTGATCGACTTGGACAGTGTGACGATGTCCGGGGTGATGCCCGCCTCCTCGAAGGAGAAGAACGCACCGGTGCGGCCACAGCCCATCTGGATGTCGTCCACGATAAGCAGCATGTCCTGGCGGTGGCAGAGGTCGGCCAGCGCACGCAGCCACTCGGCGCGTGCCACATTGATACCGCCCTCGCCCTGCACGGTCTCGACGATGACCGCCGCGGGCTTGTTGAGGCCGGAGCCCTGGTCCTCCAGCAGGCGCTCGAACCAGAGGAAGTCCGGCACCTGGCCGTCGAAGTAGTTGTCGAACGGCATCGGCGTGCCGTGGACCAGCGGTATCCCGGCGCCCGCCCGCTTGAAGGCGTTACCCGTCACGGCCAGCGAGCCCAGCGACATCCCGTGGAAGGCGTTGGTGAACGAGACGATCGCCTCGCGGCCCTTCACCTTGCGGGCCAGCTTGAGAGCGGCCTCCACTGCGTTGGTGCCGGTCGGGCCCGGGAACATCACCTTGTACGGCAGGTCGCGCGGTCGTAGCACGATGTTCTGGAACGACTCCAGGAAGGCACGCTTCGCGGTCGTCGCCATGTCCAGGCCGTGGGTGATGCCGTCGCGCTCCAGGTAGTCCAGCAGCGCGCGTTTGAGCACAGGGTTGTTGTGGCCGTAGTTGAGTGATCCTGCGCCGGCGAAGAAGTCGAGGTAGGAATGGCCGTCCTCGTCGGTGAGGCGAGCGCCCTGCGCACGGTCGAACACGGCGGGCCAACCGCGGCAGTAGCTGCGCACCTCCGACTCCAGGGTCTCGAAGACACTCAGGGCGGGCGGGGTGATGGTCACAGCGTTCTCTCCTGGTGTGGGGTGTTCTGGCTGGAACGAGGGCGGGGCCGAGAGCCGGGCTCTTGGCGGCGGCCTCGCCGTGGCCGGCGGTCAGCCCGCGATCGGCCCGATGCGGTACAGCACTTCGGGCTGATGCCCCCCGTCGGGGAACAGCCCGCCGTCGAAGAGCACCTCGCGCTCGAGGCTTGCGCCCCGGCGGGCCGCGAAGGACGCGAAGAGGCGGTCGGACGCGGTGTTGTCGGGCGTGACGGTGGTCTCGATCGCGCGGATCCCTTGTGCGGCGGTGGCCCGCACGGCCAGCGCCTCCAGGAGTGTCCCGGCGAGTCCGCGGCCCCGGTGCGCCTCGTCGACGGCGACCTGCCAGACGACCAGCGTGTCCGGGCGCTCGGGCCGGATGTAACCGGTGATGAACGCGATCGGTTCGCCGTCCGTGCCGCGGGCCACCGCGGAAGTCGCGGCGAAGTCGCGGCACCACAGCAGATAGCTGTACGAGGAGTTCAGGTCCAGGACCTCGGAGTCGCGGGCTATTCGCCAGATCGCGGCTCCGTCCTCCACGCGTGGGCTGTCGATGCTCAATGCGGTGGTCATGCGAATTGAATTTACCGAGCAAATTGCTGGATTGCATGTGGCCAGGGGGTTGGGTGAAGCGCGGTTGTGTGTTATCGCGCGTGCGCGGGCCCTGGCGCGAGCGATTCCCGAACTGGACGCTTTTGTGGTGGAGTTATCGGGGCAAAGAATCCTGGATGTGGAGTCGGTCACATGCGGGGCGAGCTGGGGATCGTGCCGGAAATGAGGCAATACATCCTTGCGGAATCTTGGCGTTTAGGGTGAGGGAAACGGGGCAGGAGAATGCGGGGAGCTACTTTCTTCGGAATTCCTCTGTGCATTCCAGGATTCAGGCCCTATTTGTTTCCGTAAAGGTGGTGGGCGGGGGTGGCGCGGGCTGTGTGGGATGCCGGGAATTTCCCGGGCGGCCCGGAGGGCCGGCGGACCGGGCGTCCTCTGCCGGTGGTGCCACCGGGGCTCGTAGAGTGCATGCCATGAGCGATGGTGTGGTGCTGCATGTCAGGGGTCGGGTGCTCGTCGGTCCGGAGGAGGTGCGGGACGAGCTGTGGGTGGTCGGTGGCCGCATCACCTTCCAGCGCCCCGTGACCACGGATGTACGCACCGTGGGCGGCTGGGTGCTGCCCGGTCTGGTCGACGCCCACTGCCACGTGGGACTCGACGCACACGGCGCCGTGGACGAGGTGACCAGCGAGAAGCAGGCGCTGACCGACCGTGACGCGGGCACCCTGCTCATCAGGGACGCCGGTTCACCCGCCGACACCCGCTGGATCGACGAGCGTGACGATCTCCCCAAGATCATCAGGGCTGGCCGGCATATCGCCCGTACTCGCCGCTACATCCGCAACTACGCCCATGAGATCGAGCCGGAGGACCTCGTCGCCTATGTCTCGCGGGAGGCCCGTCGCGGTGACGGCTGGGTCAAGCTGGTCGGCGACTGGCTCGACCGTGAATCCGGTGACCTGGGAGCCTGCTGGCCGCGCGAAGCCGTCGAGGCGGCCATCGCCGAGGCGCACCGGATGGGTGCCCGGGTCACCGCCCACTGCTTCGCCGAGGACTCCCTGCGGGACCTCGTGGAAGCGGGCATCGACTGCATCGAGCACGCGACCGGGCTGACGGAGGAGACCATCCCGCTTTTCGCCGAGCGGGGTGTCGCGATCGTGCCGACTCTGGTCAACATCGCGACGTTCCCGAAGCTCGCGGAAGGCGGCGAGGGCAAGTTCCCGCGCTGGGCGGCCCATATGCGACGACTGCACGAGCGCCGCTACGACACCGTGCGCTCGGCGTACGACGCCGGCGTCCCGGTGTTCGTCGGCACGGACGCCGGCGGCTCGCTGCCCCACGGGCTCGTCGCCGCGGAGGTCGCCGAGCTGGTGAAGGCCGGCATCCCGGTGGTGGAGGCGCTCTCCGCGACCACGTGGGGCGCGCGCGGCTGGCTCGGGCGCCCGGGGCTCGAAGAGGGTGCCCCGGCGGACCTGGTGGTGTACGAGGCGGATCCGCGGGCGGATGCGGCGGTGCTGGCCGCGCCGCGAAGGGTGGTCGTCAACGGTCGTGTGATGGCCTGACGCACGCGTCGGGTGGGGCCGCAACGTCCACGGGTGCGCAATCGAATACGAGCGCGAAACCACACTTTGGAGTGAACTCACGCCGGGTGCGCGCGGGTTCACTCTTGGTACGTAAGTATGCGGATGTTCCAGTCGCCGCCGTCGTACACGTGTCCCCGTGGTGGACGTGCCCGGCGATGCCTTGTCTCTCGTGGGGGTTTCACCACCGTGAACAGCAACACCTTCCGCATGCCCGCACGCCGCCCGGGAGTCGCGGCCTCGGCGGCCGCCGTCGTCGGACTGGCCGTAGCGGGTCCCCTGGCCCTCGCCGTGCCCGCTCATGCCACGGGCGGCTCCGAAGGGCAGGCGAGTGCGGTCGTCCTGCGCACCGGCCTGGATGTCTCCCTTCTGAACAAGACCGTCCAAGTGCCGCTGAGGACGAGCCTCAACGAGGTGCATGCGCCTGGGAACGCGGAGAAGACCGCGCTCACCGTGCAGCTGGAAGGCGTCGACGAGGGGCGGCCGTTCAGCGTGCTGAGCGCGGACGCCGCGAGTGCCAGGGCCACCGCGAACCGGGAGCGTGCCGAGGGTGTCGCCACGCTCGCGCACGCCAAGGTGCACGTCCCCGGCCTCGCCCTGCTCTCGCTGATCGAGGTCGAGAAGGTGACGGCGAAGGCGGTCTGCGCGGTGGGCGAGAAGCCGCAGGCCACGGCCAATGTGCTCGGCACGGTGCGGGCGCTGGGGAAGAAGGTGGCCCTCACGTCGGGGGCTCCGTCGAAGGTCGAGGTGCCGGGGGTCGGCGCGATCACGCTCGATCTGTCCCGTACGGAGACGACCTCCCGCACGGCAGCGGCGACCGCGCTTGAGCTGAAGGTGTCGGTGAACCCGCTGAAGCTGAACGTGGCGGAGGTCGAGGGCACGGTGACACTGGCGGCGGCGAGCTGCGAGTCCCCGGAAGCCGCCGCACCCGCACCGGGCGTGCGGACCCAGACCGGAGCGGAACCGGCCGCCCCCCAGGTCTCGGCGTCCCCGGCCGCAGCCTCACCCGGGCCCGGCTCCGAGGGTCTCGCCGCGACGGGCGGCGGCTCGACCACCCCGTATGCCGCCGCGGCCGGTGTCGCGCTCCTGGCCACCGGCGCCGCCGCGGTGGCACTGTCGCGCCGCCGCGCCCGGGACTGATGCCCCCCCCCGCGCCCAGGGCCCCGGTTGCTGTCCGGGCCGGCGGCTGCGTGCCCTGGGCCCGCGACCGGTGCTCCGCGCCCCGTAAGGGCCCGCCGGCCGGTCGCGGCGCTCCCGCCGAAGCGCCGTGCCGGTCGGGGGTTGCGGTAGCACCGTCGACGGCGCTGCGGAGAGCTCGGGGAAGACCCGCAGCTGTCGTCGAGGCCCGAGCCGACCGGCCGGGCCGCGCCCGGACTGCGGCGGGGTCCTCCGCGCTGCCGCGGCGCGAGCGCGGTTTCGGCTTCCGGGCCCGGGAGGGCCGGAGCTCAAGCGCGGCCCCGGCCGCCGCTCGTGGTCGCGCCCACTGCCGCCAGCGCCTGGTCCAGTGCCTGGAGGAAACGATTCGTCGTGGCGCGGTCGCGTACCGCCACCCGGAGCCAGTTCCGGTCGAGACCAGGGAACGTGTCGCCGCGTCGGACCGCGAAGCCCAGGTTTCGCAGGAGCTCGCGTACCCGGTCCGCGCGCTCCACGTGGATCAGCACGAAGGGGCCCTGCGCCGTCGGCACCGTGCGCACCTCGTCGAACTCCGCGAGACCGGCCAGCAGATGCGCCCGTGCGGTGGTGATCTGCTCCGCCGCCCCGGCCGCTTCCACCAGTGCCCGTGACGACACACACGCCTCGGCCGCCGCCAGCGCCGGAGTCGACACCGGCCACAGGGGCTGGGCCTGCTCCAGCGCGGCGATCGTCTCCGCGGCGGCCAGCACATAGCCGATCCGCAGTCCGGCGAGCCCCCAGGTCTTGGTGAGGCTGCGCAGCACCACGAGCCCCGGCACATCGGTCACCGACGCCAGCGCCTCGCGCTCACCGGGCACGGCGTCCATGAAAGCCTCGTCCACCACCAGGATCCGGCCCGGGCGGGCCAGCCGCGTGATGGTGGCGGCCGGGTGCAGCACCGATGTGGGGTTCGTCGGATTGCCGATGACCACCAGGTCCGCGTCGTCGGGTACGGCTCTCGGATCGAGCCGGAAGCCGTCCTCCTCGCGCAGCACCACCCGGGTCACCTCGTGCCCCGCGTCCCGCAGCGCCGCCTCCGGCTCCGTGAACTGGGGGTGCACCACTGCCGGGCGGCTCACCCGCAGTCCGCGTGCCAGGAGTACGAACGCCTCCGCCGCGCCCGCAGTCAGCAGCACCCGTTCCACCGGGAGCCCGTGCCGGGCCGCGACCGCCGCCCGCGCCGCCCGTCCGTCGGGGTAGGCGGCGAGCTCCGCCAGGGACGCGGCGATGTGCTCGCGCAGCCAGCGCGGGGGAGTGCCGGTGCGGACGTTGACCGCGAGGTCGGTCAGCCGGGCGTCCCGTACCTCCGCGTCGCCGTGGTGGCGCAGATCGTGGGGATCCAGCGGATCGTGCCGGTCGGTCGGGTCGGTCGGTATGTTCACGGGTGCTCCGCCGATCCCGGGACGGCGCGGGCTCCGCTACCGGCCGCGGACCCATGTCCGGCGCTGGCGGCCGCGATGAGCAATGCGGGCAGGGAAGTCACACGTTCTCCTCGAGGTGGGGCAGCGTTGCCGGTGGTGCTGGGGTTGGTGCTCGTGCTGGTGTATCGGCTCCGGAATCGGAGGCTACGGATCCAGCGGCACTGAAAGTCGTACGATCGCACACGTAACCCTGCCGGGTCGCCCCACCTCCCCCGATGTCGTTTTCGGTAGGAGCAGTTCGCCCCCTTCTGCGAGTGCTGCGGCCTCCGCCACCGACGCCGTGCCCGTAGCGTCCCGTGCCACACCCGACGGATGCGGCACCGGAACCCCGGCCAGCACCCCCGCCGGATAGACCCGCAGGGGTACCCCGAGCGTCGCCGCGGCGGCGACGATCCCCGGTTCGTCCGCCTTGGCGTCCACGGTCGCCAGGGCCACGACCGCCCCCGGCCCGTGCGCGACCTCCCGCAGCGCGGTGCGGATCAGCTCCAGCACCTCGGCGGCGGCCGCGCCGTGCCGTGCCCCGACACCGACCACCAGGCGGCTCATGGCGTGGCGCCCGGCGCCGCAGGGGCGGTATCCGCTAGCAAGAACCCATGGCGGTGTTCGTCGCGCTCGGCGCGTTCCTGATGACGCTCTTCGGCGGCTGGACGGCGCAGCACGTGACCGACCGCAGGCACCTGGTCCTCGGCGTCGCGGGTGGGCTCATGCTCGGTGCGGCGGGTCTCGATCTGCTGCCGGAGGCGATGGCCGCGGCGGGTCACGAGGTCTTCGGAGTGCCGCAGGCTCTGCTGCTGTTCGTCGGCGGGTTCCTGGTCGCCCACCTCGTCGAGCGGATGCTGGCCGCCCGCCAGGCCTCGCACGGCGCGTACAACGGGGCGCGGAACGGTCATGACCACCGCGTACCGCAGGTCGGTATGACCGTGGCCGCGGCGATGGTGGGGCACAGCCTCATGGACGGGATCGCCATCGGCGCGGCTTTCCAGGCCGGCGGCGGGATGGGCGCCACGGTCGCGCTCGCCGTCATCAGCCATGACTTCGCCGACGGCTTCAACACGTACACCGTCACCAGCCTGTACGGCAACGAGCGCCGCAGGGCCCTCGCCATGCTGGTGGCCGCCGCGCTGGCGCCCGTCGTCGGCGCGGCGTCGACCCTGCTGTTCACCCTGCCGCCGGAACTGCTCGGCAGCTATCTCGGCTTCTTCGGCGGTGTGCTCGTCTACCTCGCGGCCGCCGAGATCCTGCCCGAGGCGCACCACCGCCACCCCGCACACTCCACGCTGCTGTGCACGGTGGGCGGTGTGGCGTTCATCTGGGTCGTGACGGGCGTCGCCGAATGACACCGGACCGTGCCCGGTGCCGCCGCAACAGGTGGCACCAGGCCGAGTCCGAGAAGTCCCGCCTGGCCCACGACTCGCCCGGAACTTCGCCTGGGAGGTGCCCCCAGCCCGCGCACTCGCTGCGTGGTCGGGACCGTTCAGGCCCGCCCAGTACGAGGACGGCTCCCCCCGACCTTCGGTGGGGGTACCCCCACCGTCTCGCGAGGGCACGCATCGGACGCCGCGAGCCCCGCCATCCGGGCGGACGGCGCTGGTTCTCCAACACGGCCTAGCCCGCATGCCCGGACCACTGGGCGCAGTGCCGGACGAAGCGGTATGCCGTGTCCGGGACCGCTGCCCAGTGCATGTGGACGTAGCTCGCGTGCACCCCGCCCCGCACGAAGCCCTCCACCCGACGCTCCGGCTGCCGCAGCCCCCATGCCGCCTGGGCACCCGCGCCCGGCTCGATGACCGTGCGGTGGAACTCATGGCCCCGCATCCGGGTGCCCGCCGCGGCCAGGACACTGTCGCTCACCGCCACCGCGTCCCGGTAACCGAGGGTGAGCCGCGGCGACATCCGCGCATCGGCCTCCAGCACCCCGCACATGGGCTTGTCGTCCAGCGAACGCGCCAGATAGAGCAGCCCGGCGCACTCCGCCGCGATGGGCGCGCCCGTCTGCGCCAGTTCCGCGACCGCCTTGCGCAGCCGGGTGTTGGCGGACAGCTCGGGCGCGTACATCTCGGGAAAACCGCCGCCGACGACCACGCCGCGGGTGCCTTCGGGCAGGTCCTCGTCGCGCAGCGGGTCGAAGGGGACGACGCTGGCACCGGCCGCAGTGAGCAGCTCCGCGTGTTCGGCGTACGAGAACGTGAACGCCGCACCGCCGGCCACGGCGACCACCGGGGACCCGGCGACCGGCGCGGGCTCCCGGCCGGGGGCCGGGTGCCACGGCTCCGCGCTGAGCGGCGGCGCACCGCGCGCCAGCGCCAGCAGGGCCTCCAGATCGCAGCCCGCCCGCACCTGCTCCGCCTGCGCCCGCACCGCGTCCAGCGCCTCCGTGTGCCGTTCGGCCACCGGCACCAGGCCGAGGTGCCGCGACGGGGTGCTGACGGCGGGAGCCCGGCGCAGCACACCCAGCACGGGGACGCCCGACTCCTCGAGAGCCTCCCGCAGCAGCGCCTCATGGCGGTCCGTGGCGACCTTGTTGAGGATCACCCCGCCGAGCCGCACCTCCGGGTCCCATGACGCGAAGCCGTGCACCAGCGCCGCGACCGACCTCGACTGCGATGAGGCGTCCACGACCAGTACCACCGGCGCCCGTAGCAGCTTCGCCACCTGCGCCGTGGACGCCAGCTCACCCTCGCCCGCCGCACCGTCGTACAGCCCCATCACGCCCTCGATCACGGCCAGATCGCAGCCGTGCGCGCCATGCGTGAAGAGCGGCGCGATCAGCTCCGTACCGCACATGTACGAGTCGAGGTTGCGGCCGGGCCGGCCCGTGGCGAGCGCGTGATAGCCCGGGTCGATGTAGTCGGGACCCACCTTGTGCGGGGACACGGCGAGACCGCTCGCCGTGAACGCCGCCATCAGGCCGGTCGCGACGGTGGTCTTGCCGCTGCCCGACGCGGGTGCGGCGATGACGAGACGTGCTACCACTCGATGCCCCGCTGGCCCTTCTGACCGGCGTCCATCGGGTGCTTGACCTTGGACATGTCGGTGACGAGGTCGGCGAAGTCCTGGAGTTCCTGGGGGGCGTTGCGGCCGGTGATCACCACATGCTGGGTGCCCGGCCGATCCCGCAGCACCTCGATCACCTCGGCCACGTCGACCCAGCCCCAGTGCAGCAGATACGCGAACTCGTCCAGGACGTAGAACGTGTACTTCTCCGCCGCGAGATCACGCTTGACCTGCTCCCAGCCCTCGCGCGCCTTCTCCTCGTGGGACGGCTCGCCCTCGCCCGGCGGGCGCTGGATCCAGGACCAGCCCTCGCCCATCTTGTGCCAGTCGACGGTGCCGCCCTCGCCGGTGGCACCCAGCGCCTTGAGCGCGTTCTCCTCGCCGACCTTCCACTTCGCCGACTTGACGAACTGGAACACCCCGACCGGCCAGCCCTGGTTCCAGGCGCGCAGCGCCATTCCGAAGGCGGCCGTCGACTTCCCCTTGCCGACGCCCGTGTGCACCATCACCAGCGCGCGGTTGCGGCGCTGACGGGTGGTGAGTCCGTCGTTCGGCACCGTGCTCGGCTGTCCCTGCGGCATTACGCGGCCCTCCTGTTGGTTCCCGTCCTGGTACCCGTGCCCGCCTGTACGTCCCTGACCAGTCCGGCGATGCTGTCCGCCCGCAGCTCGTCCAGGGTGACGGCGCTGCCGCCGAGTTCGCCCGCGAGACGGCCGGCGAGACCCAGCCGCACCGGCCCGCTCTCGCAGTCCACGACCACACCGGCGGTGCCATCGGCGGCATGCAGCCTGGCGGCCCGCGCGGCCAGACCCACGGCATCCTCGCCGCGCACCCCGGTCGCGCGCCCGTCCGTCACCACGACCAGCAGCGGGCGCCGCGATGGGTCGCGCAAACGCTCGACCCTCAGCACGTCATGTGCCTTCAGCAGGCCGGCGGCGAGCGGGGTACGCCCGCCCGTCGGCAGCTGCTCCAGCCGCGTGGCGGCGGCGTCCACCGACGAGGTCGGCGGCAGCACCACCTCCGCGTCCCGGCCGCGGAAGGTCACCAGGCCCACCTTGTCCCGCCGCTGGTACGCGTCGAGGAGCAGGGACAGCACCGCGCCCTTGACCGCGCTCATCCGGCGGCGCGCCGCCATCGAACCGGAGGCGTCCACGACGAACAGCACGAGATTGCCCTCGCGTCCCTCGCGGACCGCCTGGCGCAGATCGTCACGTCGTACGACCAGCCCGGGTCCCGAGCGTCCGCGCGCTCGCTGGTGGGGGGCCGCGGCCTGCACGGTCGCCGGGAGATGGAGCTTGCTCAGCGTGCCCCGGGGCCGCCGCGCACCGGTGGTCCGGCCGTGCTCCGTGCGGGCGCGTGAGCGCCGCCCCGCGGCGCCGTCGCCGAGACCGGGGACGCTCAGCATCCTCGTACGGAACGGCTCCGCGGCCGCCACGGGGGACTGCTCGCCGGCGCCGGAACGCGGTCCGGGCGCCGCGGACGGCTCCGGCGTCTGGGATTCACGGGACGCATCGGAGGCGCCGGGCTCGTTCGTGTGCGGCGGTTCGGCCTCGGGCCCCTGGCCCTGCGGCGGAATCCCGCCACCGCCTCCGGGACCGCCATCCGGACCGTCGGGACCGTCATCAGGGCCGCCGGGACCACCGTCCGGATCCGGATCCGGCTCGTCGTGCCCGCCGAACTGCTCCAGCGTCTCGTCCAGCTTGTCCTCGTCAAGCCCCGGCGCGTCGAAGGGATTGCGCCGCCGCCGGTGGGGGAGTGCGAGCAGGGCGGCCTGGCGCACATCCTCCTCCCGTACGTCGGTACGCCCCGCCCACGCCGCCAGCGCCGTCGCCGTACGCGCCATGACGATGTCGGCACGCATGCCGTCCACCTCGAACGCCGCACAGGTCGCCGCGATCTGGCGCAGCGCCGCGTCCCCGAGCACGACGGACGGCAGCAGGGCCCGCGCGGCCACGATCCGCTCGCGCAGCGCCGCCTCCTCGTCCGCCCAGCGCGCGGCGAAACCGGCCGGGTCGTCGTCGTACGCCAGCCTGCGCCGTACGACCTCCACCCGCAGTTCCGGCTCGCGCGAGGCGGCGACCTCCACCGTGAGCCCGAAGCGGTCGAGCAACTGGGGCCGCAGCTCGCCCTCTTCGGGGTTCATGGTCCCGACGAGCAAGAAGCGCGCGGCATGACGTACGGAGACGCCTTCGCGCTCCACGTACGAGGCCCCCATCGCCGCCGCGTCCAGCAGCAGGTCCACCAGGTGGTCGTGGAGCAGATTGACCTCGTCGACATAGAGCACTCCGCGGTGCGCGTCGGCCAGCAGACCGGGCTCGAAGGCCTTCACGCCGTCCGCGAGCGCCCGCTCGATGTCGAGCGCACCGACCAGCCGGTCCTCGGACGCGCCGACGGGCAACTCCACCATGCGGGTCGGACGTGCGGTGCCGGGCGTGTCCTCGTGCGGGCCGTCCGGGCAACCGGGATCGGGTGCGCCGGGCGCGCAGGAGAAGCGGCAGCCCGCGACGACCTCCACATCCGGCATCAGCGCGGCGAGTGCGCGCACGGCGGTGGACTTGGCGGTGCCCTTCTCGCCGCGTACGAGGACCCCGCCGACAGCGGGCGAGACCGCGTTCAGCAGCAGTCCCAGGCGCAGATCGTCCATCCCGACGATCGCGGTGAAGGGGTAGTGCACGGCACCACTCATACGTTCTGGTCCTCCCGTTGCTCTCGTTGCTCCCGCTGTGTCCGGTCGGGCCGATTCGGCACGTGGACGCGGTCGTTGGCCTTGGCGCGGACCGGGTCCGGTGTCGCCCTCCTCATGGCGCCCCCGGAGGGACGAAGGGCAGGCCCGCGGGGGCGCCGCGCTCGATCAGTTCGAGCAGGGCGGCGGTGTCGGCGTGTTCCTCGATCAGATCGCCGAGGCGGTCGAGCTGTTCCTCGCGCAGCAGACCGAAGCTGGTGTCCGGCGCCGGCACGAAACGGCGTCCCGCCGCAGCGGCGACCTCCCGGAGGAACGCCCGCCGGAAGCCGTCGCTCTCCAGCGAGCCGTGCCAGTGGGTGCCCCAGACGGCGCCGACCCGGCAGCCGTCCAGGAACGGCTCGCCGCCCAGCACCTCGGCGACGCCATGGTGGATCTCATAGCCCTCGACCCGCTCGCCGAGCGCCTCGCCCACCGGCCGGGCCAGGGTCTTCTCCCGCGCGAACCGTACGCGCACCGGCAGCAGTCCAAGGGCGTCGACCTCGCCCGCGCGCGACTCCACCTCGTCCTCGATGTGCTCGCCCAGGGCCTGGAAACCGCCGCAGATGCCCAGCACGGGCCTGCCCTCGGCGGCCCGTCGCGCGATCGCGTCCGCGAGCCCGCGCTCACGCAGCCAGGCGAGCGCCTTCACGGTGCCGCGGGTGCCGGGCACCACCACCAGGTCAGCGTCGGCCAGCTCCTCGGCGCGGTCCACGAACCGCACGATCACCCCCGGCTCGGCCGCCAGCGCGTCCACATCGGTGAAGTTGGACATCAGCGGCACGGCGCACACCGCGACCCGCAGCACGTCCTCGCCCAGCGGCGCTGCGGTCGCCGACTCGCGTACGGCGCCCCGCAGTGAGACCCGCAGCCCGTCCTCCTCATCGATGCCGAGGCCGTGGGCGTAGGGCAGCACACCGAACGTCCGCCTTCCGGTCAGCCCGTGCAGCATCTCGAGACCCGGCTCCAGCAGTGTCACGTCGCCGCGGAACTTGTTGACCAGATAGCCCGCGACCAGCTCCTGGTCCTCGGGCGCGAGCAACGCGGTCGTCCCGAAGAACTGCGCGAAGACCCCGCCCCGGTCGATGTCCCCGACCACCACCACGGGGAGCCGGGCGGCCCGTGCGATGCCCATGTTGACGATGTCGGTGCGCCGCAGATTGATTTCGGCGGGGCTGCCGGCGCCTTCACAGATCACGGCGTCGTAGGTGCTGCGCAGCTTCTCCAGGCATTCCACCACCGGCTCGAACAGCGTCTGCT
Source organism: Streptomyces sp. NPDC019396 (assembly GCF_040632375.1). Classification (NCBI taxonomy): domain Bacteria; kingdom Bacillati; phylum Actinomycetota; class Actinomycetes; order Kitasatosporales; family Streptomycetaceae; genus Streptomyces; species Streptomyces sp. NPDC019396. The sequence continues at coordinate 61,742 of NZ_JBEYBS010000001.1, read as the reverse complement.
GCCTGCCGCCGTGGTAGCCGCGTGCGCTCAGCTCCCCCACCGGCTTGCCCATCAGCACCACCTGGCTGGAGCGGTCACTGCCCGGCTTGAGCAGCACCGGGTTCATCAGCGCCGTTGGTTCCACGCGCGCAGCCTGGGCCTGCATGGCCTGCGCCCGGCCGATCTCGGCACCCTCGCGGGTGACGAAGGAGTTGAGTGACATGTTCTGCCCCTTGAAGGGGGCGGCCTTCACACCCTGGCGCACCAGCCACCGGCAGATCCCCGCCGTGACGACGCTCTTGCCCGCGTCCGACGTGGTGCCGGCGATCAGCAGTCCTCCGCCGCTCACTTCCGCCTCCCCCTCATGTCTCTCATGCCGCTCCTGCCCCGCATCGCCGTCGCCGCCGTGCAGGCGAGCCGTGCGCCCGCGCATGCCGCGAGCGCCAGCACACCCACCCGGCGCGACAGCCGCACCGCGCGCTCGATGTCCGCCACCTCGACGGCCCTGCCCTGCCCGTTGAGCACGGGCCGTTCCTCGGTGCGCCCGCCGTACGAGAGCGTCCCCCCGAGACGTACCCCGAGCGCACCCGCGAACGACGCCTCTACCGGACCCGCGTTGGGGCTGGGATGCTTCGCCGCGTCCACGCGCCAGGCCCGTACAGCACCTCGGGGGTCGCCGCCGGCGATTACCGCGAGGCCCGCGGTGAGCCGGGCGCCCGGCCAGCCCGCCGCATCGTCGAGTCGAGCCGATGCCCAGCCGTACCGCCGGTAGCGGGGCGACTTGTGGCCCACCATGGCGTCCAGGGTGTTCACGGCACGGAAGCCCACGAGACCGGGCACGCCCGCCACCGCGCCCCACACCAGCGCGCCGACCACGGCGTCCGAGGTGTTCTCGGCGACGGATTCCACGACGGCGCGGGCGATCCCGGGCCCGTCCAGCGCCTCGGGGTCACGGCCGCAGAGATGGGGGAGGCGCTCACGGGCGGTCTCGATGTCACCGACCGCGAGGGCCCCGCCGATCGCCCTTGCCTCCCTGCCGAGGGTGGTACCGCCCACGACGGCCCAGGTGGCGGCGGCGGTCAGGGCCAGGGACGCGGTACGGGACCGGCGTACGGAAGCGGCGCCCAGCGCACCCGCGGCGATCGCGCCCCCGGCGCACAGCGCCGTGTGCAGGGCGCCCCAGCCGCGGTGGTCGCGCCAGAGCCCGCGCTCGACGGCGGCGGCGGCCCTGCCGAAGGCGGCGACCGGATGTCCTCGGCGGGGATCGCCGAAGAGCAGGTCGCCGACGAGTCCGGCCGTGGCGCCGTAAGCGAACGTGATGGCAGGGACAGCGACAGCAGGGACGAGTCCCCCCGGCGCCCGCTGCTCGGCAGGCATGTTCGTCCTCACTCAGGGTCCGCGCCCTGGCTCGACGTGATCCGGCGGGAGAGAGTTCCTGGCTTCGGGAAGCGCCCTGGTGTAGGGAGTGCGCGCCCGTGACAGTGGCGGGACCGCGCCGGATTCGCACCGGCTTCCTCTTCTGCCGCCGTAAGTGGCCCCGGAAGTCCACCATGGGCCGCGAACACCCGTCAACTCACCTTTGACCTGCGACGGGACAGTGTGCGCAGGCCCACACCGCGGTGTGGGAGGGGTGCGCAGAGCGGGAGCCGGACACCCCCTCGGGGGTGTCCGGCTCCCATGTGTCGTTCTGCCGGCTGCCGTGCCGCCGATCGTCAGGAGACGATCAGATAGATCCCGTACGCCACGGCGGCGGCGCACAGTGCGAAGCAGGCGTAGGCGCCAGTGCGGGCCAGGCCGGCGGAGCCTCCCTGCGCGGCTGCCGCCTCCTGCTTGGAGAGGCCGACGATGCCAAGGGTGAACAGGCCCACCAGGGCGACGGTCACGATGAGGCTCACGCCGAAGACGGAGCCCAGAGCTGCCCAGTCGATCTTCATGCTGATTCGTTTCTTCCTTACACCGTGGCGGTGGGCGCGGGAGCGGACTCACTGGCGGGAGCCGGGATGGTGGCCTTCAGCTCCTCGGCGGCGGCCACGGTGGGCGGCGGGGTCACGGCCGCGATGGCGGTGGTGACCACACCCGGGGCCTCGGTGATCTCGTCGGAGGTGACGTTCGTGTGGTCGACCGGCTTGCGGCGCGACAGCACCCAGATGGCGGCCGAGCCCGCGACGAGCAGCACGGCGACGGCGGCGGTGCCCCAGGCGCCCTGGCTGGTCAGGAATTCCGCGGCGGCACCGACCAGGCCGGCTGCCGGGAGGGTGAGGCCCCAGGCGACGAACATCCGTGTCGCGGTGGACCAGCGGACCACACCACCCTTGCGGCCGAGCCCCGCGCCCATCACGGCGCCGGAGCACGACTGGGTGGTGGAGAGCGAGAAGCCCAGGTTCGAGGAGGCCAGGATGACCGTCGCGGCGCTGGTCTGGGCGGTGAAGCCCTGCTGCGGCTGGAGGTCGGTCAGTCCCCGGCCCATGGTGCGGATGATGCGCCAGCCGCCCAGGTAGGTGCCGAGCGCGATCGCCAGACCCGCGGAGACGATGACCCACATCGGGGGGTTGGAGCCGGGGGCGAGCACGCCGCCGGTGACCAGGGCCAGGGTGATGACTCCCATGGTCTTCTGCGCGTCGTTGGTGCCGTGCGCGAGGGAGACGAGCCCGGCCGAGGCGATCTGACCCGCCCGGTAGCCCTTGGACGTGGCCTTGTCGTCGGCACCGTTGCCGATCTTGTATGTCAGCCTCGTCGCGAGGAACGCGGCGAGACCGGCGACCACCGGCGCGGCGACGGCCGGGATCAGCACCTTGGTGACGATCGTCCCGCCGTTCACGGCCGAGAAGCCCGCGGACATCACGGCGGCGCCTATGAGACCGCCGAAGAGGGCGTGCGACGAGCTGGACGGCAGGCCGAGCAGCCAGGTGAGCAGGTTCCACAGGATCGCGCCGACGAGCGCGGCGAAGATCACTTCTGTGCGGATGCCCTCTTCCTCGATGAGCCCGCCGGAGATCGTCTTGGCGACCTCGATGGACAGGAAGGCGCCCACGAGATTCAGCGCGGCCGACATGGCCACCGCCGTCTTCGGTCTGAGTGCCCCGGTCGAGATGGTGGTGGCCATCGCGTTGGCCGTGTCGTGGAAACCGTTCGTGAAATCGAACACGAGAGCGGTGATGATCACGATCCCGAGGAGAAGCGTGATGTGTTCCATTTACCCAGGCTTCTATTGGACGTCAGTGGCCAGCCGAACGTAAGCAAGCTGAGTGAACGGAAGATGAACTCAGCACGGCTCATGAGTGACTCCAGAAGGGTATGGCCATTCCGCTTGGCGGAGAAGGTGCTTGCGCGGGCCGAAGTGCGCTGCCGCGGCCGGGTGCCTGACATGATCAACCCATGAGTGGGCGGCAGCGGGACGAGCGGTACGACGGGCAGCAGGAGCCGATCGCACGGGCATGGAGGGACCTTGTGGCCGCCGCCCGCAGGACCGTGGCGGACGGACTCGTGGTCGGCACTTCGGGCAATGTCTCCGTACGGGTACCCGCCGAGGGCGGGGATGTGATCCTGGTCACGCCGAGTGGGGTGCCCTACGACCGGCTCGGGCCGCAGGACGCCGTCGGCGTCGCTCCGGACGGACGCCGCGTACTGGGTGACCTGGTCCCCACCAGCGAACTGCCGATGCATCTGGAGATCTACCGCGCCACGGACGCCGCCGCCGTCGTGCACACCCACGCGGTGCACGCCACCGCCGTGTCGACGCTGGTCACCGAGCTGCCGCTGATCCACTACATGGCGGCCGCCCTCGGCGGACCCGTCCGTGTCGCCCCGTACGCCCGCTACGGCACCGAGGAACTCGCGGCCCGGATGCTCGACGCCCTCGCGGACCGCACGGGCTGCCTGCTCCAGAACCACGGCACCGTCACCTACGGCGCCACGCTCGACCAGGCATACGACCGCACCGCGCAGCTGGAGTGGATGTGCCGGGTCTGGCTCACCGCGAGCTCCGTGCCCGGCCGTGAGCCGAACCTCCTCTCGCGGGACCAGGTCGACGAGGTGCGCGAGAAGCTCCGCACCTACGGCCAGCCGGGCTGAACCGTTCGATGCCCGGCCGTGCACGAGAACCGGCGCCCGGCGGCTGAGCCCGCGCCCTGCGCGTCACTCTTGGTGGCGCGCCCACTGGCAGCCTGGCGAGGACCTCACCACACTGGAACGGTGCGCCCGGCTAAAGCGACGGCAGCGGCCGTCACCACCCTGCTCGGTCTTGGAGCTGCCACGTTCGCCGCGGGCCGGTACGCGAGCGACGCGGCACTCAAGGCCACGCCCGAACGCCCCCTGCCCGGCGAGCCCCGGCTCACCGTGCACGCGACCGGGCCGGGCCGGATCACCCTCACCCGCAGCCTCGCCTCGCTCCGCCCCGGCCTGTACGGACTCACCGGCCAGGGTGTCCACGCGGTCGTCGGCCCGGTGCTCGAAGACGTCCCCCACGCCGCTGACACCGTCGTCCGCCGGCTGGAGAGCGTGGGCCACGGCGGCCTCGACATCGGCACGAAGGTCCGCTTCACCCCTCGGCTGCACAGCGGCACGCCGAGCGGCGCCCTCGGGATCGACCACGAGGACGTGGAGGTCCACGGCGAACTGGGGCCCCTGCCCGCCTGGTTCGTCCCCGGGCCCCGCGCCACATGGATCATCGCCGTGCACGGTCTGGGCGCCACCCGCGAACACGTCCTGAACCTGATGCCGTTCCTGGCCGGGCGGCGCGTGCCGGTACTGGCGATCGCCTACCGAGGCGACCCCGGCGCACCCCGCTCTCCCGACGGCCTCTGCCATCTCGGCGACTCCGAGTGGCGCGATCTCGACGCGGCCATCCGGTACGCGGTCCGCGGCGGCGCCGAACGCGTGATCGTGCACGGCTGGTCCGTCGGAGCCGCGATGGCCCTGCATGCCGCAGCCAACTCGGCCGCGCGGGACCGGATCGCCGGGCTCGTGCTGGACTCCCCGGTGCTCGACTGGGAAGCCACACTGCGCGCCCTCGCCACCGCCCGCCACACCCCGTCCTTGCTGCTCCCGCTGGCGGTGCGCGCCGCCCAGGGGCGCACCGGACTGCACGGTGACCGCCTGCGCGAGGCCGCGGATCCGAGCAGCCTCGGCGTGCCGACACTGATCTTCCACGGTCCCGACGACCGGCTCGCTCCCTGGGGGCCCTCCCGGGAACTCGCTGCACGCCGCCCCGACCTGGTCAGCCTCCACACCGTCACCGAGGCCCCGCACTCGGCGATGTGGAACGCCGACCCGGCACGCTACGAGGAGGCTCTCCGCCGCTTCCTCACCCCCTTGGTCTGAGCAAGCGGTCCGAGCAGGGTCAGGGCCCCGCGACCGGTCGAAGGAGGCCCAGCCCTCGCCCTCTGAGCGGCCCCGCGACGAGATCCGTCATTCCGAATTGGGCTTTCGGGCCGACAGCGGGAAGACTGCTCCCCGTGACGTCCCGTAACGTGCGCGACTCCAGACTCCGTCTTGTCCGTCCCCGTCCCACCGCCACGGCCCGGCGTGCCGTGTCGAACCGGCGTACGCGTCCCGCCCCGCGCCCGCCCGAGGGCACTCCGCCTGCCTCCGAACTGGCCCGCCAGGCGCGCGAGGCCCTCGCCGACGCCGTGCGCATCGCCCGCTGGGCCGCCTCCGCACCCGACGCGGCCGTCCACGCCGTACGGGAACAGGCCGCGACGGCGCTGGAGCTGACCCCGGACCAGGCGAGCGCGAGCTGGGACCGCGCACGTCTCGCCGGGCTCGTCGAACTCCACGGCAGCACCGCCCGCCCCGGCTGGCGGCTCAACGCCTGGGACCGGGACGACACGGCCGTGCTGCGGGGCTGGGTCGCCCTGTTCGACGCATGGTCGCTGGTCCACCCCGCACCCGACGACGTCGCACCCGCAGCCGTCGCCGAAGTCGTCGAGGCCGTCCCGCAGATCCTCACCCTCCTCCAGCTCTCCGCCGGCCCCGTCCTGGTGTCAGCGCTGCTGGACCTGCTCCAGCAGCGCGTCGCGGAACTGCGCGACGAACGCTGCGAAGTGCCCATGGCCCCCTCGCAGCGGGAGCCCGCCGCACCCCCGGCCGCCGCGGTCTCCCCGGTCGACCGGGCCGTCGCCGACGCGCTGCTCCCCGCCCTGATGGACTGGGCCCTGGAGGGCCTCGCCGCCGTCGACGCACTCACCCTCGGGCAGAGCCAGGCCACCCTCACCCCGCTCGGCAACTGGGCGGTCTGGGTCAAGCTCGAGCAGATCTGCGTCGCGGCCCAGAGCCCTGCCGGCCACATCGAGCACCCGGCCGAGGACCTGCTCCGGGCCTGCGCCCGGCTCAGCCCGGGACCCGCCCGGGACGAGTACCGCGCCTGGCTGGCCGCGCGCACCGTCTCCAGTGCCGTCTCCGAGCTCCTCGTCGCGGCCCGCGGCGAGGACGCGCTGCTGCGTGGTCTCGCCTTCGAGGCACTCCGCGTCGTCGGAGCCCCCGCCGAGGCCGGGGTGCGTGCCGCCGCCGAAGAGCCGTCCCTGCGCCCGTACGCCCTGCTCTGGCTTGCCGAGTACGAGGGAGCGGATCCGGATGACGCGGCAGAAGTGCTCACCCGCGACGAGGCGACCTGGCTCTGGGTGGACACCGCGGCTGCCGTCGCCGACCACGGTGAGACCACCCTCCTGGTCCGTCACCTCGACGCTGCCGTGCAGGGCACCGTCCCCGCCCTGCTGGACGAGGTCAGGGCGGTCGGCCACCCCCGCACCGTGCAGGTCCTGGTCGCACTCGCCGCTGCCCACCCCGACCCCGCCCTGTCCAAGGCACTTCGCCGGGCGGCCTTCCAGGTCCACACCGGAGGAGCCTGAGGACGCCAGGCCGGGTCATTCCGCGCTCGCACCCGGCCGGTACGTCCCGAAGCTCCAGACGTTGCCCTCCAGATCGCGTGCCATGTAGTCCCGCGAGCCGTAGTCCTGGTCGGTGGGCGGCAGCACGATGTCCGCCCCGTGCTCCACCGCGCGGAGGTGGTGTGCGTCCACGTCGTCGACCTGGACGTACACACCGATCGGGCCGCCGGTCTCCATCAGCTTGTCGAACTCGCTGCCGGTGCCCTTGCTGCCCAGCATCACCATTCCGTTCCCGTACGACAGTTCGGCGTGCACCACCTTGCCGCTCCCGGCCTCGTACACCGCGTGCTCGGTGAAGCCGAAGGCCTCGGTGAGCTGCCTGATCGCGGCCTTGGCGTCCGTGTACAGCAGCGTCGGACAGATGCTCGGTGCCTCCGCCATCTCGATCCCTCCTCCGTCACCCGCCCACAGGGGTGTGATCCGGATCTCAGTCTGGCAGGGGGCACCGACAATGCCCGGGACCCCGGCGCTCCTCCGGGCGGAGTCCGGGGGAGCGGCTCAGCGGAAGGTGTTGCACGCGGCCATGTCGCCCGTGCGATAGCCGGTGTAGAACCACTCCTGACGCTGCGCCGCGGAGCCGTGCGTCCAGGTCTCCGGGGTGACCCGCCCTTGCAGCGCCTGCTGGATCCGGTCGTCGCCCACGGCCGCCGCCGCGTCGAGGCCTTCCCGGATGTCCGCGTCCGTCAGCCGGGTGAGCAGCGGCTTCCCGGTCTTCTCGTCCGGGGTCGTCGTGGCGTGGTGCGCCCACACCCCCGCGTAGCAGTCCGCCTGCAACTCCACCCGGACCGCGTTGCTCCCCGCCCCCGCCCGGTTGTCCTGGGCCAGGGCCAGGGTGCCCATCTGGTTCTGGATGTGGTGGCCGTACTCATGGGCGACGACATACGCCTGCGCGAACGGCCCGCCGGAGGCCCCGAACCTCGTGCGCAGGTCGTCGAAGAAGCTGAGGTCCAGATAGACCTTGCGATCGGCGGGGCAGTAGAACGGCCCGACCGCCGATGTGGCCGATCCGCACGCGGTCCCGACCCGATCGGTGAACATCACCGTCGGCGCATCCGTGTACCGTCCGCCGCGCCGGGTGTACTCCGCGCGCCAGAAGTCCTGCACGCTGTTGACCACGGCCACGGTCCGGCAGTCGTCGCGGGTGTTGGCGTCCACGCCCTTGCGGCAGGTCTGGCCCACCTGCGCCGCGGTCGAGGCGCTCGGCCGGGTCTCCTGGCCGCCGTCCGTGAGCCCGAGCTGGTCGGGTCCCACCCCGAAGATCAGCCCGAGCACCAGTGCGATGAATCCGACGATCCCACCGCCGACGGTCGCCCTTCCCCCCGGCAACCGGCTGCCCCGCACATCCTGGACCTCCGAGGTGTCCAGGTCGGCGTCGTCGTCGAACTGCATGATCCCGAGTATCGAGCAGCAGGGTGCCGCCCGCCCCTTTTGCGTGGCGGCCAGAGGTGGGCAGCGCCACAGGAAACCGGTTGCACAAGGCCGGTAGACTGCTCCGTATGGCAATTCTCCCCGTGGATTAGACGGCGTCGAGCCTTCGCACGCCCTGTCGTCCCTCCGCCGTCCGTCCCGTCCTGGAGTCTTTCCGTGATCACCGCTTCCGGCATCGAGCTGCGCGCCGGCGCCCGAGTCCTCATCGAGTCCGCCACCTTCCGCATCGCCAGGGGCGACCGCGTCGGCCTTGTCGGCCGCAACGGAGCGGGCAAGACCACCCTCACCAAGTGCCTCGCGGGTGAGGGCATCCCCGCCGCCGGACAGATCGCCCGCTCGGGCGAGGTCGGCTACCTCCCGCAGGACCCACGCACCGGCGACCTCGACGTCCTGGCCCGTGACCGCATCCTCTCCGCGCGTGGCCTCGACGTCCTGCTCCGCAAGATGCGCGAGAACGAGCAGCGCATCGCCACCGGCACGGGCGCCACCCAGGAGAAGGCGCTGAAGCAGTACGAGCGCCAGGAGACGGAGTTCCTGACCAAGGGCGGTTACTCCGCCGAGTCGGAGGCCGCCACGATCGCCGCGGCGCTCAACCTGCCCGACCGCGTGCTGGGCCAGCCGCTGCACACCCTCTCCGGTGGTCAGCGCCGCCGTGTCGAGCTGGCCCGGATTCTGTTCTCGGACGCCGACACCCTGCTGCTCGACGAGCCGACCAACCACCTCGACGCCGACTCGATCGTCTGGCTGCGTGACTATCTGAAGACCTACCGCGGCGGCTTCATCGTGATCTCCCACGATGTCGACCTCGTCGAGACCGTCGTCAACAAGGTCTTCTACCTCGACGCCAACCGCTCGACCATCGACGTCTACAACATGGGCTGGAAGCTCTACCAGCAGCAGCGCGAGGCGGACGAGAAGCGCCGCAAGCGCGAGCGCCAGAACGCGGAGAAGAAGGCGGCGGCGCTCAACGCCCAGGCCGACAAGATGCGTGCCAAGGCCACCAAGACCGTCGCCGCGCAGAACATGGCGCGCCGCGCCGAGCGGCTGCTGTCCGGCCTCGAGGACGTGCGGGCCGCCGACAAGGTCGCCAAGCTGCGGTTCCCCGAGCCCGCGCCGTGCGGCAAGACCCCGCTGATGGCGGAGGGCCTGTCCAAGTCCTACGGCTCGCTCGAGATCTTCACAGATGTGGACCTCGCCATCGACAAGGGGTCCCGCGTCGTGATCCTCGGTCTGAACGGAGCAGGGAAGACCACCCTGCTACGGCTGCTCGGCGGGGTCGAGAACGCCGACACCGGCGAGGTCGTCCAGGGCCACGGCCTCAAGCTGGGCTACTACGCCCAGGAGCACGAGACCCTCGACCCGGACCGCACCGTCCTGGAGAACATGCGGACCGCGGCGCCCGACCTCGATCTCGTCGAGGTCCGCAAGGTGCTGGGGTCGTTCCTGTTCTCCGGCGACGACGTCGAGAAGCCGGCCGGGGTTCTGTCGGGCGGTGAGAAGACCCGGCTCGCGCTGGCCACGCTGGTGGTCTCCGCGGCCAATGTGCTGCTGCTGGACGAGCCGACCAACAACCTCGACCCGGCCAGCCGCGAGGAGATCCTCGGCGCGCTGCGCACCTACAAGGGCGCGGTCGTCCTGGTCACGCACGACGAGGGCGCGGTCGAGGCACTGCAGCCGGAGCGGATCATCCTGCTCCCGGACGGTGTCGAGGATCTCTGGGGCGCGGACTACGCGGATCTCGTGACCCTCGCCTGACGCCTGACGCCTGACGCCTGACGCCTGACGCCTGACGCCTGACGCCTGACGCCCCGTGTCCCGTGCCCGGGTGTCCCGTCCGGAGCGCTCTGATCCACTCCGTATGGATCATTCGGCCCACCGTTTGTCCTTCATCTGGGTGAGAACGTCTCATCCTCCGGCGTGGCGGCAGGTTCCGCGGGCCGCTGTGCTCGCGCAGCGGCCCGGAACCGCACCGTCGGGGTCACACCTGTTCTGACCTGGAGTTTCCTGGCGCGGCGCGCGGAAACCTCTCGGCGGCCAGGACCGGAATCCATTATTCCGGTCGCGATCGGAAGCCCGCCGCGGCCAAACCTTGTGGCACGGACCTTGTCGAATGGGTGGCCATGAGGCCCGGTAGGGGTGATCATGAGAAGTCCAGAGCGCACTTCCCATGAGGAGGCACGGGTGGCCGAGACTCTGAAGAAGGGCAGCCGGGTGACCGGCGCCGCGCGCGACAAGCTCGCGGCAGACCTGAAGAAGAAGTACGACTCCGGTGCGAGCATCCGGGCGCTGGCCGAAGAGACTGGCCGCTCCTACGGGTTCGTGCACCGGATGCTCAGCGAGTCCGGAGTCACGCTGCGTGGACGCGGCGGAGCTACGCGGGGCAAGAAGGCCGCCACGGCCTGACATTCCGCGCACAGCCGTCGAGTCGGCGGCGTCCGTGGGTGACCGGACGGTTCCGGTGTGGGCCACTCGGTCGATCGATACGGTCGACTGACTGGTTACTGTGCAGTAACTTAAATCTTCGCTGCACTGACCGCACCGGAACCGGAGGCTCCCCATGACTTCGCTCGACTCGCTGGACTCTGTGCTCGACAAGGACGGCGTACGGCTCACCGTCGATGACGCGGTGGCCACGGTGACCCTCACCAACCCGGCCAAGCGCAACGCCCAGTCCCCCGCTCTCTGGCGGGCGTTGACGGAGGCCGGGCGGATGCTGCCGGGCAGTGTGCGGGTGGTCGTGCTCCGCGGAGAGGGCAAGTCCTTCTCCGCGGGCCTCGACCGCCAGGCCTTCACGCCCGAGGGCTTCGACGGCGAGCCGTCGTTCCTCGACCTCGCCCGCGGCTCCGCCGAGGAGCTGGACGCGGTCATCGCCGAGTACCAGGAGGCATTCACCTGGTGGCGCCGCAACGACCTGGTGTCGATCGCGGCGGTGCAGGGGCATGCGATCGGGGCGGGCTTCCAGCTCGCTCTGGGCTGCGACCTGAGAATCGTCGCGCCGGACGTCCAGTTCGCCATGCGCGAGACCAGCCTGGGCCTGGTCCCGGATCTTGCCGGGACGCATCCGCTCGTCTCGCTGGTCGGGTACGCCCGCGCGCTCGAGATCTGCGCCACGGGACGCTCCGTCCAGGCCGATGAGGCAGAGCGGATCGGTCTCGCCAATCTCGTGGTGCCCGCCGAGGAGCTCGACGGTTCCGTGCGTGACCTTGCGGCGGCTCTGCTGGCTGCCCCGCGTGACGCCGTGATCGAGACCAAGGCGCTGCTGCGTGGTGCTCAGGACCGCACCTACGAGGAGCAGCGCAAGGCCGAGCGGGCTGCCCAGGCCCGGCGTCTGAGGGACCTCGCGGGTCTCGCCGACTGAGCCCACGCGCGTCGGGCCACATCGGTCCCGCATGGCCCAGGGCGCTCGCGCGCTCCGCGCTTGCCTCCCGTCCGGGAAGTGGTGATCACCTCTGCTGTTGCCCCCACCTGCCGCGTCCCCGGCGCGTGACAGGGCAAGCGCACTTAGTGTGGGCAGCGGAGCCAGGAGTTCACCACCTCCCGGAAAGGGACGTACGGCGATGACCGACACCGGCGTCAATGTCAGCAAGGAACCGTCGGAGGGCATGGGGGGCACCGGGCCGAGCAGGCGGGCCGCTGGTGATCCGGGCGCCCGGGGGCGTACCACCATCGCCGACGGAGTGGTCGAGAAGATCGCCGCACTCGCTGCCCGGGACGTGATCGGAGTCCACGCGCTGGGCGGCGGGGTCTCCCGCGCCCTCGGCGCCGTGCGCGACCGGGTGCCCGGCGCGGGCGGACGCTCCGGTGTCACACGCGGCGTGAAGGCCGAGGTCGGCGAGGTGCAGACCGCCCTCGACCTGGAGATCGTCGTCGACTACGGGGTGTCGATCGCGGATGTGGCCAGGGCCGTCCGTGGGAACGTCGTCTCATCCGTGGAGCGGATGACCGGTCTCGAAGTCGTGGAGGTCAACATCGCGGTGACCGATGTGAAGCTCCCGGACGAGGAAGACGAAGAGCCGGAACCGCGGATCCAGTAGCGGAGCTCACGAGAGGAGCTCACGAATGAGCATGGCGGTGGTCGGCCTGCTGGCCGGCATGGCGCTCGGCTTCGCCGGATACTTCGGCGGCTTCGGCGCCTTCCTCCTGGTGGCCGCGCTCGGCGCGGTCGGGTTCGTGGCCGGCCGCTTCCTGGAAGGCGGCCTCGACCCGGGGGCCTTCTTCCGGGGCCGCGAGCACGGCGACCGCAGGTGATCCGGGGTGGCCGTGGACCCGCCCCCGCCCCTGTCGTCCATGCCGCCGCAGCGGATCGAGGCGGCCGCACGCGGAGAGACGACGATCGCCGACCGGGTCGTCGCGAAGATCGCGGCGCGGGCGGCGCGTGAGGCCCTGGGGCGTGTGCCCGAAGGATGCTCACCCCCGCATGCCACGGTCATCGTGCACCACGACCACGCCCGTATCCGTATCAGCCTCGAACTCGACTACCCCTCCGACATCGGCGCCCAGTGCGGTGCGGTGCGCCGGCGCGTGGCCGAACGGGTGGCGTCACTGGCCGGGATGGAGGCGTCCGAGGTGGCCGTGGAGGTCGAGCGGCTGCAATCCGTCCATACCCGCCGGACGGATCAGGGGAGACTGAGATGACCGAGCCCGCGACTGAGTCCGGGGTCGAACAGGCGAACGAGCCCGCACCCGCGAACGAATCCGCACCCGGGAAGGCTTCGCGCTTCTGGTCCAAGCGGCGGATCCCGGCCGTACTGGTCGCGGCCCTGCTGACCGCCGGTGCGGGGCTGTTCCTGTACGACGTCGCCGCCGTACGTGCCGAGCGGCCCGGTGTGGCATGGCGCCGGACACTCGCCGACGAGCTCGACCGGCGGCCCCTCGACGACACCTGGGTACTCGTGGGCGCGAGCGTCGCCGTGACACTCGGACTGTGCCTGATCGTGCTCGCCGTCACCCCCGGACTGCGGGGCCTGCTGCCGATGAGGCGCTCAGCGGCCGACATCGCGCTGAGAGCGGGACTCGACCGGGACGCGGCGGCGCTCGTTCTGCGCGACCGGGCGATGGAGGTGTCCGGTGTGCAGTCCGTACGGGTGCGGATGCGACGCTCCTGGGTCGGCGTACGGGCGGTGTCCCATTTCCGTGAGTTCGATGAGGTGCGCAGCGACCTGGAAGCCGTGCTGGACGCCGGCATCCGCGAACTGGGCCTCGCGCACCCCCCTGCGCTGTCCGTGCAGGTCCGCCGGCCTCCCAAGAGGGGATGACCCCATGGCTCCCGCGCTCCCCGTCGTCAACCGTGTGCTGCTCGGGCTCGCCGGTCTGGTGCTGCTGGCCGCCGGGGGAGCGGTACTCGCCGCCGCTGTCGGGGCCGCGGTGCCGTCCTGGTGGCCCTGGTCGGGGCCGGGTGACGTGCTGCTCGCCCAGAGCGCCCGGCAGCGATGGCGTGCCGAGAGCTGGTGGTGGCCGGTGGTGATCGTGGCACTCGTGGTGGTGCTGCTGATGGGCCTGTGGTGGTTGCTGGCACAGTTCCGCCGCTCGCGTCTCGCCGAGATCCTGGTCGAGACCGCTGACGGCGAGGGCGCGCTGCTCAGGGGCCGCGCCCTGGAGTCCGTACTGGTCGGCGAGGCGGAGCAGCTCGACGGCGTGGCCCGGGCCCAGATCGCCCTTCACGGCCGCCGTACGGCGCCGACGGCCCGCGTCCGTCTGCTCCTGGAGCCCTATGCGTCCCCCGGCGAGACCCTCCACCGTCTCTCGGCCGAGGCCCTGGACCACGCCCGCACGTCGGCGGCCCTTGCCGCGCTGCCGACGGAGGTCCGCCTCCGCGCGGAGCGGCACCACGCCAGGCGCGTGGTGTGACCTCCGGATGCGAGGTCACGGCGGCACTGGTTCGCTGAGAGGTGCCCGCTCATCCGATGACGTATGAGGAGTGATCATGAGCGTTTCAGGCGAGGCAAGTGGTCGTGTACGCCAGATGCGCCAGAAGGCGGACGAACTGAAGCAGGCCGCGGAACGGGCCTCGGACCCGGAGGAGCGCCGCCGGCTGGAAGAGAAGTCCCGGAAGCTGCGGGACCAGAGTGACCAGGAGAGTGCGATGGGGGCGGGGGACATCTTCCCGGAGGTGTGACGGGATTGCCCGGGCTTGCCCTCCACGGTGCACGGCAAGCCCGGAATCCCAAGCCCCGTCCCCGGACGGATTCCAGTGCTGGAGACGGACACCCGGGGTCACCGCCACGGCACAGCGGCGGCCTGCCCACTCCGCGACCACGAGGCCCGACCGGTGCTGGGCGCGCCCCGGAGCCCACTCCCTCGCCGTGTGGCTAGAACCCGTGGCGGGCGCCGCCGTCCACAGGGAGCATCACGCCCGTCAGGTAGGACGCCGCAGGTGACATGAGGAACGCGGCCGTGCGGCCGAACTCCTCCGGGGTGCCGTACCGCCGCAGGGGGATGCGCTGCTCGTTCGCGGCCCGGGAGGCGTCCGCGTCGCCGGAGAGCTCGTCGAGCTGGCGCATGCGGTCCGTGGCGATGCGCCCCGGAAGCAGGCCCAGGACGCGAATCCCGCGCGGCCCCAGCTCGTCGGCGAGGGACTTGGCGAAACCGGCCAGGCCCGGGCGCAGCCCGTTGGAGATCGTCAGGCCCGGGAACGGCTCGTGGACCGAGGCGGAGAGCACGAAGCCGATCACCCCGCCAGGACCCAGCGCGGCCGCGGCGGCCCGCGCCAGCCGCACCGCGCCGAGGAAGACCGCGTCGAACGCCGCCTGCCACTGCTCGTCCGTGTTGTCGGCGACGAAGCCGGGCGGCGGTCCGCCCACGCTGATCAGTACGCCGTCGACCCGCCCGAAACGCTCGCGCGCGGCCGTGATGAGCCGTTCGGCCGCGTCCGGATCGGCGTTGTCCGCCGCGATGCCGAGTGCGTCCGGCCCGAGTTCGGCGGCCGCCGCCTGGGCGGCCTTCTGCTCCCGGCCTGTGACGATCAGCCGCGCGCCCTCCGCCGCCAGTGCGTGCGCCGACGCGTTGCCCAGACCCCGGGTCGCCCCGGTGACGATGTAGACACGGTCCTTCAGTCCAAGATCCATGCGCTTATCCTGCCCTGCACCCCGCGGCCCGGGCGAGGGCCGGTCCCGGGCTCTCTCAGACGGCTGCGGACTCCGGAGCGGCCACGGGTTCCTCGGACGATGCCGCCGCGCGATCGCGCTTCTCGCGGCGCACGAGGATCACCCAGCCGACGGGCACCCCGGCCGCGAACAGCCACCACTGGACTGCGTAGGCCATATGGGCGCCGATGGAGTCGTGGTCCGGCTCGGGAATCAGCTCGGGCGAGCCGCGCGGCGGCTCGGGCGCGGTCTGCTCGATATAGCCGCCGAGCAGGGCCAGCCCCAGGGACTTCGCCTGCTGCGCACTGTTGATCAGCATGATCTGACGAGGCGGCAGCCCGGACAGGTCCCTGATGCCGCTGGCACCGGTCGTCTGGTCGGCCATCAGTCGACCGGTGACGGTGACCCGGCCCCTGGGCGCGGGCGGCACCTCGGGGAACGCCGCCTGGTCGGCCGCCGCAGGCACCCAGCCGCGGTTCACCAGCACCGCGCGGCCGTCCGCGAGGACCAGCGGAGTCAGCACGTGGAACCCGACGCGGTCATCGGCGTTGGTGCGGCGGCGTACGGCGACTTCGTGCGCGGTGTCGAAGGTGCCCGTGGCCGTGACCTGCCGCCAGTAGTCGGCGCGCGGAACAGTGTGACCGGGAGAGGTGAGCTCGGTGACCGGTGTCGGCCGGGCGGCGAGATTGTCGGCGATCAGCTGGTTCTGGGCGACGCGGTGCTGGTGCCGGTGCAGCTGCCAGAAGCCCAGTTCGACCATCACGGGGATGAGGACGAGGCTGACGAGGGTGAGGATCACCCACTGCCGGGACAACAGGAAGCGGTACACCCCATGACCGTACAACTCGGCCATGGGGTGTTCGGACGGAGGGGTGCTCGAGGAGGCTCGGTGCCCGTAGCGTCAGACCCTGTCGACGATGCCCGCCCTCCCCTCGGCGCGGGCGCAGTGCGCTCCGCAGTACCAGTGGCCCTCGGCCTCGACGCCCTGGCCGATGATCTGGACCTTGCAGTGCTCGCAGATGGGGGCCATCCGGTGGATGGCGCAGGAGAAGCAGTCGAAGACGTGCACGGCGCCCTGCGCGTGCACCTCGAAGGACATGCCGTAGTCGTTTCCGCAGACCTCGCAACGTGCCATGCGCCGCATGCTGCGGAGCGCGGGCGGCCAGAGCAAGATCCGTGGGGGCGGGTCGGCGTGGCAGCACCCGACCGGCGCAGTGCCCGTGCCGGGGCACAGCCTCCGCGTCACTTCCCTGCCGGGCTCACATCCCGCAGCAGTTGGGTGAACGCCGCCTCGTCGACGACAGGTGTGCCGAAGGACTTCGCCTTGACGGTCTTCGACGTCCCCGCGTCCGGATCATTGGTGACCAGGAGGCTGGTGAGCCGTGACACGCTTGTCGCGATGTGCAGTCCCGCCTCAATCGCGCGGTCCTCGAGCAGCTCCCGCTCGATGGAGGTATCACCCGAGAACGCCACCCGCATGCCTTGCTTGAGTGGTTTGTCCGCTTCGTAGCGCCCTGGGTTGGGGTAGGGGCAGGCGGGGCGCCTGCGGGAGGGTCGCCAGCTGTTGTGCCAGTACGAGGATCCTGCTGACGAGAAGCCGGCCGACGAGGAGCCTGTCGCCTGCCGGCCGATGCGCGGCGCGGGCGCGGCGGTGGACCACTCGGTCAGCGGCCGGCACTCCAGCAGCGGCAACCGCACCCCCCGCTCCGCCGCGGCGTGCAGACTGGGCCGGAACGCCTCGGCCAGCACCCGGGCATCGTCCAGGGCGTGGTGTGCGCGCTGCTGGACCACGCCGAAATGGGCGGCCAGCGACTCCAGCTTGTGGTTGGGCAGCGGCAGCGCCAACTCCTTGGAGAGCGCGATGGTGCAGAGCCGCTGCCGCACCGGTACGGCATGGTCCGCCCGCGCGTACTCCCTGGCGATCATGGACCAGTCGAAGATGGCGTTGTGCGCGACCAGGACCCGGCCGTCCAGCCGGTGCGCGAACTCCCGGGCGATATCGGTGAACAGAGGCGCTCCGTCGAGCAGATCACTCGTCAGACCGTGGATCCATACCGGCCCCGGATCCCGCTCGGGATTGACCAGTGTGTACCAGTGGTCCTCCACGTTCCCCTGCGCGTCGAGGCGGTAGACGGCAGCAGAGACTATCCGGTCGTCGCGGGCGAGTCCGGTGGTCTCCACGTCGACGACCGCGTACCCCTCCGGGTACGCGGCCGGCCACGCTGCTGCGGTCGTACGGTCGTCGAGCATGGTCACAGAGCTTACGGGGCCCCACTGACAAACCGGTCGAGCGCCCCATGGGCGACGGCACGGCCGAGCGCCGCGACGGGCCCCCGGCCCTACAGTCCGGCCGCAGCCGCACGGCTATCTCCCGGCCTGCGCCAGCAGGGAGTCCACGAGTGCCCGCACCGAAGTGGTGAACAGCTTCTCCGGCCTTGGCTGCCGGGCGAGCGCGCGGGCCAGTCCCGGGTCGTCCTCGGCGGCTTCCGCGTCCCACAGCACGTCCTGCCCCGGCGACTGTGCGGGGGCGCGTCCCTGGTTGCGCTCGACGAGGACGAAGCCGACTATCTGGAACTGCACGACACGAACCGCCTCCGCCGCACGCGCTCCCCGCAGCCCCGCCGTGTGCATCTCGTGGACCAGGGCGCGCTGCGCGGGCAGGAACATCCGCTCGGTCAGGCCCCGTTCATGGACCATGGCGATCAGATGCGGACGGGCCAGCAGCTCCAGGCGCAGCTGCCGGGCCACCGACACGATCCTGGTGGCGGGGGTACGGCCGGTGGGCCGGATCGCGCCCATCTCCCGCACGGTCCGCTCCACAAGCGCGTCCAGCAGTGACTCGCGGTTGCCGACATGCCAGTAGATCGAGGTGACCGCGGTGCCGAGCCTGGCCGCGAGGCCCCGCATGGTGAGGGCGTCGGGGCCGTGCTGCCTGACAAGCTCCGCCGCGGTGTCGAGCACCTCTTCGCGGGTCAGGGCAGTACGTGGCATGGATCCCCCAATTCCGTTACGTGCAAGGCTCTTTACCCTTCATCGGCAACGGTGTAACTCTGTTACAGATTCGCCGAGAGAGCCAGACGGACCCGTCCCCCTGCGATGCATTCGGCGCACGACGAAGGGTGGTACGACATGGCACGTGTACGGTACGGAGCGCGTTCCGAGGCCGAGATCACAGCAGCCCGCGCAGCCGCCGCGGCACTCCCCGAGATCTGGTCCACGGGCGTCGTGGCCGTGTGGGAGACCGACCCGGATGTGATCGCGGCCGTGCTGCCGCCACCGCTCAAACCGACCGAACAGCCCCTGGTGCGGGTGAACATCAGCCGGGTCGACCTGCCAGGGCATCCACTCGGAGCGGGCTCCGTCGCGGTCGCGGCCGCGCACGGCGAGCAGCAGGGCTGGTATCCGCTGGTCATGCCGATGACCACCGAACGCGCCCTCATCGGCGGCCGTGAGGTGTTCGGCGAGCCGAAGAAGCTGGGCGAGGTGTCCGTCGAGCGCGACGGCATGGTCGTACGGGCCTCACTCGCCCGGCACGGGATCGCCTTCGTCGAGGTGCGGGGCGCGGTGTCCGGACCGCTGCCGCTGCCCGAGCCCGCCGAGAAGCTCGACTTCTACTTCAAGTGCCTTCCTTCGGTGGATGGTTCGGGATCGGGATTCGACGCCGACCCGGTGCTCGTGCACTGCGTGCGCAACGAGAGGTTCCGCACGCTCGAACGTCTCACCGGCGATGTGGTGCTGCGCGAGTCCATGTACGACCCGGTCGCCGATCTGCCCGTACGGAAGCTGGTGGAGCTCACCATCGGTGAGAAGACCAGTGACCAGAAGGGCCGTGTGGTCGAGCGGGTCAGCGCCCAGGCTCTGCTGCCCTATCTCCACCAGCGCTACGACGACGCCCGGCAGATCCTCGACGGACCCCCGCAGGGGAGTGACCGGTGAGGCCCGCGCCCGGGCAGGTCGCCGTCGTCACCGGCGCGGCGAGCGGGATCGGCCGCGCCATGGTCCGCCGCTTCGCCGCCGAAGGACTGAAGGTCGTCCTCGCCGACGTCGAGGAGGCGGCACTGCACAAGACCGCCGGCGAGCTCGCCGCGGACGGCGCGGAGGTGCTCGCTCGCGTGGTCGACGTCTCGGACCGGGACTCGGTGTGCGCCTTCGCCGACGAGGTGTACGGGACCTTCGGCGCCGTCCATGTGCTGTGCAACAACGCCGGTGTCGGCTCCGGTGCCGAAGGCCCCATGTGGCAGCACGAACCCAACGACTGGCAATGGGCCTTCGCCGTCAACGTCTGGGGCGTCTTCCACGGCATCCAGGCGTTCGTCCCCCGGATGATCGAGGCGGGTGAGCCGGGCCATGTCGTCAACACCTCGTCCGGCGACGGCGGTATCGCCCCACTGCCCACCGCCTCCGTGTACGCCGTCACCAAGGCGGCGGTCGTGACGATGACCGAGTCGCTCTACGCACAACTGCGTGCCGAGCAAGCCCTGATCGGAGCATCCGTGCTCTTCCCGGGACCCCATATGCTCCGTACCGGGCTGTGGGAGTCCCACCGCAACAGGCCCGACCGCTACGCCAAGCAGCGACCCCGCCGCACCCCCTACCGCAGCCTGGCCCAGTGGGAGGCGGCGATGCGGGACGCCGGCCACGAGGTGCGGTTCACCCCGGTCGACGAGGTCGCCGAGCACGTCCTGGAGGGCATCAGGGCGGACCGTTTCTGGATGCTCCCGCCCGGGGAGCACAGCGATCGCCAGATCCGCGCCCGCGCCCAGTCGATGCTCGACCGCGCCAACCCTGCCTATCTCGAGCGCTTCATCCTGGACTGAACGCAAAACGCACGCGACCGCACGAAACCGCACTGCTGGACGACCGACCGCAGGAGTGACGTGCCATGACGGACCCGTACGCACCGGCACCCGAAGACCCGTATCTGATCATCTCCTCCGACTGCCATGCCGGGCTGCCCACCGAGCGGTACCGCCCCTATCTCGACGCCCGCCATCACCATGACTTCGACGAGTTCCTCGCCGGACGCGACCGCAGGCGCGAGGAGATGACCCGGCTCGGCGTACGCAACGAAGCCTTCGCCGACAAGTGGTTCAGCGACAACGAGGAAGGCCTGCGGGGAGGCTGGGACCCAGGGCAGCGCATCAAGGAGCTCGACGGCGACGGGGTGGCCGCCGAGGTGGTCTTCCCCGACGCGGACGCCGTCGACAGCGGCACCGCCGCACCCTTCGGGGTCGGGCTCGGGCTCTCCGGTGACCAGGATCCCGAGCTCGGCATGGCAGGGGCACAGGCGCACAACCGCTGGCTGGCCGACTTCGTGTCCGAGCACCCGCAGCGGCACTGCGGAGTCGCCCTGCTGCCCGTCACCGGCGAGGTGGACCGGGTCGTCGCCGAGATCCACCGTGCCAAGGAGTCCGGACTCGGCGCGCTGATGATTCCCTCGATGTGGGTCGACAAGGCCCCCTACCACGACCGCCGTTACGACCCCGTCTGGGCCGCGGCGGCCGAGACCGCCATGCCGCTGATCACCCACTCCGGCGCCGCACCGCGCCATGAGTACGGCGACCACCTGGGCATCTACGTCTCCGAGGTCACCTGGTGGCCCGCCCGGCCGCTGTGGTTCCTGCTCTGGTCCGGGGCGTTCGAGCGTCATCCCGGCCTCAGGTTCGGTGTGGCCGAGTCCGGCTGCTGGTGGCTGCCCAATCTGCTCTGGTTCATGGACCGGCTCTACCTCGGCGCACACGGCGGCAAGAAACTGTCGCCCTTCGCCGAGATGAAGCGCCCGCCGAGCGAGTACCTCGACCGGCAGGTCTTCATCTGCGCCACCAACACCAAACGCCGCGAGCTCGCCCAGCGCTACGAGATCGGCGTCGACAACATCCTCTGGGGCTCCGACTTCCCCCACCCCGAGGGCACCTGGCCCCGTACCAGGGCCTGGCTGCGGGACACCTTCCACGACATCCCCGTCGCCGAGACCCGCCGCATGCTGGGCCTCGCCGCGGCCGAGGTGTTCGGCTTCGACACGGCGGCGCTGGCACCGATCGCCCGGCGCGTCGGACCCACACCGGCCGAGTTGGGGCAGTCACCCGACCAGGCCGCGGTCGAGGCGTCCTGGGCCCGGTCGCGCGCGGTGGGACGCCACTGGCTGACCGGCGAGGACTTCCCCGCACTGGGGGTGACGCCATGACCGAGCGCTACACGGTCATCTCCGCCGACTGCCACGCCGGAGCCGATCTCCTGGACTACAAGCCCTACCTGGAGAAGCGGCACCACGACGACTTCGACGCCTGGGCGGCCGCATACGTCAACCCCTACGAGGACCTGCTCGCCGACACCGCCGACCGCAACTGGAACTCGGCGCGCAGGCTCGCCGAGCTCGAGACCGACGGCATCGTCGCCGAAGTCGTCTACCCCAACACCATCCCGCCCTTCTTCCCCTCCGCGTCCCTGATGGCCCCGGTGCCGACGCGCGAGGAGTACGAGCAGCGCTGGGCCGGCCTGCGCGCCCACAACCGCTGGCTCGCCGACTTCTGCTCCCTCGCCCCCGGGCGCCGGGCGGGCGTCGCCCAGATCCTGCTGAACGACGTGCCCGCGGCCGTCGCCGAGGTCCGCCGCAGCAGGGACGCGGGCCTGACCGGTGGAGTCCTGCTCCCGGGGACTCCACCGGGATCGGGCATCCCGGAGCTGTACTCGGCGGTGTACGACCCGCTGTGGGCGGTCTGCGCGGAACTCGGCGTACCCGTCAACCACCACGGTGGCTCGGCGTCCCCGCCGCTCGGCGACGAACCTGCCGCGCGGGCCGTGTTCATGGTGGAGACCACATGGTTCTCGCACCGGGCGCTGTGGCATCTGATCTTCGGCGGCGCCTTCCGCCGCCATCCCGGGCTCAACCTCGTGCTCACCGAACAGGGTTCGGGCTGGATCCCCGGGGTGGTGGAGATGCTGGACTACTACCACGGGCGGCTGGTCTCCGCGGCATCCCGGGCCGTCACCGCCGAGTCCAAGTTCGGCACCGGACTGGCCGCCTCGATGGGCAAGGGGCCCAGCGAGGTCTGGCGCGACAACTGCTTCGTCGGCGCCAGCTTCATGCGTCCGCACGAGGTGCCGCTGCGCGACCGGATCGGCCTGGACAAGATCATGTGGGGTAGCGACTACCCGCATGACGAGGGCACGGCCCCGTACTCCCGCGAGGGTCTCCGTATCGCCTACGCGGGGCTGCCGCGCGACGAGATCGCGGCGATGGTGGGCGGGAACGCGGCCCGGGTGTACGGCTTCGACCTGGAACTGCTCGACGCCGTGGCGGCACGCGTCGGCCCCACGGTCGAGGAGATCGCTCAGCCGCTGAAGGAGGTCCCCGCCGACGCCACCAGCCCCGCCTTCGCGCCGGGCGGTTCGGTACGCGTGTGGTGACTGTCCCCGGACCCTCATGGATGAGACCCTCCGTGGCGTGACGCAACCGACCCACCACGAGCCCCACGATGGCACCCTCGGCACCCGTCTCAACTGGCTGCGCGCCGCGGTACTCGGCGCCAACGACGGCATCGTCTCCACCGCGGGCCTCGTCGTCGGCGTCGCGGGCGCGACCAGCGAGCGGAGCGACCTGCTCACGGCCGGACTCGCGGGACTGCTCGCCGGCTCCATGTCCATGGCGGCCGGCGAGTACGTCTCGGTCTCCACCCAGCGCGACTCGGAAGGGGCCGCGCTGGCCCTCGAAAAGCGCGAGCTGCGCGAGCAGCCCGAAGCCGAACTCGAGGAACTCACCGAACTGCTGGAACAACGCGGCCTCACCCGGGAGGTCGCCCACGAGGCCGCGGTCCAGTTCACTCAACGCGACGCGCTCCGCGCCCACGCCCGGGTCGAACTCGGCATCAACCCCGATGAACTGGCCAACCCCTGGCACGCGGCAGGCGCCAGCTTCCTCGCCTTCACCGCGGGCGCCCTGCTGCCACTCCTGGCCATCGTGCTGCCGCCCGCGTCGTCACGGCTGTGGGTCACCGTGCTGTCGGTGCTGACCGCGCTCACCTTCACGGGCTGGTGGAGCGCCCGCCTGGGCGCTGCCCCGGCGGGGCGGGCGATGGCGCGGAACGTGGTCGGGGGAGCGCTGGCCATGGGCGTGACGTACGCGGCGGGGTCGCTGATGGGCGCGGCGGGGATTTAGGACCTCCGGGCGACCTGCCCGGGGGCGAAGAGCCCGGTGCCGCCGAGTGTTGTGCCCCTTGGCCGAAGCGCGCTGGCACCGCGGCCCGCATACTTGTCGGTAACGACATCTAGCCGCGCCCGCACCACCGCCTCTACGGTCCTCGCATGGCGCCCAACCTGCCCGACGTCGTGCTGTGGTCGATCCCCGCATTCGTTCTGCTGACCATCGTGGAGGCGGTCAGCTACCGGCTCCATCCCGACGAGGACGCCGCTGCCTACGAGGCGAAGGACGCTGCCACCAGCATCTCCATGGGGCTCGGCAGCCTCTTCTTCGACGTCCTGTGGAAGATCCCGGTCGTGGCGATCTACACGGCGGTGTACGAACTCGCGCCGCTGCGGGTCCCCGTCCTGTGGTGGACGATCCCGCTGCTGCTGCTCGCGCAGGATTTCTTCTACTACTGGTCCCACCGCGGCCATCACGTCATCCGGATCCTGTGGGCCAGCCATGTCGTCCATCACTCCAGCCGCAAGTTCAACCTCAGCACCGCGCTGCGCCAGCCCTGGACGGGGTTCACCACCTGGCCGTTCTACCTTCCGCTGGTGGCCGGCGGCGTGCACCCGGCGGCGCTCGCGTTCTGCTACTCGGTCAATCTCGTCTACCAGTTCTGGATCCACACGGAGCGGATCGGCAAGCTGCCTCGGTTCTTCGAGTACGTGTTCAACACGCCTTCGCACCACCGGGTGCACCACGCCTCGCAAGGCGGCTACCTGGACCGGAACTTCGGCGGGATCCTGATCGTCTGGGACCGGCTCTTCCGCTCCTTCACCGCCGAGACGGAACGGCCCGTGTTCGGGCTCACCAAGAACATCGGGACCTACAACCC
This sequence comes from Streptomyces sp. NPDC019396, assembly GCF_040632375.1. Classification (NCBI taxonomy): domain Bacteria; kingdom Bacillati; phylum Actinomycetota; class Actinomycetes; order Kitasatosporales; family Streptomycetaceae; genus Streptomyces; species Streptomyces sp. NPDC019396. Next base: position 37,349 of record NZ_JBEYBS010000001.1, on the reverse strand, counting down.
GCTGCGGGTCGCCACCCACGAATACGTCTCCATCGCCCGCGATCTGCGTGCCGCGGGCAGCTGGCGCGAGCGGGGCGGGCGGGTGTTCCGCGGGCCCGGGTGGCAGCCCGCCCCCGGGTGCGGGGAGCAGGGTCAGGTGGTGAGCCACTCCGGGGCGTCCGAGCCCCAGACACCCGGGGGGCGCGACCAGTCGGCCGGGCTTCCCTCGTACGTCACCGGCGACCGGGTGTAGCGCAACGTGCCGAGCGGGCTCGCGGTCTCGGCGAGCCAGGCGCCGGGTGCGTACGCATCCGACGCCCCGACGGGCTGCCGCCGCGGTAGTACGCCGGTCAGCAGGTGTGCCGTACGCGCCAGCGCCAGCCGCAGCAGCCGGGTGCCCCCGGTCGCGTCCTGCTCGGTCAGGGAGCGGAGCACCGCCGCCGCGAGCAGATAGCCGGTACCGTGGTCGAGGGCCTGCGCCGGCAGCGCCCCCGGCTGCTCTGCGGATCCCTCGATCACGGCGATTCCGCTGGCCACCTGGACGAGGCTGTCGAAGCCGCGCCGGTCGCCCCATGGTCCCTCGTGCCCCCATGCCGAGACCTGCGCCACCACCAGCCCCGGACGCAGCAGCCCGTGGCGCTCCAGCGCACCCGGACGGTAGCCGGTGACCAGCACATCAGCCCGGGCGAGCAGTTCATCGAAGGTGCGGCGGTCCGCCGGGCTGTCCAAGTCCAGCGCCGTGGACCGTTTGCCGAAGCCGGTGTCGGTGTGCTGGTCGGCGAGCTCGGGCAGCCGGGGCGGGTCGATCCGCAGCACGTCCGCGCCGAGCAGGGCCAGCGTCCGGGTGGCGACCGGGCCCGCGATGACCCGTGTCAGGTCGAGCACCCGCAACCGGTCCCCGGCGCCCCTGCGCCGTGGTGCCGCGTCGTCCAGCCGCTCCCTGGCCAGCACCGGCTGCCGGGCCGCCAGCGCGCCCTGCGGATGCGCCGCCCACTCACCGGGGGTGCGCAGCGCGAACGCCAGGCCCCCGGCTTCGTACACGACGTCCTCGACGTCCTGCGCACGCCGCTCGGCGATCGCGGACTCCACGCCCTCCTCTGTGGTGCCCAGCGCGGTCAGCAGCGCGGCCCGGTGGTGCGGGTAGTTGGCGTGCGTACGCACCCAGCCGTCGGCCGTGCGCCAGAACCGGGACAGCGGGGCGAACGACACCGGGGCGCGACCGTCCACCCGTAGGTTCCGTTCGCTGACGAACGCCGTGGCGACAGCCCCGTCGTCGACCCGCACGGCGGGGACGGCGCCCCCGGCGAGGCTCGCGGCACGTTCCGCACCCGCGAGCGCGCACACCGCCACCGCGGCGCGGGCCAGCTCCATCACGGGCAGCCGTGCCGCAAGCAGCCCGCGCGGCCCGCCGTACGCGACGTGGTGGGTCAGCGCCTGGTCTCCGCCGAGTGCCGCCCACAGGAGCTCGGTCCCGGGTGAGGAAGTGTCAGCCATGGACGGCAGTATGGCACTCAGTGCCATCGCATGGGTCGAAGAACGGGCCCGGACGCGATTTCGCGCCCGGGCCCAACTCAGCAGGACTCAGCCCCTTTTCACACGGGGCCGTCGGCCTGGGGCGTGTTGCGAAAGTAGCGCCGTCCGCCCGGAGGGCGGGGCTCGCGGCGTCTGGTGCGTGCGATCGCAAGGCGGAGGGTCATCCTCGTACTGGACGTACTCGGATGAGTCCGACAACGCAGCGAGGGTGCGTGCCAGGCGGGACTTTCGCAACACGCCCTAGCGCCGCACCGCGTCCAGCGCGTCCGCCACACCGGTCCCGTAGAAACCGTTCTTGCGCTTGCCACCCTCGCACACGGCGTCGACGGTCCCGTCGCCGTTGATGTCGTACGCGTCACCGCACGCGGTGTCGTCGGCCTGCGCGTACAGCAGCGCCTTGACCTCGGCGGCCGAGGCGCGCGGGTGGGTCGACTTGATGAGCGCGGCGACACCCGCGACGTGCGGCGACGCCATCGACGTACCGCCCTTGTAGCCGTAGCCGCCGTTCATCACCGTGGACAGGATCAGCCCGCTGGTCGCCGGGGCGTCCGGCTTCTGGTAGGCCGTCGAGTCGCCGCCCGGGGCGGCGATGTCGACGACGCCGTTGCCGTAGTTCGAGTACGAGGCCTTGAGGCCCTTCGCACCCGTCGCGGAGACCGTCACGACTCCCGGCAGCATGGCCGGGTAGTCGAAGCACTCGCGCGGGTTGACGAGGCGCGTCACCGGAGTGGTGTCGTTGGGGCTGGTGGCGTCGGTGAGCTCGTCCGCCGCCAGGTCCATCTTGGAGTTGCCCGCCGCAGCGACGTTGACCGTGCCCTTGCGCTCCGCGTACCGCGTGGCCCGGGTGACCGCCTCGAGCAGTGCCTTCTGGTCTTCGTCGGTCTTGCACGCGAACAGCCACGGGTCGGTGAAGTAGCTGTTGTTGGTGACGTCGACGCCATGCTCGGCGGCCCAGACGAAACCGCAGACCACGGACTCGGTGTAGAAGAAGCTGTCCGGGTTGGCGACCTTGATGCCGGCCACCTTCACGCCCGGGGCCACACCGGTGACACCGATGCCGTTCTTCGCCGCGGCGATGGTGCCCGCCACATGCGTGCCGTGGTCGCTCTCTCCGGCGGCCGGACGCCAGGCGCCCGGGGTGGTGTCCGGCTTTCCGGTCACACAGTTGGCGGAGGCCGCGGCGTTGAAGTTGGGCGCCAGATCGGGGTGGGTGTCGTCGACACCCGTGTCGATCACGGCGACCGTGACCTTCTTGCTGCCCAGCGTCCTCTGGTGGGCCTTGTCCGCCTTGATGGCGGGCAGGTCCCACTGGAGCGGCTCGAACGGGTCCTGCTCGTCCGTGGCCTTCGCACTGGCCTTGGCCGCCTCGGCAGCGCCGAGGGGCTGGTCCGCGCCGATGGCGGTGTCGGACTGCGGAGCGATCGGCGCGGTGCGGGTGGCCCCGGCCGACGCGACGCCCCTGACGGTGCGGATCTGCTTGGCGAAGTCCGGGTTCTGCGAGTGGACGACGATGACGCCGATCTGGTCGTACGCGATCACGACCGTGCCGCCGGCCTTCTCGATCGCCCGCTTCACCGACTTGACGGTCGCATGCCCGCCCTTGGTGTTGACGACGTACGACAGCAGCGGTCCTTCGGTCGACACGGCCGCCGGAGCGCCGTCGAGAGGAGCCGCCGAAGCGGCGCCCGTGGGCAGGAAACCGAGCGAGGCCGTGAGCGCCAGACCGACGGGCAGCGCTATAGCGCGCGTTCGCCTGGATCGCAGATGAGCCATGGGTTCTCCACATCATCCGTAATGTCCGCCCAGACACCCCTGTTGCGAATGGGCGGGTACATGACGAGTGAAATTATCCCGATCATCGGGGTACATCAACGACTTCGGTAGGAAAACCCGACAGGAACCTGATCGGACCTCCAGGCCCGGACCGGACGCCGGCCGGAACCTGCGGCAAGCAGACCGGATGTGAACCACCGGGCCCCCGGCTCCGTGCCGTTCTCACGGGAGGAGCCCCCAGCACCTCCGCTGCGAGACCCCCCTCTCCCATGCCCACCGCACCCGAGTCACGAGGAGAATCCGTGGCCACCGACGCACCGCCGCCGCCCGGCGGCACGGACGCCCCCGCCCGCCCCGCCCCGCCCACGACACCGGACTTCGTCGATACGCAGGAGAGCGCGGAATTCGGCGAACTGCGCCAGACCTACCGCTCCTTCGCCTTCCCCCTGACCGTCGCCTTCATCGCCTGGTACCTGCTGTTCGTCCTGCTGTCCAACTACGCCGGCGGCTTCATGGGCACCAAGCTCTTCGGCAATGTCAATGTGGCGCTGGTCCTCGGTCTCGCCCAGTTCGTCAGCACCTTCCTGATCGCCTGGTTCTACGCCCGTTTCGCGGCCCGGAAGCTCGACCCCAGGGCGGCAGCAATCAAGTCCCGGATGGAGGCCGACGCATGAGCGGCACCAGCACGCTGTACGGAGCCGGAACCCGGCTCGCGGCATCAAGCGCCACCAGCGAGCACCGGGCGCTGATCATCTCGCTGTTCGCGGCGTTCGTCGTCGGGACGCTCTTCATCACCGTCCGGGCCGGCCGCCAGACCAAGAGCGCGGCCGACTTCTACGCGGGCGGACGCCAGTTCACCGGCTTCCAGAACGGCCTGGCCATCTCCGGCGACTACATGTCCGCCGCGTCGTTCCTCGGCATCGCAGGAGCCATCGCCCTCTTCGGCTACGACGGATTCCTGTACTCCATCGGCTTCCTGGTGGCCTGGCTGGTCGCACTGCTGCTGGTCGCCGAGCCGCTGCGCAACTCCGGTCGGTTCACGATGGGCGACGTCCTCGCCTACCGCATGCGCCAGCGTCCCGTGCGCACCGCGGCCGGCACCTCCACCATCGTCGTCTCGATCTTCTATCTGCTCGCCCAGATGGCAGGCGCCGGCGTGCTCGTCTCGCTGCTGCTCGGGATCACCAGTGACGCCGGAAAGGTCGGGGTCGTCGCCCTGGTGGGCGTACTGATGATCCTCTACGTCACCATCGGCGGGATGAAGGGCACCACCTGGGTGCAGATGGTCAAGGCCGTCCTGCTCATCGCGGGCACCCTGCTCATCACCTTCCTCGTGCTGCTGAAGTTCAACTTCAACATCTCCGAACTGCTCGGCAGGGCCTCAGAGGAGAGCAGCAAGGGCGCCGCGTTCCTCGAGCCCGGCCTCAAGTACGGCGCCACCGACACCTCCAAGCTGGACTTCCTCTCGCTCGGCATCGCCCTGGTACTCGGCACCGCGGGTCTGCCCCACATCCTGATCCGCTTCTACACCGTGCCGACCGCCCAGGCCGCACGGAAGTCAGTCATCTGGGCCATCGGCATCATCGGTGCCTTCTACCTGATGACGATCGCGCTCGGCTTCGGTGCCGCGGCCCTCGTCGGACCCGAGGAGATCAAGGAGTCCAACAAGGCCGGCAACACGGCGGCACCCCTGCTCGCCCTCCATCTCGGCGGCATCGATTCCGCGGGAGGGCCGATCCTGCTCGCGGTGATCTCCGCGGTCGCCTTCGCCACCATCCTCGCGGTCGTCGCCGGGCTCACCCTCGCCTCGTCGTCGTCGTTCGCCCATGACATCTACGCCAATGTCATCCGCAAGGGGCAGGCGACCGAGAAGGAGGAAGTGCGTGCCGCGCGCTGGGCGACGGTGTTCATCGGCATCGTCTCCATCGCCCTCGGTGCCATGGCCCGCGATCTGAACGTGGCCGGTCTGGTCGCCCTCGCCTTCGCGGTCGCCGCGTCCGCCAATCTGCCGACGATCCTCTACAGCCTCTTCTGGAAGAGGTTCACCACTCAGGGCGCGCTCTGGTCCATCTACGGCGGTCTGGTCTCGTCCGTGCTGCTGGTGCTTTTCTCGCCGGTCGTCTCCGGCAAGGAGACCTCCATGTTCCCCGCCGCGGACTTCGCCTGGTTCCCGCTGGAGAACCCAGGTCTGGTCTCCATCCCGCTCGGCTTCCTGCTCGGCTGGATCGGATCCCTGCTGTCCAAGGAAGAGCCCGACAAGGGCAAGTACGCGGAGCTCGAGGTCAAGTCCCTCACAGGCGTCGGCGCCCACTGAGGAGCGGATCGATACACGCCTGACCACGGCCGCGTCGTAGGGTCCTACGAAGACCTACGGCGCGGCCGTGTCGTTCCTCGTGGCAATCGGCACCTGTCACAGCCGGAGCTCTCACGTAGGCTCGGCTTTACAGAGGAGTTCCTGTTACCGATTTCCGGATACCGGGGAGGGGGCCCGCAGTGCTGATCGACACGTATGGGCGGGTGGCCACCGACCTGAGGGTTTCACTGACCGACCGGTGCAATCTGCGGTGTGCTTACTGCATGCCCGAAGAGGGTCTCCAGTGGCTCACCAAGCCCGAGCTGCTCAGCGATGACGAGATCGTCCGGCTGATACGCATCGCCGTGACCGGCCTCGGTGTCACCGAGGTCCGTTTCACCGGTGGGGAGCCCCTGCTGAGGCCCGGACTCGTCGGGATCGTCCAGCGCTGCGCGGAGCTGGCGCACCGGCCGAAGATGTCCCTGACCACCAACGGCATAGGGCTGCGTCGCACCGCGAGCGCGCTCAAGGAGGCCGGGCTCGACCGGGTCAACGTCTCCCTGGACACCCTGCGGCCGGATGTCTTCAAGACGCTCACCCGCCGTGACCGCCACCGCGATGTGCTCGACGGCATGCGAGCCGCCCATGAGGCCGGACTCACCCCGGTCAAGGTCAACACGGTCCTGATGCCCGGTCTCAACGACGACGAGGCCCCCGAGCTGCTCGCCTGGGCGATCGAGCACGGCTACGAGCTGCGCTTCATCGAGCAGATGCCCCTCGACGCCCAGCACGGCTGGAAGCGCGACGGCATGATCACCGCGGGCGACATCCTGGCCTCGCTGGCCACGCGGTTCAGCCTCACGCCCGAGGGCGACGACTCCCGCGGCTCCGCACCCGCCGAGCGCTGGATCGTCGACGGAGGACCGCACCGGGTGGGCGTCATCGCCTCTGTCACCCGCCCCTTCTGCGCTGCCTGCGACCGCACCCGGCTCACCGCGGACGGTCAGGTCCGCACCTGCCTGTTCGCCCAGGAAGAGACCGATCTGCGCGGGGCGCTGCGCTCGGGTGCACCCGACGAGGAGATCGCCCGCATCTGGAAGGTCGCGATGTGGGGCAAGAAGGCCGGATCCGGGCTCGACGACCCGTCCTTCCTTCAGCCTTCGCGCCCCATGTCAGCCATCGGAGGCTGAGCGGGCAGTCCATTCGCCGAGCGTCACGACGTCTTTCAGGAAGCCCCGTACACCAAGGAACTGGGAGAGATGCTCGCGGTGCTCTTCGCAGGCGAGCCAGGTCTTGCGGCGCTCCGGTGTGTGCAGCTTCGGATTGTTCCAGGCCAGAACCCAGACCGCGGGGGCACGGCAGCCTTTGGCGGAACAGATCGGGGTTTCGTCACTCACCCGGTCATTCTCCACGATCACCGTCACCCCGATCGTCGTCACTCTGACAAGTGATTATCCGGTGCCAATGGAGCGGCACGAAGGCGGCGACAACAAAGCGACGCCGAGCAGCCACGGGGGGAGCTGCCCGGCGTCGGTCTGTCGCTCCGACGGGGGATGCGGAGCGCACACGCAGTATGTCACGGGGAACCCCGTGTGGTGCACTGGAACCGCATGATTGATTTGAGCTTTTCTTGAGGTTGCCATTCCGCATTCGGCGGCATTCCGTGAGCGGCTCGTCAGCTCTGACGAGTGTGCCGTTCCGCTTGTTCCTCCGCCTCGGGCACCCTCGGGCCGATGGCCGGCTGTACGGGTGTGGGGACGAAGACGGACGGCAGTGACGGCGGGCGCTCCCGGCCGGCGTTGGCGATCACCACGGCGACATACGGCAGCAGAGCGCCGAGTACCAGCGCCACGATCGCCACATGCCGCTCGACGTTCCAGAGCGTCGCGGCCAGGATCACGGCCAGGGTCCGGACCGACATGGAGATGACATAGCGGCGCTGCCGCCCGCGCACATCGTCGTTGAGCCCCTGCCGGGCCCCGGTGATCCGGAAGACCTCGGTCGTAGTGCGCTTCCGCATGACATTCCACCGCCCGACCGCCGTGCCGGGCTCTCCCCGGCCGATCCTGCCTCCACCGTACGCCGCGGCCCGCACCGCTACGAGACAGGGTCACCCGTTCCCCGGCGGGGTCGCACCGTCACACCGCGCAGAAGGCCGTCCGACATGCGCCGTATAGCGGATGGGCCGAAAATGTCGGGTATCTGTCGGATATCCAAGTAACCGCATCACTGCTCACGTCGAGCCGAAATCGGGAGGCAGCCATGGGCTGGTTGTGGGCGATCATCGTCGGGTTCGTGCTGGGACTCATCGCCAAGCTGATTCTGCCGGGCAAGCAGCACAGCCCGCTCTGGCTCATCACGATCTTCGGCATCATCGGAGGGATCGTCGGCAACGCGCTCGCGAATGCCTTCGGGATCGGAGAGACCCCGGGCATCGACTGGGGTCGGCACATCCTCCAGATCATCGCCGCCGTGGTCATCGTCGGCCTCGGCGATATGGCCTACATGAGCCTGCGTGCCAGAAAGCAGAAGGCCTGAAGCGGCAGCGGCCGGGCGGAGATCACCTCCACCCGGCCGTCTGCTCGTGCAGCGGGACCTCTTGCCCGCGGCGAATCAGTCCGCCGCGGCGACCTCGACCGCCGCCAGGTTCTTCTTGCCGCGGCGCAGCACCAGCCAGCGGCCGTGCAGCAGGTCGCCGGCCGCCGTCACCGCGTCCTCGGCGGTCACCTTCACGTTGTTCACGTAGGCGCCGCCCTCCTTGATGGTGCGGCGGGCGGCTGACTTGCTCGCCACCAGACCGACCTCCGTGAAGAGGTCCGCCACCGCGCCCGGCTCGGACACGCGTGCGTGCGGCAGCTCCGAGAGAGCCGCGGCGAGCGTGGCCTCGTCCAGATCCGCGAGCTCACCCTGGCCGAACAACGCCTTCGACGCGGCGATGACCGCCGTGCACTGGTCGGCGCCGTGCACCAGCGTCGTCAGCTCCTCGGCCAGCGCACGCTGCGCCGCGCGGGCCTGCGGGCGCTCCTGGGTCTGCTGCTCCAGCTCCTCGAGCTCCGCACGGCTCCTGAAGCTGAGGATGCGCATGTAGGTGGAGATGTCGCGGTCGTCCACGTTCAGCCAGAACTGGTAGAACGCGTACGGCGTGGTCATCTCCGGGTCCAGCCAGATGGCGCCGCCCTCGGTCTTGCCGAATTTGGTGCCGTCCGCCTTGGTCATCAGAGGAGTCGCCAACGCGTGCGCGGTGGCGTGCGGCTCCAGGCGGTGGATCAGGTCCAGACCCGCGGTGAGATTGCCCCACTGGTCGCTGCCGCCCTGCTGCAGGGTGCAGCCATGGCGGCGGTACAGCTCCAGGAAGTCCATGCCCTGGAGCAGCTGGTAGCTGAACTCGGTGTAGCTGATGCCCTGGTCGGACTCGAGCCGGCGGGCGACCGAGTCCTTGGTGAGCATCTTGTTCACGCGGAAGTGCTTGCCGATGTCGCGGAGGAACTCGATGGCGGACATCCCCGCCGTCCAGTCCAGGTTGTTGACCATGACCGCGGCGTTCTCACCCTCGAAGGACAGGAACGGCTCGATCTGGGCGCGCACCCGCTCCACCCAGGCCGCGACGGTCTCCGGGGCGTTCAGCGTGCGCTCAGCGGTGGGCTTGGGGTCACCGATCTGACCCGTCGCCCCACCCACCAGCGCCAGCGGGCGGTGACCCGCCTGCTGGAGCCGGCGCATGGTGAGTGCCTGCACCAGATGACCCACATGAAGGCTGGGCGCGGTCGGGTCGAAACCGCAATAGAACGTGACGGGACCGTCCGTGAACGCCTTGCGCAATGCGTCCTCGTCAGTGGACAGGGCGAACAGCCCGCGCCACTTCAGCTCGTCGACGATGTCCGTCACTTCTCTCGCTTCTCCTCAGCTGGTTTCGAGTGGGTCCGACAAACAGCTACGAGGTTATACGCCCTGGCTGACGGAGCTCATATTGAAGTCCGGCACCCGCAGCGGGGGCATCGCGGCCCGAGTGAACCAGTCACTCCATTCGCGGGGCAATGTCTTCTCCGTCCGCCCCGCCTCGGAGGCCCGCCGCAGCAGGTCCACCGGCGACTCGTTGAAGCGGAAGTTGTTCACCGCACCGGTCACCTCGCCGTTCTCGACGAGATAGACCCCGTCGCGGGTCAGTCCGGTCAGCAGCAGCGTCGCCGGATCGACCTCGCGGATGTACCAGAGGCAGGTGAGCAGCAGCCCGCGCTCGGTGGCCGCGACCATCTCCTCCAGGGAGCGCTCACCGCCGCCGTCCAGGACCAGATTGTCGATACCCGGGGCGACCGGCAGTCCGGTCAGGCCCGCGCTGTGCCGGGTGGTGACCAGCCGGTCCAGCTTTCCGTCCCGCACCCACCGGGTCGGCTCGAGCGGAAGGCCGTTGTCGAAGACCGACGCGGTGTCACCCGACGCGTGCGCGATCACGAAGGGTGCGGACTCCAGCCCGGGCTCGTGGGGATCGCTGCGCAGGGTGAGCGGCAGCTCGGTGAGTGACTCACCGAGTCGGGTGCCGCCACCGGGCTTGGAGAACACCGTGCGGCCCTCCACCGCGTCCCGGCCGGCCGACGACCACATCTGGTAGATGAGCAGATCGGCGACGGCGGTCGGCGGGAGCAGCGTCTCGTACCGTCCGGCGGGGAGGTCGATCCGGCGCTCGGCCCAGCCGAGCCGGGTGGCGAGCTCGGCGTCCAGCGCGGTCGGGTCGATGTCCTTGAGATCCCGGAAGTCCCGTGTGGAACGGCCCACCCAGGCGGACCGCGTCCGGTCCGGGGACTTGGCGTTGAGCTCAAGGGTGCCGGTGGGCTGGTCATGGCGGAGCCGTACGCCCGTCGAGGTGCCGAGATAGGTCGAGGTCAGCTCGTGGTTCGCGAAGCCGTACAGCTCGCGCCCGCCGGCGCGGGCCCGGGCGAACGCCTCGCCGAGCGCGGGCGCGAAGTCGGCGAACACAGCCGACGAGGTCTCGGCCGGCGCCTCCGTGAAGTCCGCGGTCGCCGGGATCCCGCTGACCAGCGGCTGGGCGTCTTCCGCGGGACCGGCCGCCCGCGCGGCCGCCTCGGCGGCCCGCACCAGGGGCTCCAGATCCTCGGCGGTGACCGCCGACCGCGACACCACTCCGGACGCGGTGCCCTGCACCCCGTCGACGGTGGCGATCACGGTGAGGGTGCGCCCGCGCGTCACGCCGTTCGTGGTCAGGGTGTTTCCGGCCCAGCGCAGATTGGCGGACGACTCCTCGTCGGCGATCACCACGCAGCCGTCGGACGTGGACAGTTCGAGGGCGCGCTCGACGATCTCGTGCGGCTTGCTGACGGGGCTCATCGACCGGCCTCCTGAGTCGTGTTCAAGATGTTGACGCCGCGGAACAGGGCGGAGGGGCAGCCGTGCGACACCGCCGCAACCTGCCCCGGCTGGGCCTTTCCGCAGTTGAAGGCACCGCCGAGCACATAGGTCTGCGGGCCGCCGACCTTGTCCATCGAGCCCCAGAAGTCTGTGGTCGTGGCCTGGTAGGCGACATCGCGCAGCTGTCCGGCCAGCCGGCCGTTCTCGATCCGGTAGAAGCGCTGCCCGGTGAACTGGAAGTTGTAGCGCTGCATGTCGATCGACCAGGAGCGGTCACCGACCACGAAGATCCCGCGCTCCACCCCGCCGATCAGGTCCTCCGTCGACAGACCGCCCTCCTCCGGCAGCAGGGACACATTCGCCATCCGCTGCACCGGGACATGCCCGGGGGAGTCCGCGAAGGCACAGCCGTTGGACCGGCCGAGGTTGGTGAGCTTGGCGATGCGCCGGTCGAGCTGGTATCCGACGAGCGTGCCGTCCCTGACCAGGTCCCAGCTCTGCGCCTCGACGCCCTCGTCGTCGTAGCCGATCGTGGCGAGTCCGTGCTCGGCGGTCCTGTCCCCGGTCACGTTCATCACCGGAGAGCCGTAGGTCAGCTTGCCCAGCTGGTCGAAGGTCGCGAAAGAGGTGCCCGCGTACGCCGCCTCATAGCCGAGCGCCCGGTCCAGCTCGGTGGCATGCCCGATCGACTCGTGGATGGTCAGCCACAGGTTGGAGGGATCCACGACCAGGTCGTACCGCCCCGCCTCGACGCTCGGCGCGCGCATCTTCTCGGCGAGCAGCTCGGGGATCTCCTCCAGCTCGGAGTCCCAGTCCCAGCCCGTGCCGGTCAGATACTCCCAGCCGCGGCCCACCGGGGGTGCGATCGTCCGCATCGAGTCGAACTCACCGGTCGACTCGTCCACGGCGACCGCCGTGAGCTGCGGATGAATCCGCACCCGCTGCTGGGTGGTGACCGTGCCCGCGGTGTCCGCGTAGAACTTGTTCTCGTGGACCGTGAGCAGCGAGGCGTCCACATGCGCCACGCCCCGCGCCCTGAGCAGCCGCGCGCTCCAGTCGGTCAGCAGCGCGGACTTGGCCTCGTCGGCCACGGTGAACGGATCGATCTCGTACGAGGAGACCCACGTCCGGTCCGCGTGCACCGGCTCGTCGGCGAGCTCCACCCGCTCCTCTGACCCGGCCGCCGCGGTCACCTGTGCGGACAGCTTCGCCATCGCCACCGCCTGACCGGCGACCCGGGCGGCGGCGTCCATCGTCAGATCGACCCCGGACGCGAACCCCCACGCACCGCCGTGCACCACCCGTACCGCGAAGCCGAGATCGGTGGTGTCGGATGAACCAGCGGGCCTGGCGTCCCTCAGCCGCCAGGCCGCGCTGCGCACCCGCTCCAGCCGGAAGTCGGCATGCTCCGCGCCGAGCGCCCGCGCCCGCGCGAGCGCGGCATCGGCCAGCGCCCGCAACGGGAGCGCCAGAAACGTCGGATCGATGTCATGGGGCACAGGCGGCCTCTCCTTCTCGTCTTCCTCAAGGGTGCGTGCTCGATCACTACGCGAAGTCAAGCATGCGGCGGGGTCAGTTCCGAGGGGGATCCCGCGCTTGTGGCGGCTATACGCCAAGACCGGCCGCCCTGGCGATGACTTCCGGCCGCCGGCCCGCGCCGACTGTAGGGTCCCCACAGCAGACGGGGGACGCCACTGTCGCAGCCGATTCCCTCCGGAAGGTGCGGGACCGATAGGTTCTCGCAGGACAGGACATATGCAGCCCCTGCACAGGCCGCTAACGAAAGGGTGATCCGTTGAGCCGCTCGGTTCTCGTCACCGGAGGAAACCGGGGCATCGGCCTCGCCATCGCCCGCGCCTTCGCCGAGGCCGGCGACAAGGTCGCGATCACCTACCGCTCGGGTGAGCCGCCGGAGGAGCTGGCCAAGCTGGGCTGCCTCGCCGTGCGCTGCGACATCACCGACGCCGGCCAGGTGGAGCAGGCCTACAAGGAGATCGAGGACAAGCACGGCAACGTGGAGGTGCTGGTGGCCAACGCCGGCGTCACCAAGGACCAGTTGCTGATGCGGATGTCCGAGGACGATTTCGTCTCCGTGCTCGACACCAACCTCACCGGCACCTTCCGGGTCGTGAAGCGCGCCAACCGCGGCATGCTGCGTGCCAAGAAGGGCCGCGTCGTGCTGATCTCGTCCGTGGTGGGTCTGCTGGGGTCGGCCGGCCAGGCCAACTACGCGGCCTCCAAGGCCGGACTGGTCGGGTTCGCCCGGTCCCTCGCCCGTGAACTCGGTTCGCGGAACATCACCTTCAACGTCGTCACGCCCGGCTTCGTCGACACCGATATGACCAGGGCGCTGAATGACGAGCAGCGCGCCGGGATCGTCTCCCAGGTGCCGCTCGGCCGTTACGCGCAGCCGGAGGAGATCGCCGCCACGGTGAAGTTCCTCGCCTCCGACGACGCCTCGTACATCACTGGAGCCGTCATCCCCGTTGACGGCGGATTGGGCATGGGTCACTGATCACATGAGTGGAATCCTCGCCGGCAAGCGCATCCTCATCACCGGTGTGCTGATGGAGTCCTCCATCGCCTTCCATGCCGCGAAGCTGGCCCAGGAGCAGGGTGCGGAGATCATCCTCACCGCCTTCCCGCGGCCCACCCTGACCGAGCGCATCGCCAGGAAGCTGCCCAAGCCCGCCAAGGTCATCGAGCTCGACGTCACCAACGACGAGCACCTCGGCCGGCTCGCCGACCTGGTCCGTGAGGAACTCGGCAGCCTCGACGGCGTCGTGCACTCCATCGGCTTCGCACCGCAGGACGCGCTCGGCGGCAACTTCCTCAACACGCCCTTCGAGTCCGTTTCGACCGCGATGCACGTGTCCGCGTTCTCGCTGAAGTCGCTGACGATGGCCTGCCTGCCGCTGATGCAGGAGGGCGGTTCCGTGGTCGGTCTGACCTTCGACGCGCAGTTCGCCTGGCCGCAGTACGACTGGATGGGCCCCGCGAAGGCCGCGCTGGAGGCCACCTCCCGCTATCTCGCCCGCGATCTGGGCAAGCAGAACATCCGCTGCAACCTGGTCTCGGCGGGCCCGATCGGCTCGATGGCCGCCAAGTCCATCCCGGGCTTTTCGGACCTCGCCCGGGTCTGGGACGAGCGCTCCCCGCTGCAGTGGGACATGGCCGACCCGGAGCCTGCGGGCCGGGGAATCGTGGCGCTGCTGTCCGACTGGTTCCCCAAGACCACCGGTGAGATCGTGCACGTCGACGGTGGCGTGCACATCATGGGCGCCTGAGACCACAGCTACACACTGTTACGTAACGGACGCGTAACGCCCGGTGTAACCCGTACGCCGCCGATGCCCCGGTCACCCGCTGTGCGCGGGAGGCCGGGGCGTCGCTCGTTCGGGCTAGCGGAACGGGCGCCACCCCGGCCGCTCGTGGAGTCTGGAGAGGCAATCCCTTCTTGTGGTGCAGCAGCGGCCCTGTGCCGCCGTACGGCCGAGGAGGTCTGCTTGTGCGTACGTCATGGTGTTCCGTGGCCGTGCTGGGGACGCTGACCAGCCTGATTCTGCCGGCGTCGAGCGCGGCCTCCCTGCCGCACGGGGAGGTGCCTCCGAGGCCCTACGGCGCTGACTGCGACGTGGTGGTCCAGGGTTCGCGCGCCACCGCGTACTGCCGTAACTCCTATCTCGACACCGACCGGGTGCAACTGCACGTCGAGTGCGCGCGGTGGTGGGACGTCGACGCGGACAGCGATCCCGTCGATGTGAACCCCACGGCCTACGCGACCCTCACCGAGCGCTGCTGGATGGAGATAGGCAACGCCTGGGTGAGCCATGTGCGCGTGCCCTGAAGGGTGCCCCGCGGGAGTCAGCTCCCGTCACGCAGACACATGACGGGATAGCTCGCGGCCTCCGAAGCCGCGAGGTCCCCGTCGCCCGCCCGGATCGCCGCCACGAGCCTGGCGTGGTCCATGTGGTCCTCCGGGCGCATCTCCGAGCCCGGTCCCTCGCGCAGCCAGTCGTGCAGCCACTCACGCAGCAGATCGCCGAGGTCCGCGTAGAGGGCGGTCAGCACGTCGTTGTGGGACGCCGCGACCACGGCGAGATGGAAGGTGGCGTCGGCCGTGGCGAACAGCATCGGGTCGCCGGTGCGCCACGCCTCCTCGCGCCGCGCCAGCAGCGCGTCCAGCTGCTTCAGATCCCGCTCGGTCCGGTTCCGGGCCGCCAGCCGGGCCGCCGAGGACTCCAGGGTGCAGCGGACCTCGGCGACATGGCGCGGGTCGGCGCCGGCGAACCTGCGGTGCATCACCCCGGCCAGTTCGCTGGTGGCGATGACGTAGGTGCCGGAGCCCTGGCGGATGTCCAGCAGCCCGTTGTGGGCGAGTGCGCGGACGGCCTCGCGCACGGTGTTGCGGGCGACGCCGAGTTGCTCGACCAGCTCGGGCTCGGTCGGGATCCGTGAGCCCACGGGCCACTCGCCCGAGGTGATCTGGTTCCGCAGCTGGGTGATCACCTGATCCGAGAGAGCGGAACGCCGGGGTGAGGTCAGCGCCATGGTGTCCCTGTGCTCCTTGTTCGCTCTGTCACTGCCGGTGTGCCGACGGACACAGGGCCCGTCGTGTCACATCGTCCACCGTGAGGACCGGCACCGGGAAGTCCGGCCGTACGACCATCACCGTCCTCGGGTAAATCATCCCATGATTCTATGATGGGCTTATGCTGGAAGAACCTCGAACCCCCAACCAGGAGGCTGCCGCACGGACGCACAAGCGCTCCGCTCCTCGCGGTGATCCGGCTCCGGGGTCCGGAGCCCAGGTCTGGCTCCATCGACTCGTACTCATCGCACTGGTCCTCGCCGCGCTGAACCTGCGCCCGGCTATCACCAGCCTCGGCGCGCTCCTCGAAGAGGTGCGAGGCGGCCTGCACATGAGTGGCGCCGTGGCGGGGCTCCTCACCTCCGTACCAGCGCTCTGCTTCGCCGTGTTCGGCCTCACCGCGCCCCGGTTGGCCCGGCGGTTCGGCCCCGTCCCGGTCGTCTGTGCCGGGACGGCGGCCATCGCCGCAGGGCTGCTGATACGCCCCTACTCCCACGGCACCCCGGGATTCCTCGCGGCCACCGCGCTCGCCCTCACGGGCATCGCCGTCAGCAACGTCCTCATGCCGGTGATCGTCAAGCGGTACTTCCCCGACCGCATCGGCGGCGTCACCGGGCTCTACTCGATGGCGCTGTCACTCGGCAGCGCCGTGGCCGCCGCCGCGACCGTGCCCCTCACCGGGGCCCTGGGCGGCGGCTGGCGCACCGGGCTGGCCGTATGGGGCCTGCTCGCCGCCGTCGCCGTGGTGCCCTGGACCGTGCTGCCGCTGCGTGGCCGCGGCCGGGGTACAGCCACCGGGCCACCCGCTCCCCGCGCCGTGCACCGCCCCACCGCCCCGGGCCCGCGGATCACCGGGAGCCGTACCGCCTGGGCGCTCGCCTGCTTCTTCGGGCTCCAGGCCACCGGCGCCTACGTGGCCATGGGCTGGATGCCGCTGATCTTCCGCGACGCGGGCGTGTCGGCGAACACCGCAGGAGCACTGTCCGCCGTGGTCATGGTCATGGGCGTACCGCTGGCCTTCACGATTCCGCGGCTCGCCGCCCGTCTGAGGAACCAGGCGCCCCTCGTCATCGCCCTCGGTCTGTGCGGAGTCGCCGGCTACACAGGCCTGATCACCGCCCCTGCCCAGGGCGCCTGGGGCTGGGCGATGCTGCTCGGGATCGCCAACTGCTCGTTCCCGCTGGCCCTGACGATGATCGGAATGCGTGCCCGTACCGGCTCGGGTGTCGTGCGGCTCTCCGCCTTCGCCCAGAGCACCGGGTACCTGATCTCCATCCCCGGACCGACCCTGGTCGGCGCCCTCTACGAGCAAAGCGGGGGCTGGGCGGTGCCGCTGACCCTGATGGCCGGGCTCATGGTGCCCCAGATGATCGCCGGCTGCCTGGCGGGCCGGGACCGCACGGTGGAGGAGGAGGCGGGGATGCGAGACTGACGGCATGCCTGTGCTCGATCCGAACCCCCCGAACGGCCAGAAGAAGCTGCTGCTCATCTTCGGTGCCATGATCGCCATCACCGTGGTCATCGGTGTCATCGCCTCGATCGCCTCTCCCTGAACCAGCAGCCGGTAGGGCTGTCCCCCCGTCCCCTAGGGGGCCAGTGTCAGGGTGAAGTGGGTGGATCACCGGATGGGATACCGGGCCCGAGATCCGTACGTTGGAAGCAGCTCGGCGATCCAGGCCGTGCTGGCCAAACAGCCCACCAGCGGACCTCACGGAGGCGGTCATGCCGGCCCTCAGTCGCACCCGGACGCATGCCCCTGCGGTGGGCGGTCCCGACGTGCGGCTGCCGTGGTGGGCCCTGGTGCTGCCGGTGATCGCCTTCGCCGTGCTGCTCGTGCTGATGACGGCCTCCGGCGAGGCACACGCCGCGGGCGGCGAGCAGTCGGTCGGCTTCCTGCTGGACCGCATACGGTCCCTGACCGGCTGACGAGCGGCCCGGAGGCGGCTGCGACGCCGCAGGGTGTCCGAGCTCCTCAACACCCTGCGCCCCATGGCTGAATTCATGCGAAGCTGGAGACCATGAGCGCCGCTGAGCTTTCCGGAGACACACCTCCAGCCCGAAGGATCGTCCTGCTCCGCCATGCGAAGGCCGACTGGCCCGAGGTCTCCGATCATGAGAGGCCCCTCGCCGAACGGGGCCGCATGGACGCCCCGATCGCCGGACGCAAGCTCGCCGACACAGGCATCGCCTTCGGCCTGGCCCTCTGCTCGACCGCGGCGAGGACACGCGAGACCTGGAAGCTCGCGGTCCACGAGCTGCCGCACCGCCCCCGCACCGTGTACGAGGAGCGCATGTACGAGGCGTCGCTCGGTGATCTCATCGCACTGCTCAACGAGACCCCGGACGATATCGACGATCTGCTGCTGATCGGTCACAACCCGGGCATGCACGCGCTCGCCGACGCCCTCGCGGGCACGGCCGAGGGCGATGCCCTCGCCAGGATGAACAGGGGCGGCTTCCCCACCGCCGCGTTCGCCGTCATCGGTTTCTCCGGCTCCTGGAAGTCCGTCGAGCACGGCGTGGGCACACTCGTCGACTACTGGGCGCCGCACGACTAGGGCGTGTTGCGAAGGTCCCGCCTGGCACGCGACTCCCCCAGAGCTTCGCCTGGGAGGTGCCCCCAGCGCGCACACTCGCTGCGTTGTCGGACTCATCCGAGTACGTCCAGTACGAGGATGACCCTCCGCCTTGCGATCGCACGCACCGGACGCCGCGAGCCCCGCCCTCCGGGCGGACGGCGCTACTTTCGCAACACGCCCTAGTAGCGCGCAGTCCGCCGAGCACGTCACGGCCCCGGTGTGCGGTGCGCACGCCGGGGCACGCTCATGGGCGCTGCCGATCAGCCCGCCTAGTCCTCGTGCACGTTCGCGGCTTCGACCTCTTCACGTGTGATCCCGAGCAGATACAGCACCGCGTCGAGGAACGGCACGTTCACCGCCGTGTCGGCCGCCTCCCGCACCACCGGCTTGGCGTTGAAGGCCACACCGAGTCCCGCCGCGTTCAGCATGTCCAGGTCGTTCGCACCGTCGCCGATCGCCACCGTCTGCGCCAGCGGCACGCCCGCCTGCGAGGCGAACCGCCGCAGCAGCCGCGCCTTGCCCGCCCGGTCCACGATCTCCCCGGTGACCCGCCCAGTCAGCTTGCCGTCCACGATCTCCAGTGTGTTGGCGGAGGCGAAATCAAGACCCAGCCGGTCCTTGAGGTCATCCGTGACCTGCGTGAACCCGCCGGACACGACGCCGACTTGATAGCCGAGGCGCTTGAGCGTACGGATCAGGGTGCGGGCCCCCGGGGTCAACCGCACCTCCGCCCGCACCTTGTCGACCACCGAGGCGTCAAGACCGGCCAGCAGCGCCACCCGCGCGTGCAGGGACTGCTCGAAGTCCAGCTCACCACGCATCGCGGCGGCGGTGACCTCGGCGACCCGATCCTCGCATCCGGCGTGCGCCGCGAACAGCTCGATGACCTCGTCCTGGATCATGGTGGAGTCCACGTCCATCACCACCAGACGCTGCGCCCTGCGGTGCAGCCCGGCGGACACCACGGCGACATCCACGCCGATCTCGGCCGCCTCCAGGGCCAGCGCGGTGCGCAGCGGCTCGGTCTCGCAGCCGGACACCGCGAACTCCACCGCCGTGACGGGGTACTTCGCCAGTCGGAAGATGCGGTCGATATTGCCCCCGCAGCCGGTGATCCTGGAGGCTATGGCGGCCGCCGACTCCGCCGTCAGCGGATGCCCGAGCACGGTCACATGGGAGCGGCCGCTGCCACGCGGCCGGTTGTCACCGGTACCCGAGATGAGCTCCGCCTGGAGCTTCAGCGACTCGGCCCAGCTGTGCACGGTGGAGCGCAGCGCGCCCTCGGCACCCGTGGACGGCGCCGTGACGAGGACGCACAGCGTGATGCGGCCACGCGTGACGATCTGCTCGATGTCGATCACATCGACCGCGTACGCGGCGAGGGTGTCGAAGAGCCCGGCGGTGATCCCGGGGCGGTCCTTCCCGAAGATCTTGACCAGAAGGGTGCGGACGTCGGGCGTCTGAGGGGGCTGCGATGCGCTCATGGTGCTTCCCACGTTATCGGGCACTCCGTGCCACGCGCCGCCCCGTCCCGCGGAGCGGACGGCCACCACCCCGCCGGGGACCCGGGTCCGCGTCGGAAAGGCGAAGTCCGGGTTTCGGCAGGCCGGCCCAGGGATGTCGGGCGGGGCTCCGGCCCTGTGCCGGAATCAGCGACGCGTCCGGGGCGCCCCGGGCGGGGGCGGCCCATCCGGTGGCTGGTCCGGCCCTCGGTCCTGTGGGCCGTCCGGGTGAGTCCGCCGATACCCGGGCGGTGGGGGAGGCCCTGGCGGAGGGGGCGGAGGCAGGACCGGCCCGGCCACCGTCGGAGCTCCGTGCAGTCCCTGACCCGGGGCTCCTGGCAGCCCCTTTCCCGGGGTCCCGCGCGGCCCCTGACCGGGCCCTCCCCGCCCTTCAGGCAGCCTCAGATACGGGTTCGTATCCGCGTTCGGCGGGCGATACGGCATGGAGGGACGGTAGGGCCCGGCGACCGGTGCCAGAGGCGCGCGCTCCGCCACGGAGAGCGGCGCCGCCCGTGAGCCGGCCGCCCCCGCGGCGCACGCCAGCAGCGCCCCCAGTCCGCCCGCAGCCGCGCCCCACACCGCTCCCAGCGGCACGGCCACGACCGGATCGCCGTGCAGCTCAAGGCCCGCTCCGAACGCGTCGACCCCGAGCACCGACAGTGATGCGTCCGCCGACACCCCCGTCAGCAGTACCAGCAGCGGCAGCGTCAGGGCCGAGACCAGACCCAGCGCGAGCGCGCACCGCCCCGCGAACCCCACCGCCCCCACCTCGTCGGGTCTGGGCGTACGCACCGCCACGAGCACTCCGGCGCACAGCATCAGCACGGCAGCGGCCACCCCCAGCAGCCACACCCGGCCGTCGTACTCCGCGAGCCGCCCCACCGTCACCCGCTCGTCCGCCGACAGTCGGATGAGCTTCTCCATCGGATCCGGTAACGTCTTCGCCAGCTCACCGGTCGCCTTGCCGTGCCAGGGCACCAGCAGCCCCAGTGCCACGCCCGTCCAGGCACCGTTCGGCGCGCCGAGCAGGGCCGCGCCCATGACCGGTCCCGGCCGGTCGTCCGTGAAGGCCGCGTACACCGCCGCGGCCAGCCCCGCCGCCACGGCCGTCAGCAGTACGGTCACCAGCGCGGAGACGGCGGGCCGTATCACCCGGTGCACCACGGCCCAGCTTCCTGGCAGCGGCGTGCGACGCGAGGCGAGGAGAGCGATCAGCAGCACCGCGAGCACCCAGAACAGCGCACCGGCCAGGGAGTCGGCGGTGTTCACGGAGAACCCGACCGAAGCCCGGGCGTCCACCAGGTCCCCGAGCCGGTCCGGCAGCAGCGCCCCGATCCCCCCGGCGCCGTCCCCCTGACCACCGAGTTCTCCCAGGTCCCCGAGGTCCCCAAGACCCGGCACCCCGATGCCGGAACCGCCGTCCGAACCGGATCCCGGCGTTCCATCGATCCCCAGGGCGCCGCCGTCGAAGGTGATCACGTCGTGCCCCACCCAGGCGAGCGCGCCGACCGCACCGAGGAACACCCCCGCCAACACGCCTGCCCGCGCGGCCAGTTCCGTGGCGGAGAGCCAGCCGCCGGCCCCGCGCAGCGACCTCAGGAAGAAGTGAGCCAGCAGCAGAACCCCGACCACCGCCACTCCGAGCGGGACGACATGGACGGCCGTCGACGCCTGCGCACCCTCGAGCCCGAAGAGCGACACATCGCCGTACGGGGTGACCGACCCCCCGACAGCGAGCACCGTGACCGCCGCCGTCATGGCGGCAAGAGAGCCGCTCGCGTCGGCGCCCAGCAGGTGCAGCCCGAGCGCGGCTGTCCCCGCCATCCCGGCCAGCGACCAGCTCACCGCGGCGATCGAAGCCAGGACCACATCCCCCCACGGCACCGGCTGTTCGCGGTCCCCGTCGCCGGTCGACGCCATCAGGACCCCCCGAGCCATCCGAGCTCATACGCATTTATCCCCTTCGTGCATGATCCGTGTGCACTCATGGGCGCTTACCACTCTCCGGGCGCGTTTCTCCGCCGTCAACGGCGCGTTCGGGCACTCGGAAGCACGCCGTCGGGAGGCCCGGCTTTTGGTTACGGCGGCGGGCCTGAAATAGTTCCTCACGATGTTCGCCATCCCTAGACTCCCTGCGACGGGGGTAACTCGGGGGACAACTAGTGGGGCATGGAGTGCCGGAACTCGTACTGGAATTGAACGGAAGGACCTGGAACCTCGATCCGTCCAGGTCGTACACCATCGGACGTGATCCACAGGGCGACGTGGTGGTCGACGACGCCAGAGTGTCGTGGCGGCACGCCACGGTCAGCTGGGGCGGCCGGAGTTGGGTCATCCAGGACCACGGAAGCACCAACGGCACCTATGTGCAGGGCCAGCGGATCCACCAGACGGAGGTCAGCCCCGGCTCCTCGGTACACCTCGGCAACGCCACCGACGGGCCGCGGCTGAATCTGAACGGTGGCGCGGACGACAACTACAACGCCAAGGGTGCCGCCCCGCAGCAGGTACAGCAGTCTCATCAGGCGCAGCAGAACCAGTACGCCCAGCAGGCCGCCGCACCCCAGGCTCCCGCCCAGCCGCAGTGGCAGCAGGCGCCCCAGGGGACGCCGCAGCCGAACTGGCAGCAGGACCAGGCACCGCAGCATGCGCAGGTGCCGCACCAGCAGGCCCCGCAGACCCCGTACCAGCAAGGTCCCGCAGGGGCCTACGGGCAGCAGGCCGGGGGGCAGGCACCGCCGGTCTACGGTGACCGCAGCCCGACCACGTTCCACCAGTTCTCACTCGGCCGCGTCATGCGCATCGGCCGTGCCCTGGAGAACGACCTGGTGGTCTCCGACCTCCAGGTCTCCCGCCACCACGCCGAGTTCCACGCCACGCCGGACGGCCGTTTCGAGATCCGGGACCTCGGCTCCCACAACGGCACCTACGTCAACGGCCAGCCGCTGGCGAAGTCCGGATCCGCGCTCATCGGCCCGAACGACATCGTCGGCGTCGGCCACTCCACCTTCCGGCTCGTCGGCGACCGGCTCGAGGAGTTCGTCGACACCGGTGAGGTCTCCTTCTCCTCACGCCACCTCACGGTCACCGTCGACGGGGGCAAGCAGATCCTCAAGGACGTCTCCTTCGGCGTTCCCGAGAAGTCGCTGGTCGCGGTGATCGGCCCGTCCGGTTCCGGAAAGTCCACCCTGCTCAAGGCGCTCACCGGCTACCGGCCCGCCGACCAGGGCGATGTCCTCTACGACAACCGGAACCTGTACAAGCAGTTCGCCGAGCTGCGCCAGCGCATCGGTCTGGTCCCGCAGGACGACATCCTCCACAAGGAGCTGACCGTCCGCACCGCTCTCAAGTACGCGGCCAAGCTGCGCTTCCCCGCGGACACCAGCGCCGCCGAGCGCGAGGCCCGCATCGACGAGGTCCTGCGCGAGCTCAAGCTGGACATCCACAAGGAGAAGAAGGTCACCTCCCTCTCCGGTGGCCAGCGCAAGCGCGTGTCCGTGGCCCTGGAGCTGCTGACGAAGCCGTCGCTGATATTCCTGGACGAGCCGACCTCGGGCCTCGACCCGGGCATGGACCGCGATGTGATGCAGCTGCTGCGCGGTCTCGCCGACGACGGCCGCACCGTCCTCGTCGTCACCCACTCCGTGGCCGAGCTGGCCCTGTGCGACAAGCTGCTGGTGATGGCGCCCGGTGGCTCGGTGGCGTACTTCGGCCCGCCCGAGGAGGCACTGAACTTCTTCGGCTACGACACCTGGGCCGATGTCTTCTCCGCCTTCGAGAACTACCGCGACTACGACTGGGCGGGCCGCTGGAAGGGCTCGCAGCACTACCAGATGTACGCCGCGGACATCGACGCCGTCGCCCCGCAGTCGGTGAACATGCCGTCGCCGCAGGCGATCAGGCCGCCGAAGCCGCAGGGCTGGTTCTCCCAGCTCGGTACGCTGATCCGGCGCTATGTCTCCGTGATCGTCTCCGACCGCGGCTTCCTCGCCCTGATGGTGCTCCTGCCTGCCGTGCTCGGCGCGGTGAGCCTGCTCATCGACGCGGACAAGGGACTGCTGCCCAACGGTGTGAACCCGCAGAGCGGCAGGATCATCCCGAACGGCACGGCCACGACCGTGCTGCTGATACTCGCGGTCGGCGCCTGCTTCGCCGGTGCCGCCAACTCGGTGCGTGAGCTGATCAAGGAACGGGTGATCTACGAGCGCGAGCGTGCGACCGGTCTGTCACGCTCCGCGTATCTGATGTCCAAGGTGATCGTGCTCGGCATGATCACGGTGTTCCAGGGCGCACTGGTCGGTGTCATCGGCTTCTCCAGCCGGGAGATCCCCGAGGAGGGCCTGGTACTCGGCTCGGCCACACTCCTGGAGCTCTCGCTGCCGATCATGGCGCTCGGCTTCACCTCGATGATGTTCGGCCTGATCATCTCGGCGCTGGTGAAGACCGCCGAGAAGACCATGCCGCTCCTGGTGATGTTCGCGATCATCCAGGTCGTGTTCACGGGCTGTCTGTTCATCCTCAACGGCACGGTCGGCGTGAACGAGTTCTCCTACCTGATGCCGTCCCGCTGGGCGGTCGCCGCGGCCGGCGCCACGCTGGACTTCAACCGGATCAGCCCCAACCAGGACGACCCCGGCAACACCGACCCCCTCTGGGACCACGAGGTCGGCGCCTGGGGCCTGGACATGGCGGCGCTGCTGGCGCTCGGCGCGCTGTGCGGGTTCTTCGTGGCCCGCTTCCTGCGCCGCCACGAGCCGGAGGTCATGCGGAAGTAGTGGTGTGCATCCGCCGGACGGAGAGTCCGACGGAGCACGCCGGGAGGCCGGCACCCGCGTGGGGTGCCGGCCTCCCGGCGTGTGGGATCGGCCGTGCGGCGCGTCCGTCAGCGTCAGTAGGCGCTGTTCACGTTGTCCATCGAGCCGTAGCGGTCGGCCGCGTAGTTGCAGGACGCGACGATGTTGGCGACCGGGTCGTACTGGTCACGGGCGGTGCCGGCGACGTGGTACGTGTCGAAGGTGGGCTTGATGATCTGGAGCAGACCCTTCGAAGGGATGCCGTTCTGGGCGTTGATGTCCCAGTTGTTGATGGCACGCGGGTTACCGGAGGACTCACGCATGATGTTGCGGTGGATGCCCTCGTAGGTGCCCGGGATGTTGTGCTTCTTCATGATGTCCAGGGACTCGCGGATCCAGCCGTCCAGGTTGTTCGGGTAGACCGCCTTGCGGGTGGCGGCGCGGTTGGCGGCAGCCTGCACGGCGGCGCGCTTCTTCGCGGCGGCCTTGGCGGCGGCGGCCTTCGCCTTGGCGGCGGCCTGGGCCTCGGCCTTGGCCTTCAGCGCCGCGGCGGTGGCCTTCGCCTTCGCCTGGGCCTGGGCCTGGGCGTCGAGGAAGGACGACTGGTTGGCGATGCTCGCCTGAAGGGCCGCGGCCTTCGCCGTGTCGACGCTGGTGGACCAGGCGACATTGGCGGTGGACACAGCCTGCGTCTCGGTTTCGGCGGAGGCGCTGCCCGGGACGAGCGAGAACGCGAGGGCCGAGACGCCAACGGCGGCCACACCGGCGATCGAGATCTTGTGAGTCTTGGACATACGAGCGGAACCGGAAGTGCGGGACGCGAACATGCGAGACGTACCTCTTCGAATAGCGGGAGTCGCGAAAGGCCGGGCGGCTCAGCGCCTTCTCGGCGGCGACGAACGCAATTCTTAGCGGCAGCAAAATCCGCTGGCAAAGGTGTGACGTACGATCCCGGGTAGTGGAGCAGGCCCCCATAAGTCAGGACAAGTCCCCCAAAAAGTCCAGTTCAGATGTTCTTTATGTATCCACTAGTGCGCTTCGTAAGTGACCTGCGCCCTATGTGCGGGCTCACACCGGGCCCCGCTCCACCTCACGCCGAGTTGCTCAAGCAACCCGATCTGTCACGAGGTCATCCGGCAGGATGAGATGCACGTCCCCGAACTCATGCCAGAGGTAGCGGTGCTCCAGCGCCCGGGTATAACCGCAGGCCAGCGCCTCCTCCCCGGCGATGGCCGCCAGCATCAGCAGATGTGAGGCCTCGGGCTCGTGCAGTCCCGTCAGCAGACCGTCCACCGCCCGCACCCCCCGCCCGGGAGTGACCACCAGATCCGTCCAGTCGCTCGCCGCCCGCACCACGCCGTCCGGCCCCGACGCCGACTCCAGCGCCCGTACGGCGGTCGTCCCCACCGCGATGACCCTGCCGCCCCCCGCCCGTGCCGCGTTCACCAGCCACGCCGTCGCCTCGGACACCTCGAAGCGTTCCGGGTAAGGAGGCTCGTGCGCCTCCGCCGACGCCACACCCGTGTGCAGGGTGAGCGGAGCGAACTGCACCCCCCGCCGCACCAGCTCCGCCACCAGGGGTTCCGTGAAGGGGCGGGCCGCGCTCGGCATCTCCGCCGAGCCCGAGCCGTCGGGGGTGGGCAGCGCGAACACCGTCTGGTACGCGGACAGCGGCTGGTCCCGCTCCGTGTACCGGTATCGGATGGGCCTGCCGTACCGCCTCATCAGCCCCGCCACGTCCACCGAGGCCGTGGCCCACCACAGCCGCCCGCCCGCTGCGCCCCCGTGCTCCAGCGGCTCCTCCAGGACGAGCTTGCCGCCCCCGGGCAGCCGGATCCGTGCTCCCGCAGGTCCCCCGGCCCGCTGCCGCGTGCTCCCCGCGCGGTCCGGGGCGCGCAGCTCCACCACCCAGCGCTCACCCTCCTGACCGCGGCCGGGAGGCAGGTCACCGCGCGTCGAGAAGTGCACGACCAGGCGTTCCGCACCGAGCCGCCCGTCCACGGCGGCCGGCAATGTGGGCGACGTGTTCACCACGAGGACATCACCGGCCCGCAGCTGCCCGGGCAGCTCACGGAACGCATGGTGCGACACCGCGGTGCCGCGCGACACCAGCAGCCGTACGTCGTCCCGGCCGCTGCCGCGATCCTCCGCGGGCACACGCGCCAGCAGCTCGTCCGGCACCCTCAGGCTCTCCAGGACACCCACCGGGCTCATCCGGTCCACCCCGCTCACCGGGCCGCCAGCAGCGCGGCCGCCTCGTACCGGCCGCTGGCCGGACGCTCGTCCAGCAGCCTCAGGAACGCCGGGACCACCGACTCCGGCTCGGGCCGCGCCCCGGCGTCTCCGTCCCCGGGCACGGCGGCCTCATACAGATCCGTGCGCATGTCGCCCGGGTCCACCGCCCAGACCCTCAGCCCGGGCTCCTCGACCGCCAGCACCCGGGTGAGCAGGTCGAGCGCCGCCTTCGACGACCCGTATCCGCCCCAGGTGGCGTACGCCTCCCGCGCCGCGTCCGAGCTCACCGCGATCACCGCACCCGCCGTATCCGGCTCCGTGCCCCCCGCCGTACTGGTGCGCAGCGACGGCAGTGCCTCCTGCACCAGCCCGAGCGCCGCCACCACATTGGTTTCCAGCGCCTCACGCAGCCCGTCCAGCGTCAGCTCCGCCAGCGGCACCAGTGGCTCGGCACCCAGCGCGCTGGCATTGCTGACCAGCAGATCGAGCGAGCCCAGCTCCTTTGCCGCCGCGACCAGGTCACGGCGGTGCCCGGCCCGGGTGACATCCCCGGGCAGTGCCACCACCCGGGTCCCGAAGCGGCGCCTCACCTGCTCAGCCGTCTCCGTCAGCACGGATTCGGTGCGCGCGTCCAGCACCAGGTCCCAGCCACGCTGGGCGAGTGACCCGGCCAGCGCCCGTCCCAGCCCCTTGGAAGCACCCGTGATGATCGCTACCGGCATGATGTCCGTCCCCTCTGTTCGGTTTGCCCTCGGGCCACCTCAGGCCCTGAGACCCTCAGAGTGGCTCCGCACCCCGGCCGTCCACCTCGTCCCCGAGGCCCTGCCGTGCAGGGCACTTCGACCTACGACCGACGGCCCAGGCTGCGACCGTCCACAGGCCGATACGCACGGTCACGGCATGCCGGTACCGTGATCCCATGAGCCACAGACCGCGCTCCGGCCTCGCCGCGGTGAGCACCGCCCTCCTCGAGATGAGCAGGCACCTCGAGGTGCGCGACGTCCTCAAGACGATCGTCGCCTCGGCACGCGAGCTGCTGGACGCGGAGTACGCGGCGCTGGGCGTGCCGGACGACCACGGCGGCTTCGCACAGTTCGTCGTCGACGGCGTCAGCGACGAGCAGTGGAGGGCGATCGGACCGCTGCCGCGCCAGCACGGAATCCTCGCCGCGATGCTCAGGGACGCGAAGACCGAGCGGCTCGCGGACGTACGCGAGGACCCCCGCTTCGAGGGCTGGCCGTCCGCACACCCCGACATGTCCGATTTCCTGGGCCTGCCCATCAAGGACGGCGGCGAGACGATCGGCGCGCTCTTCCTCGCCAACAAGCGGTGCCCCAAGCCCCGCGGCGACCGCGGGGGGACCTGCGGTTTCACCGAGGAGGACGAGGAGCTGCTCTCGATCCTCGCCCAGCACGCCGCGATTGCCCTCGTCAACGCCCGGCTCTATGAGCGCAGCCGTGAGCTCACGATCGCCGAGGAGCGCTCCCGCCTGGCCCATGAGCTGCATGACGCGGTCAGCCAGAAGCTGTTCTCGCTGCGGCTGACCGCCCAGGCCGCGGCCGCGCTGGTGGACCGTGATCCCGTGCGGGCCAAGGGAGAACTCCAGCAGGTCGCCCTGCTCGCCGCCGAAGCCACCGACGAACTGCGGGCGGCGGTCGTCGAGCTGCGCCCCGCGGCCCTCGACGAGGACGGGCTCGTCAACACCCTCCGTACGCAGATCCAGGTGCTCGACCGCGCCCACACCGCCCGCGTCACCTTCGACGCCGTGGGAGTGCGCGCCCTGCCCGCGGCCCAGGAGGAAGCCCTCCTACGGGTCGCCCAGGAAGCCCTGCACAACGCGCTCCGGCACTCGGGCGCGGGGTTGGTCGCGGTCAGTCTGGGCCGCAGAGGACAGGGCGCGGTCCTCAGCGTCAGGGACGACGGCAAGGGCTTCGAACCAGCTTCGGTGCGCAGGGCGGGGCGGCACCTCGGCCTGGTCTCGATGCGTGACCGGGCCGGTGGAGTCGGCGGCACACTCACGGTGGAATCGGCGCCCGGTGAGGGCACCACGATCGAGATGGAGGTCCCCGGTGGGTGACAAGGGAATCCGCGTGCTGCTCGTGGACGATCACCAGGTCGTCCGGCGGGGCTTGCGCACCTTCCTCGAAGTGCAGGACGACATCGAAGTGGTGGGGGAGGCCGCCGATGGAGCCGAGGGTGTGGCGCAAGCCGAGGAGCTCGGTCCTGATGTCGTGCTCATGGACGTGAAGATGCCCGGTATGGACGGGATCGAGGCCCTGCGCCGGCTGCGAGCCCTCGACAACCCGGCGAAGGTGCTGGTGGTCACGAGCTTCACGGAACGTCGCACCGTCGTCCCTGCGCTCCGCGCGGGCGCCTCCGGGTATGTGTACAAGGACGTGGATCCGGACGCCCTCGCCGGCGCGATCCGCTCCGTGCACGCGGGCCATGTGCTGCTCCAGTCCGAGGTGGCCGACGCGCTGCTCTCGGAGGACGAGCCCGGCACCGGGCAGGGGAGGGGCACCTCGCTCACCGAGCGCGAGCGCGAGGTGCTGGGGCTGATCGCCGACGGCCGCTCCAACCGCGAGATAGCCCGCGCTCTGGTCCTCTCCGAGAAGACGGTGAAGACCCATGTGTCGAACATTCTGATGAAGCTGGATCTGGCGGACCGTACGCAGGCGGCGCTCTGGGCCGTTCGCCATGGCCTCAGCGGCTGATCAGAACGTTTCAGCAGGTCGGTGGAGCCTGCCCCCAGGACGGTTGCCCGCCGGTCTGAGATTCATACCGTCGTGTGTATGTCGCCCACATGGCGTATCCGGATGGGTCTGACGGGCGTTCTCCAGTACGTGCTGCGGTGACCACCGCAGTCCGTGACCAGGAGGAAGCTGAAGTGAAGAACCTCAAGAAGGCCGTCGCCGTCACCATGGTCGCCGGTGGGCTGCTCGCAGCCGGCGCCGGTGCCGCGTCCGCGACCAGCGCGCACGCGGACGGCAGCGCCGTCAACTCCCCGGGCGTCGGCTCCGGCAACCTGGTCCAGGTCCCGGTCCACGTCCCGGTCAACGTCGTCGGCAACACCGTCAACGTCATCGGTGCGCTCAACCCGGCCTTCGGCAACATGGGTGTCAACGGCTGACCAACCGCCGCAAGTCCGGTGTGTCACTCGGGGCCCTCCCCGCGAGAGCAGGGGGAGGGCCCGCTGTGACTGGTCGCGCAGTCCCCGCGGCCCTTCGGGTCGCCCGCCGACATGGCCCTACGGCTACTCGCGGCGCTCCTGCTCCTCCACGTACGCGTTGTACGCGGCCACCTGGGCACGCCGCGCCACCCGCTCCACCGGCCGCAGTGCCGCACCCCGTGCCGCCATCTCCGACGCGCTCACAGCGCCGCCGTGCCCGTTCTCGTACGCGAGCGACACCAGCAGCCCGACCCGCTGTGCCAGCTCGAGCACCCGCACCGCACGCGGCGGATACCCCGGCGCCAGCACATCCCGCCCCGCGCCCGCCTCGGCCCGTGCCCGGTACGCGTCGAGCGCCGCTTCGGCCGCCGGACCTGACCCCGCCACATCGAGCCGCGACAGCACCGCCGTGGCGTCCCGCATCGCCTCCGCCAGCTCACGCTCGGCCTCCCCGAGCGAGGGCACATCCGCAGGCGGGGCATCCCGCACCTCGAGGCAGTGCCAGACCACCCGCACATGCACATCCCCGGCGGGCCCCACCTCGTGCACGTCCGGAACGAGCCCGTACGCCGCCCCGTGGCCGACGACCGCCTCCTCCGCATCGAGGGCCCGTGCGTTGAACACCGGCGGGCCGCTGAGCCCGAGCGGATGTCCGGGCGCGGGCAGCGCGACCCGGAAACCCGTCACACCGAGCCCCCGCAGCCGCCCCAGTGCGAGACTGAGCCCGACCGGCCCCGGCTCGTCCGGTAGCCCCTCCACACGATGCACCGCGTCCTCCCCGACGATCGCGAGCACCGCGTCATCGGGTGATACAAAACCGGCCAACAGGGCATTTCCCCATGCGGCCAGCCGTCCTGAGCGTGGTTCCGAAAGCATGGACCCAGCCTAGGTACCGGACCGGGCCATCGGGGCACCCGGCTGGTGGCGTAGGTTTTCCCCTGGGAGCCACGCCCGCAGGCACACCGGACTCCCGGGACCTCTCGACGATTGCATGGGGAGACAACGCGCTCATGAGCGATGTACTGGAGCTGGTGGACGTATCCGTGGTCCGCGACGGACGCGCTCTGGTGGACGACGTCTCCTGGTCGGTCAAGGAAGGCGAGCGCTGGGTGATCCTCGGCCCCAACGGCGCCGGCAAGACGACCCTGCTCAACATCGCCTCCAGCTACCTCTTCCCCACCACCGGCACCACCACCATCCTCGGTGACGAGCTCGGCAAGATCGACGTATTCGAACTCCGCCCGCGTATCGGCATGGCAGGCATCGCCATGGCCGAAAAGCTTCCCAAGCGCCAGACCGTCCTCCAGACCGTGCTCACCGCCGCCTACGGCATGACCGCCACCTGGCACGAGGACTACGACGCCGTCGACGAGCAGCGCGCCCGCGCCTTCCTCGACCGCCTCGGCATGTCGGAGTACCTGGACCGCAGGTTCGGCACCCTCTCAGAGGGCGAGCGCAAGCGCACCCTCATCGCCCGCGCCCTGATGACCGACCCCGAGCTGCTGCTGCTCGACGAGCCCGCCGCGGGACTCGACCTCGGCGGCCGTGAGGACCTGGTGCGCCGGCTCGGCCGCCTCGCCCGCGACCCCCTGGCACCGTCCATGATCATGGTGACCCATCACGTCGAGGAGATCGCCCCCGGGTTCACCCACGTCATGATGATCCGTCAGGGCAAGGTGGTCGCCGCCGGTCCCGTGGAGACCGAGCTGACCTCCCGCAACCTCTCCCGCTGCTTCGGCCTGCCCCTCATCGTGGAGCGCAACGGCGAGCGCTGGAGCGCCCAGGGCCTCCCGCTCGGCCAGTGAAACCAGTTGGGCCCCGGCAGCCCGGCCCGCGCGCTCTGTCTTAGCGGCGGCCACGGACCTACCATGCCTGTGTGGACATCGACGCATGGGTGTGGTGGCTGATCGCAGCGGTGGGGCTCGGCATCCCGCTGGTGCTCACCGCCATGCCCGAATTCGGCATGCTCTCCGCCGGCGCCGTCGCGGGAGCCGTCACCGCGGCCCTCGGCTTCGGCGTGGTCGCTCAAGTGATCGTGTTCGCCGCGGTGTCGGTCGCGCTCATCGCGGTCGTACGCCCCATCGCGGCCCGCCACGGCTCGCAGCGGCCTCAACTGGCCACTGGCATCGACGCGTTGAGAGGCCGTCAAGCAGTCGTTCTGGAAAGGGTCGACGGCGGCGGCGGCCGCATCAAGCTCGGGGGAGAGGTCTGGTCGGCACGCTCCCTGGACACGGAGCGCGCCTTCGAACCGGGCGAGCAGGTCGACGTGGTCGAGATCGACGGTGCCACCGCCGTGGTCATCTGACCACGCGTCATCATCATGTGACGGAACGGGTCCCATCACCGCCCGCGGTCTGGGAAACTCGATCATCAGAATCATCCGGCAGCGAAGGGCACGGGGAGCACGATGCCATCGATCATCATCGTCCTGGTCATTCTGGTGGTGCTTGTCTTCATCGCCCTGATCAAGACGATCCAGGTCATCCCGCAGGCCAGTGCCGCCATCGTCGAACGTTTCGGCCGCTACACCCGCACCCTCAACGCGGGCCTGAACATCGTCGTGCCGTTCATCGACTCGATCCGCAACCGGATCGACCTCCGTGAACAGGTCGTCCCCTTCCCGCCTCAGCCGGTGATCACCCAGGACAACCTCGTCGTCAACATCGACACCGTCATCTACTACCAGGTGACTGACGCCAGGGCCGCGACCTACGAAGTCGCCAGCTACATCCAGGCGATCGAGCAGCTCACCGTCACCACACTGCGCAACATCATCGGCGGCATGGACCTCGAGAGGACCCTGACCTCGCGCGAGGAGATCAACGCGGCTCTGCGCGGGGTCCTCGACGAGGCCACCGGCAAGTGGGGCATCCGCGTCAACCGCGTCGAGCTCAAGGCCATCGAACCCCCGACCTCCATCCAGGACTCGATGGAGAAGCAGATGCGCGCCGACCGGGACAAGCGCGCGGCGATCCTCACCGCGGAAGGCATCCGCCAGTCGCAGATCCTCACCGCCGAGGGTGAGAAGCAGTCCGCGATCCTGCGCGCCGAAGGCGAGGCCAAGGCCGCCGCCCTGCGCGCCGAGGGCGAGGCACAGGCGATCCGCACCGTCTTCGAGTCCATCCACGCGGGAGACCCCGACCAGAAGCTGCTCTCTTACCAGTACCTCCAGATGCTGCCGAAGATCGCCGAGGGCGACGCCAACAAGCTCTGGATCGTGCCCAGCGAGATCGGCGACGCACTCAAGGGCCTCTCCGGTGCGATCGGCAGCTTCGGCGGCTCGTTCTCCGGCAACAGCAACCACGGCGGCGGCAGCGGCAACATCCCGCCGCAGAGCGGCACCGAGCGACGCGAGCAGCCGCCGATCGATTGACACATACACGCGGTCGGGCATGATCGGTTCGGCCCCTCGACCTTCACGGCGGGGAGGCGACACACTGATCATGTGAGGAGATGGCTTTGTCCATCTGGGAAGCACTCGCGGTCTTCGCGGCCGGTACGGCGGCAGGCACCATCAACACGATCGTCGGCTCGGGAACGCTCATCACGTTCCCGGTCCTGCTGGCCACCGGACTGCCCCCGGTCACCGCGACCGTCTCGAACGCAATCGGACTCATACCAGGATCGATCAGCGGAGCCATCGGCTACCGCGAGGAACTCACCGGACAGCGCCGCCGAGTGCTCCGTCTCGGACTCGCCTCACTCATCGGCGGGCTCGGCGGAGCGATGCTCCTGCTCCTGTTGCCGTCCACCGCCTTCGAGACGATTGTCCCCGTCCTCGTCGCGCTCGCCCTCGTCCTGGTGATCCTCCAGCCCCGGATCTCCGCAGCCGTCCAGCGCCGCCGGGAACGGGTCGCCACCGCGCAACCGCACCCCGACGGAGGCCCGCTCCTCCTCATCGCCCTGATGCTGGCCAGCGTCTACGGCGGCTACTTCACCGCGGCCCAGGGGATCATCTACCTGTCCCTGATGGGCATCCTGCTCGATGAAACCCTCCAGCGCCTCAACGCCGTCAAGAACGTCCTCGCCGCGATCGTCAACAGCGTCGCCGCCCTCTTCTTCGTGTTCGCCGCGGACATCGACTGGACGGCCGCCCTGCTGATCGCGGTCGGCTCCACCATCGGCGGTCAGATCGGCGCCACCGTCGGCCGGAGGCTGTCGCCCGTGGCGCTTCGCACCGTGATCGTCATCGTCGGTACGACCGCCATCGTTCTGCTACTGCTGCGCTGACGGCACACGAGAGCCCGCCTCCTTCCGGAGGCGGGCTCTCGTGGCACCACAGCCCCTACGCCAATGCTCAGGCCGCGGTCCGGGAGGGTGGCTGCGACGCGTTCCGCGCCAGCCACTCCGGCAGCTCCGCGCGCTCACCCGCCCGCAGCGTCAGCAGCATCGCGTCCGCCGGCGTCGGCTCGAAGGGCTCGTGCAGCAGCGGCATACCGGCCTGCTCGGGAGTACGGTCCGCCTTGCGGTGGTTGTCCTCGGCACAGGACGCCACCGTGTTCAGCCAGCTGTCCACCCCACCCTGCGCCCGCGGCACCACATGGTCCACGGTCGTCGCCCGCTTGCCGCAGTACGCGCACCGGTTCTGGTCCCTGACCAGCACACCCCTCCGCGACCACGGCGCCTGTCTTCGGAACGGCACCCGTACGTATCTGCACAGCCGGATCACCCGGGGCACCGGCAGCTCCACCGCTGCGGCGCGTACACGGAGCGCGGGGTGGGCCTGCTCGACGACGGCCTTGTCCTGCAGCACCAGCACCACCGCACGGTTGAGCGTCACCGTCGACAGCGGCTCGAAGCTCGCATTCAGTACCAGCGTGTCCCGCATTGTGCCCCGCCTCCCATGTGCCGGCCCGGCCCTTGTGGCGAGCTCTGGGCTGGGATCAACTCTGGCCGGGCACGCCGCGATGGACAACGCAATATCCGCGCACAACGAAAGATGCCCGCTCCTGATCTCTTCCAAGACCAGGAGCGGGCAAACAACAGGCGAAGCCTGAGCAGCAGCTCGGGCTGCTCACAAGCCCTTGTCCTCGTACTCCCCGATGAGCTGGGCGCGCGCCAGCGCGTGGAACCGCAGATTGAAGCCCACGACCGCCGGCGACACCTCGTCGCCCGGGCCGAGCTTCTCCTGGTCCACGGCGTACACCGTGAACACATAGCGGTGCGGCCCGTCCCCGGGCGGCGGAGCGGCCCCGCCGAAGTCCTTCGACCCGTAGTCGTTGCGGACATGGACCGCGCCGTCGGGCAGGCCTTCGAACTTCCCGCCGCCCGCACCGGCGGGCAGCTCCGTCACCGATGCCGGGATGTCGAACAGGACCCAGTGCCAGAACCCGCTGCCCGTCGGTGCGTCCGGATCGAAGCACGTCACCGCGAAGCTCTTCGTCTCCGCGGGGAAGCCCTCCCACCGCAGCCCCGGCGAGGTGTTGCCACCAGAGTGGACCTGGGCGTCCTTCAGGAAGCCTCCGGGCTCGACATCGGGACTCGTCACGGTGAACGACGGCACCGGCGGATGGAAGTCATGAGGCAGTGGAGCCCTCTTCGCCTCGGTCACGTCTGAACCTCCGAATAGGCGTTCCTGCGCGTTTCCGCGCTTACGGACCCGAGCCTAGAACCAGTTGCGGCGACCGCCGACATCAGCGAGCCACTGGTTCAGGTAGGCGGAGTAATCCGTCCCCTGGAAGTTGTGCAGGTCTACCTGGAACGAGCGGAAGGAGTCGCTGCCCTCACTGAAGAGCCCCGGCTTCTTGTCCATCTCCAGCACCACATCCATCTCGCGGCCGTCGGCGATGAACGTCAGCTCGACCTGGTTCAGCCCCCGGTACTGCTGCGGCGGGAAGAACTCGATCTCCTGGTAGAACGGCAGCCGCTGGCGCGTCCCACGGATGTGGCCCCGCTCCATGTCCGCGCTCTTGAAGCGGAAGCCGAGCTGGATGAACGCGTCGAGGATCGCCTGCTGGGCCGGCAGCGGGTGGACATGGATCGGGTCCAGGTCACCGGAGTCCACGGCACGCGCGATCTCCAGTTCCGTGGTCACACCGATGTTCATCCCGCGCAGCTGCTGCCCCGCGATCGTGGTGACCGGCGTCTCCCAGGGGATCTCGAGCCCGAACGGCACCACGTGCATCGCGCCGGCCTTGAGCTCGAAGGCACCGCCGAGCCGCTGCTTGGAGAACTCGATGTCCTGCTTGAGCTCCTGGTCACCGCCCTCGACCTCGACGCGCGCCTGGAGACCGACGGACAGCCCCTCGATCTGCTGGTCGACGGAACCACCCTGGATCCGCACCTCGCCCTGCACGACACCACCGGGGACGACGTTCGCCTCCGTCAGCTCGGTCTCCACTGACGCCCCACCGGCGCCCAGACTCGCGAGCAGCCTCTTGAAGCCCATGCTCCTACCTCCCTTGGTCCTGACCTCTACTTACGCGCGACGACCGTAGCCGGTTCCCGGGACGTTGCGGACGGGTACCCTCGGACGCCATGCCCGAGAGCTCCGACCGTACGCCGCTGCCCCGACGCTTCTTCGACCGCCCGGTGCTCGATGTGGCCCCCGATCTCCTGGGCCGCACGCTGGTACGACAGACGGACGACGGCCCGATCGAGCTCCGGTTGACGGAGGTGGAGGCCTACGCCGGCGAGGCCGACCCGGGCTCGCACGCCTACCGGGGCCGCACGGCCCGGAACGCAGTGATGTTCGGTCCGCCCGGACACGCGTACGTGTACTTCACCTACGGCATGTGGCACTGCCTCAACCTGGTGTGCGGTCCCGAAGGCACCGCGAGTGGAGTCCTGCTGCGTGCGGGCGAGATCCATGTGGGCAACGAACTGGCCCGCAAACGTCGAATCTCAGCCCGCAATGACAAGGAACTGGCCAAAGGACCGGCTCGGCTGGCCACAGCCCTCGGCATCGACCGGGCCCTCGACGGCACCGACGTCTGCCGCGGACCAGGCGCGCCACTCAGCATCCTCACCGGGCGGCCCGTCAGTTCTGACCAGGTACGCAACGGTCCGCGTACGGGAGTGGGCGGCGAAGGCGGCACTCATCCATGGCGCTACTGGATCGACGGCGATCCCACCGTGAGCCCCTACCGGCCTCATGCGCCACGCCGTAGGTCAACTTGACTCCGTGTTTCGAGACGCCTAACGTAGCCCGAGCCGCCTGAACGGGGACTGCTGTTCTACAGCCCCCGAAGCGGCCATCCACTACCTACGACAACCCGGACCCGGGTGTGATTTCGGCATGCCGAAATTCAATCCGAATAGCTCGATTATGAGCTACCAGGGAAATCGGCTAACGTAGTGAACACGCCGAAAGGCAAAGGCCCTCCAACGGCCACTGGAAACAGAATCCGAACCGGGAACGGAACGGAAAATGAATCTGGTAGGGTTGGAAACACGAAGGGAAGCGCCCGGAGGAAAGCCCGAGAGGGTGAGTACAAAGGAAGCGTCCGTTCCTTGAGAACTCAACAGCGTGCCAAAAATCAACGCCAGATTAGTTGATACCCCGTCCATCCGGTTTCGGATGGTCGAGGTTCCTTTGAAGA